>NZ_CP029211.1 GCF_003100395.1 Aquabacterium olei
ATGCAACGGAACTCCGTGCTCAATGAGCGCCATCGTCAACTTGGCTCGAAGCTGGACGGCGACACCTGGAACAACATGCCGATCCCATGGAGCTACAACCGCGACGCCCATGAGGAAGTGATCGCCACCCGCACGCGCGCTGCGCTGTACGACGTGTCCGCCCTGAACATCGTTCAGGTCAGCGGCCCGGATGCCGAAGCGGTGCTGGACCAGATGCTGGCCATCGACATCACCCGCCTGAAGCCGGGCACGGCGCGTCTGTCGGCCGAGGTCAATGAAAGCGGCGCGCTGGTCGACGACATCATGGTGATGCGCGATGCTGCCGATCGCTTCCGCGTGTCGCATGGCAGCGGCGCCACACCGCAGACCCTGGCTCGCCTGGCCGAAGGCAAGCAGGTGGAGATCGTGTCCGATCAGGACGTTCACATCCTGTCGCTGCAAGGCCCGCTGTCGCGTGATGTGCTGGCCCCCCATGTGGCCGGCGACCTGGCCGGGCTGCCCTACTTCAACCACTTCCCCACGACCATCTTCGGCAAGCAGGTGATCATCGGCCGCGGCGGCTACTCGGGCGAGCTGGGCTACGAGGTGTACTGCAGCCGCGCCGACGCCGTCTTCCTGTGGGACAGCATCCTGGAAGCAGGCAAGCCCTTCGGCGTGATCCCGGCGTCGTGGAACGCCCTGGAGCTGACCCGCGTGGAAGGCGGCCTGCTGTTCTTCCCGTTCGAGATGCCGGAAGGCGACACCACGCCGTGGGAAGTCAACATGGACTGGGCCGTCGACCTCGACAAGAAGGCCGACTTCATCGGCAAGCAGGCCCTGGCTCACCTCAAGGGCCGTGAGCGTGTGAAGCAGGCCGGTCTGCATGTGGACCACCACGCCGCTGTGGAAGCGGGCGCGCCCATCTTCGACGGGTCGCAGCAGGTCGGTGTCGTGACCACCGCCAGCTACAGCCGCCTGCTGATGCAGTCGCTGGCCATGGTGCACCTCAAGCCCACCCACCTGAAGCTGGGCACCAGCCTGACCGTGCGCAGCCAGTCGGGCGACTTCAAGGCCACCGTGGTCCGCACGCCGTTCTACGACCCCCGTCGCCTGCGCACCCATCCCGAAAAGCTGGCCTGATCTCCAACCTTCTGCCCTTACCGGGTCACAGCATGTACAGCACCCCCGTCTACAAGCCCTTGCAGTGGGACCCATCCGGTCTCCGGCACATCCTGCTGGTCGAAGCCGCGCACGCGGGCCAGATCTCCCGGCTGCTGGACGATCTGCCTTCGGCCCTGTCGGTGATCGTCGTCGGACGTTCGCCGGAAGGCGCAGAGCTCGACCTTCGTGTCAGCGTGCCCTGCGCCGTGGCCTCGGACCTGGAGGCGGGCCTGGACGTGCTGTCGGCCGAGCTGGAGCGCGCCAGCATGGGTTGTCGCCTGTACCTGCTGGGCAACGAACACCTGGTCTGGGAGGCCTCGCGCCGTGCCGCCAAGGCCGGACTGGGCGAGGCCGAGATCCAGCGTGAGCGTGCGGGGGCGCCGGCTCGGCCCATGTTCTGCGTGCACTGCCGCACTACCACGCCGGACGTCACGGCGACCGTTGCCCCTTGCAGCGGATGCGGCCGCACGCTGTTCGTGCGTGATCACTTCTCCCGTCAGCTGGGCGCCTACATGGCCTTCCAGATCGATGCCGAGGAACCCGGGCTCATCCCCGAAGCGGAGCCATTTCAGTCATGAACGAGTCGTCCTTTCACGTGGTCATCGATGCCGTCCGGGATGTGGCATCGGGCATTCGCGAGTTCACCTTCCGCCGTGCGGACGGGCAGCCATTCCCGCTGTACTCGGCTGGCAGCCATGTGGTCGTCAGCGTGCCGGCAGGCGAGCGTCCGCGCCGCAATCCCTACTCCCTGCTGGGCGACCCCAACGAGCGCATGAGCTGGCGCATCGCCGTGCGCCGGCAGGAGCCCTCGCGGGGTGGGTCGGCCTGGCTGCATGAACAGGCTCGCGTGGGGGATCGCCTCGACATCACCGCGCCGATGAACCTGTTCCCGCTGATCAGCACGGCCCGCAGCCACCTGCTCGTGGCCGGTGGCATCGGGGTCACACCGATCCTGTCCCAGGCCCGCGAGCTGGCCCGACGCGGGGCCGATTTCGAGGTGCATTACGCCTGGCGCTCGCCGGCGCACGCGGCTTACGTCGCCGAGCTGGAGGCCCTGGCACCGGGGCCAAGGTGCATCACTACGATGAAAGCCAGGGCGTGCGCATCGATTTCAAGACGCTGTTTGCCGGTCGCCGCCTGGGCACGCATTTCTACATCTGTGGCCCGACCCCCATGGTGAGCGCCGCGATGGAGGGCGGGGCCGCCATGGGTTGGCCCGCCACCCACCTCCACAGCGAACGTTTCGCATCGGCCGAGCCGGGCGAGCCCTTCGATGTGCTGCTGGCCCGCAGCGGCCAGCGCATCACCGTGCCGGCCGACCTGTCCCTGCTCGAGGCGCTCGAGCAATGCGGTGCACCGGTCAACGCCTTGTGCCGCGGCGGTGCTTGCGGGCAGTGCGAGACCCCGGTGCTCTCGGCCGATGGCGAGCTGCTGCACCACGACGTTTACCTGAGCGATGCCGACAAACAGGCCGGCAAGCTCGTCATGCCCTGTGTGTCGCGCTTCAAGGGCGCCTGCCTGACCCTGGACCTCTGAACTCAACCAAGGCCTCATCATGACCCTCGCCTTCGCCCAGGAATCGTTTCGGGACGACTACACGTTCAAGAACTCACCGGAGGCCATCCGGCGCTTCCCGCTGCCCTTCCCGCAGGACAGCTACATGTACTCGGTCAACATGGAGCCCCATGTGCCGGGCCCGGTGGGATCGGTGTACGAGCACGCGTTCGACATCGACGAGCACTATGTGGCCGAATGCCGGGACCGGGCGATCACCCTGGCGCGGGATCCGGGCCGCTGTGCCAGCCTGCCGCACATGATCGAGGCTGAGTGGGACACGCTGGAGCTGCTGATGACCTCGCTGGCGGCCGACTACCCGGAGCACTTCGCCCTGCTGCGCGACGGCAACCGCTGGGTGTGGACCAACCGGCCGCTCGGGCTGCGCCAGGACTTCATCTTCGGTGATGCCAGCACGCTGCCCCAGGGGCCGCTGGAGTACATCACCCGCCAGGTTCAGGGCGACTTCGTGGTGCTGGATCAGCGCGAAGGCACCCTCTTCGCCGATGCCGCGATGGTGACGTCCCAGGCCGACTGGTCGCTGACCTTCGACGTCGGCATGAGCTTCCACCAATGGCATGCGCCCGTACCGCTGGCGCACGACATGGGCGTGTTCGACCGCGCGCTGAAGTACCTGATGATGCTGCAACAGGGACGTCCGGTACGGCGTCTGAACTGGACGATGACGGTCAACCCGCGGCTGGACACCTCGCCCGAGACCTATCCGGAATGGGGGACCGACCGGGCCTCCGTCACACCGGACAACGTCGGCAAGAAGGTGCACCTGCGCGTGGAGCTGCAGACCATGTTCCGCCTGCCCCGCAGCAACGGCATGCTGTTCAGCATCCGCTGCTACCTGGCCAGCCTGGAAGAGCTGTGCACCCAGCCGCGCTGGGGCGCCCGCCTGCACCGGGTGCTGGGCTCGCTGCCTGCACCCCTGGCCGAGTACAAGGGGCTCACCCGCTACCTGCCCACGGCGGTGACGTGGCTCTCGCAGTTCGATGACGGACGGGATCTGGGTCCGGGCACCCAACCGGAGTGAGCCATGAGCGCCGTCCTCTCGCCCCGGGCTGACACGGTGATGGCCCGAGGCGCGCAGGCCTTGAGCATGAGCGATGTGGCGAGCCAGTCCTGGGCGCGCTGCATCGAAGCACACGGCCTGCGCCCGGACGGACGGCCGCGCCCGCTGTGCTATGACGGGGCCTTGCTGGCCGAGCGTCAGGCGCGACTGTCCGACCTCGTCGCCTGCGCACGCCATGAGATGACCACGCTGTTCCAGCAGCTGGCCGACCCGTTTTCCACCGTGGTGCTGACCGACACCGACGGAATGATCGTGCACATGGTGGCCTCGCCCGAGTTCGGGCGGGACCTCGACGACATGGGCTTTCGCGTGGGAGCCGTCTGGAGCGAGGCGCAGGCCGGTACCAACGGCATGGGCACCTGCCTGGCGGCCAACCGGGCCGTGACCATCCACCGCGAAGAGCACTTCTTTCCCCCTTTCCGATCGCTGACCTGCGCCGCCGTGCCCCTGGTCAATGCCGAGGGCCGACCCGCCGGCGTGCTGGATGTGACGAGCCGTTCGCTCATGCCCCAGCAGCATGTGCTGGTCCTGCTGGACATGACGGCCCGCATGATCGAGAACCGCCTGCTGGACCGGTCCTTTCCGCACGCCTGCCCGGTTCACTTCCATACCCGGCCGGAGTTCATCCACACCCTGCATGAAGGCCGGCTGGCCGTGGCGCCGGACGGCCAGATCCTGGCGGTCAACCGCAGCGCGCTCTTCCAGCTCGGACGAACGGCCGCCATGGACCTGATCGGCATGCGGTTGGACGAGGTGTTCGAGACGTCGCTGGACGACCTCATCGAGCGCAGCGCCCAGGCGTCCTTCCATCCGGTCGTCACCTTCAAGGTGAGCGGCTCGAACCGGTACTTCGCCCTGGCCCGGCGGCCGGCGGGTGTGGAGCCGTCGTCGGCGACATCCCGGCGAGCCCTGGCTCCACGCGACGACTCCTCCGCTGCGTCGGCGTCGCACCCGCACGCCACCGTGGGGCAGAAGCTGGGCGATCCCCGGCTGATGGGCCATTGGCAGACCGCCTGCAAGGTGATCAAGAAGGGCATTCCCGTGCTGCTGCACGGCGAAACCGGATCCGGCAAGGAGGTGTTTGCCCGGTTGGTGCACGAGCACAGCCCGCATGCGTCCGGCGAGTTCGTGGCCGTGAACTGCGCCAGCATCCCCGAGAGCCTCATCGAGGCCGAGCTGTTCGGCTACCGCGCCGGGGCCTTCACGGGTGCGCAGCGCAGTGGCCGGCGTGGCAAGGTGCTGCAGGCCGACAAGGGCACCTTGTTCCTGGATGAGATTGGCGACATGCCGTTGGACTTGCAGGCACGCCTGCTTCGGGTGCTGGATGAGCGGCGGGTCACGCCCCTGGGATCGGAGGAGGCTCAGGACGTGAGCTTTCAGCTTCTGAGTGCCAGTCACCGGGATCTTGCCGAGCTGGTGGCCCAAGGCCGCTTCCGGGAAGACCTCTACTATCGCCTCAACGGCATCGAGCTGAGCCTGCCCGCACTGCGGGAGCGCAGCGACCGGCGCGCCCTGATCCTGGGCATCCTGGCCGAAGAGGCCGGGGCCGAGGTGCGCCTGAGCGCCGAAGCGGATGCCCTGCTGATGGGCTACGCCTGGCCCGGCAACGTGCGGCAGTTGCGGCACGTGCTTCGCACGGCGGTCGCCCTGATGGACGGTGTGACGGTGTTGCCCGAGCACCTGCCGTCCCTGCAGCGCCAGATGCCGGCCACATGCCAGCCTGGTGGCCTGGTGTGGGCCGCTCCCGCAGAGGCCATGCCGGCTGGCGGGGCGACGCAGGAAGACGCAGCAGGTGCCATGGACGTGGATGCCGATGCCGACGAGGACATCATGGCGACACTCAATCCCGTTCAGCTGGGCGAGCGAGAGGCGCTGCTCAAGCTCATCGAGCAGCACCGCTGGAACGTCAGCCGCGTGGCCAAGGTGCTGGGAATCAGCCGCAACACGCTGTACCGCAAGCTGCACCGCCTCGGCATCCCGGTCGCTTCCTGAGCAGCGTTCTCTTTTCTCCGATCTGAACCCGGCCTCGCAACCGATGTTGCGGGGCCTTTGTCTTTGGCGCGTTCCCCTTGGGCCCGCTCCGGCGATGCGCTGGCAAAGAAAAAGGCCGATGCCGCAGTGTGCGGCATCGGCCCGGTTGAACGAGACTGGGCGGTGCTGGCTCAGTTGCTCAGCTTGTAGCCCACCTCGCCGTGCGAGGAGACGTCCAGGCCGTCCACCTCCTGCTCTTCGTCGATGCGCAGGCCACCGCACACCACCTTGGCCACCATGAAGGCGACCAGGCTGGTGACGGCCGAGTACAGGATGCTGAAGCCCAGCGCACCCGTTTGGTAGGCCAGTTGCGTGCCCAGGTCGCGCCCTTCGGCGAAGCCCACACCACCCAGGGCCGGCAAGGCAAAGATCGGGGTCAGCAGGCCGCCGACGATGCCACCGACGCCGTGCACGCCGAACACGTCCAGCGAGTCATCGAGCTTCATCAGCGGCTTGAGCACGTCGACCGCCCACACGCAGATCGGAGAGACGATGATGCCCAGCACGATGGCACCCATTGGGCCCACGAAGCCGCAGGCCGGGGTGATGGCCACCAGGCCAGCGATCGAGCCGGACAGCAGACCGAGCAGGCTGGGCCTGCCACGGTGCACCCATTCCACGGCCATCCAGGAGAGGGCGCCGGCGCACGATGCGAGGAAAGTGTTCACCACGACCAACATGGCAAAGCCGTTGGCCGCCAGGGCGCAACCGCCACAGAAGCCCAGCCAGCCCACCCACAGCAGCGACGCACCGGTCATGGTCATCGTCATGTTGTGCGGTGCCATGCTGGTGCTGCCCCAGCCGAGGCGAGGGCCGACCATCCAGGCCGCGACCAGCGAGGCGATGCCCACGTTCACGTGAACCACGTTGCCGCCTGCAAAGTCCTGCGGGATCAGGCCGGCAACCCAGCCGCCGCCCCAGGCCATGTGCGCCATAGGAACGTAGTTGATGGTGAGCCACACCACCATGAACACCATCACCGCCGAGAACTTCACGCGTTCTGCGAAGGCCCCGCAGATGATGGCCGGCGTGATGGCGGCAAACAGCGTGAGGAACAGGAAGTACAGCAGCTCGGGCACGGTGCCTTGCAGCGAGTCCACGGTGATGCCGTTCATGAAGAACTTGCTGGTGCCGCCGATGAAGGCCTGCAGACTGCCTCCGTCGACGAACGTCAGGCTGTAGCCATAGATCGCGTACAGCAGCGCCATCAGGCTGGAGACGGCAAAGACCTGCATCAGCATGGACAGCACGTTCTTGACGCGGGTGAGGCCTGCGTAAAAGAGCGCCAGGCCCGGTAGCGTCATGAGCAGAACGACCAGGCTGCACACGAAGACAAAGGCCGTGTCGCCGGTGTTGAGCGTGGGTGTGGGTGCCGGAGCCTGGGCCAGGACGGCCGTGCTGCAGGCAGCAAGCGCGACGGCGGTGATGCCGCGCCGGACGAGAGAGGGTGTGGACATCGGATGCTCCATATTGGGCAACTTGAGGGGAGCGAGGGGCAAGCCGGTGCACCGGTCATGCCCCACGGGTGTCGAATGCGGACCCCGCTGGTGCGTTCTGCGGGAGCGCCAGTCGGTCTGTCGCAAGAAGCGCGCCGAGCGGCGCACCGCAAGGATCCGGAGCGGCGCCTCAGAAGGTGCGCTTGATCGAAGCCACCCACTTGGCTGCAGCCACGTTCACGCCAGAAGGGTAGGTGTAGAGGACGGTGTCGCCCGTCGTGTCGATCCAGGCGAGCGAGGCGAGCCAGCCCGCACCCAGGTCGCGCGACACGCCCACCTTGTAGTCGGAGAAGTTGTACTCGCTGCTGCCCTTCACCGATTGCCGGCCCGCATGCAGATTGGCCGTCCAGCCTGGCAGGAACTCGTAGTTGATGTTGGCTTCGATGTAGTCCGAGCCCTTCGAGTCGGCGCGGTAGCCGGACTTCTCGTTCACGCCGAAGTAGTCACCGATCGTGCGAGAGTACTTCAGGTTCAGCATCTTCCAGGTGATGCTGCCATACGCCTCCAGCGTGTTGAGGCTGACGTTGTTGGTCAGCTTGCCGCGGGGAAAGGTGAACTGAAGCAGGCCGACGTCGTAGGTGAAGTCGCCCGCCGACGCGGTGTAGCCACCGTAGTAGTCCACTTCGGACACGGCGCCCCCCAGCGGCTCGCTGCTGACGCTGCTGGCCCAGACCCCGAGATACAGGCCGCTCTGGTGCGCAAAGTCAGCGCCGCCCTGTACGGCTGCGCGACCTTGCGAGTACGTCATGCCGCGGAACACGTATTCGCTCACCAGGGCCACATTGGTGGTCAAGGTGTAGGGTGCGGTTTCGGCACCGGCCAGGAGGGGCAGTGCCAGTGCACAGGCGGCGGCAACTCGCGTCAAGCGAGGGGTAGAGGACAAGGCCATGAACATCTCCAAACTCAAGCCAGAACAGAGGGAAGGGACTCAGCGGGGCGTGGCGCGACCGTGCGCGGTGCACGGTTTCAGCGGAACACGATGGTCTTGTTCTTGTGAACGATCACGCGGTCTTCCAGATGGAAGCGCAGGCCCCGTGCGAGCACGGCCTTTTCGATGTCCTTGCCATAGCGGACCAGATCGCTGATCAGGTCGCTGTGGTCGATGCGGATGACGTCCTGCTCGATGATGGGACCCTGGTCCAGGTCGGCCGTGACGTAGTGGCAGGTTGCGCCGATCAGTTTCACGCCGCGGTCGTGCGCCTGGTGGTACGGCTTGGCGCCCACAAAGCTCGGCAGGAAGGAGTGGTGGATGTTGATGATGCGACCGGCATAGCGCTCGCACATCTCGGGCGACAGCACCTGCATGTAGCGCGCGAGCACCATGAGGTCGGCCTGCGCGGTGTCGAAGATGTCCATCACCTGGCGGTAGGCCTGCGGCTTGTTCTCCGGCGTGACGGGCACGTGGTGGAATGGGATCCCGTGCCACTCGACGAGACCGCGGAAGGTCTCGTGGTTCGAGATCACGCACGGGATGTCGACCGGCAGCTCGCCGGCATGCCAGCGGCCGAGCAGGTCATAGATGCAGTGCTCCTGCTTGGAGACCATGACCACCATGCGCTTCTTCACGGCGGAGTCCGAGATGGACCACGTCATGCCGAAGGACTTGGCCAGCGGCTCGAAGGCAGCCCGCAACTGCGCCACGCTGCAGTTGAGCGAATCGGCCAGGATCACCTGTCGCATGAAGAAGACGTTGTCTTCCTGCTCGGCGTGGTGATTGGCTTCGATGATCCAGCCTCCGCGCGCCGTGACGAACTGGCTCACGGCGGCGACGATGCCCAGGCGATCCGGGCAGGATAGGGTGAGGGTATAGGTACGGGGATCAGACATGGTTCGGTTGGCCGGATGCACCGGTCTGCAAGGGGAGGGATAGGTCGGGCTTCAGGACTTCACGCGCAGCTTGTCCGGGTCGTAATGCGGGAAGCGCACGACCTGGGCAGGCAGGCGCTTCTGCTGTCCATCGAGCTTGCCGACTTCCAGTGCGGTGCCGAGCTCGGCGTAGTGCGCATCGACCCGCGCCAGCGCGATCGAGCGCTGCAGAGTCGGGGAGTACATGCCGCTGGTGACGACACCGACCTGAGCGCGACCGACGTAGACGCCATCACCGTGGGCGGCCACTTCGTTGGCCTCGAGAGCCAGGCCCACCAGCACACCACGGGGCGCGGCCTTGCGGCGCACCAGGGCGTCGCGACCGACGAAATCGCAGGCCTTGGTCTTGAGCGGCACGGTGAAGCCGATGCCGGCTTCGAAGGGATCGGTCTGGTCGCAGAACTCGTAGCCCGCGAACACCAGGCCGGCTTCGATGCGCAGCATGTCCAGCGCGTCCAGGCCCAGGGGCTTCAGTCCCAGCGGTTGGCCCGCTTGCCAGATGGCGTCGAACACGCGCTGCGAGTGCCGCGGGTGGCAGAAGACCTCGAAGCCGAGCTCGCCGGTGTAGCCGGTTCGGGAGACCACAACCGGCTCACCCTCGAAACCGCCGATGCGGGCCGGCGCAAAGCGGAACCATTGCAGTTGCTCGATCGTGGGTTGGGCCGGTGCGGTCCACAGGATCTGGCTGAGCAGCTCGCGCGACTTGGGGCCCTGAACGGCCAGGTTGCACAGCTGGTCCGTGGACGAGCGAACCCAGGCCCGGTAGCCCATTTTCTGAGCCTGTTCCCGCAGCCAGATGCCGGTCACGTCTTCGCCGCAGACCAGGCGGAAGCTGTCGGGTCCCATGCGGAACACCGTGCCGTCGTCCATCATCCCGCCGTGGGGATGGCAGATGGCGGTGTAGACGATCTGGCCGACGGACAGCTTGCCGATGTCCCGCGTCATGCACCACTGCAGCAGGGGCTCGGCGTCAGGGCCGGTGATCTCGAACTTGCGCAGCGCGCTCAGGTCCATGACGGCCACGCCTTCGCGGCACGCCCAGTACTCGGCGACCGGCCCCTCGTTGAGGAAGCGCGTGGGCAGCCACTGGCCCCGGTAGTCCGTGTAGTGCGTCGTGAGGGCCGACGTGGCGGGATGGAAGGGGGTTTCTCGGGTCATGCGAGGCTCGGCATCGGGTGTCATGCGGTGCGCTATGGCGCGAGGGAACTGCAACGCGGCGTCGTAGGTCCGGATGTGGATGTCGGTCGGCTCCCAGCCGTTGGCGGGATCGATGTCATCCGGGCAGGACGAGCTCACGCACAGCAGGTCGGTGAGCGCGCGCATCAGCACGTAGTCGCCAGGGCGTGACCAGGGCTCGTCCAGGTGCAGCTGCTCGTGCTCGTCCAGCGCCGTGTTGTAGAAGAAGTTCATCGCCTCCCACGCAGGGCGCGGGGCGACACCGTATGGGGCCAGGGCCAGGTTGAAGTTCTCGCTGCAGTTGACATGGCCGGGGTAGCCCATGTCGTCGTAGTAGCGGGGCCCGCAGGCCGTGGCAAAGGCATCGTGGCGACCCACGGTGTCCTGCACGAATTCGATCAACGGTGTGCAGTCGCGGTCGAAGGCCTTGGAGGGCAGGCCTGGCGTGGGGTAGCTGCGCCCCAGCAAGGTGCGGGTCACGGTGGCATCCAGGCCCCGGTCCAGCCCACGTTGCACCTTGTCGAGTGCAAAGGCCTGAAAGTCGGAACACTGCCGGCCTTCCACGTCGATGACCTGGATGTACTGCCCCGCCTTGACCACATAGGCCTGGGCTGTGCCCGCGGCAATGCGGATGTCCTGCAGCGGGACTGCGAGGGGCTCGGGCAGCGGGGTTGGCCCGGCGTCTGCAGCGGCGCGTGTGATGCGAACGTCGATCGGCGTGGCCGTGTCGGTCAGGTCCACCGCCATGTCCGGAGCCGGCGCGCCAACCAGAAGCAGTCCGTCGTGCTGAACGGTGAACTCGATCTGTTCACCCGCCGGCGAGGTTGGCGAAAAGCAGGCGTGGCCTTCGATGGATGCGAGCGCCACGCCGCGGCGTGTCAGTGCATCCCGCACGCGGCGCACATCGGCATGCGCGGCATCGGTGAGCATGCCGAGCACGCAGCGCGCTGCTTCAGTCGAGAGCCCCGGGCCGGCGGGGGCGAACCGCCCCTGCAGGTCGACCAGGGTCACCTCGCATCGCTGCCCACCTTCGCGGTTGGTCAGCACCACGGTGTCGCCGGCCTGAACCGGCGCCATCGTGACGCCCTGACCCGCCACCACGAGGCGCCGGCTGCCAGGAGCGTCAGCCGGCAGGCCGGGTTGCCGCAGGATGCTGGCCCGCGGCGGGGCCAGAGGGATGGCCGCGTCAGCCATGGGTGCCCGTGCTGGCTTCGCCGTTGGCCAGGTAGGCCTCCAGCGAGTCATCGAGCGCATCCTTCCACGGTGTATGGTGCAGCGGCGACTGCTTGCCCGTCATCAGCGAGCGGTAAGAGTGGTCGCGGAAGGTCATGATGCTTTCCTTCTTGTGCTGTTCCCACACCAGGAAGGTCTGGATCACGCCTTCGATGTTGAAGCTCGGGTAGTCCGTCGCATTGATCAGCTGCTGCACGTAGTCGGCCTGGAACCGGATCATCGATTCGTCGGTCGTCAGGGCCTCTTCACGCTTGCGCCATGCCTGGCTGTCGGCGGTCATCTCGGCGGTGGTGGCCGGCAGGGACAGGCGGCCCAGGATCAGGTCGCGCACATACCAGGCCTGCGCGTCGAACATGTTGAAGGTGAAGAACTGATCCTGCATGCCCAGGTAGAACAGCTTGGGGTTCTTTTCCCAGGCCACGCCCTTGTACAGACCCAGTGGCCACAGGCGGTTGTCGGTCTTCAGGCGCAGGTCGTCCGGCAGGAAGGGCAGGTAGTGGAGGTAGCCGGTGCACAGGATGATGGCGTCGATCTCCTTGGACGTACCGTCCTTGAAGTAGGCCGTCTTGTTCTCGACGTGGGTCAGCAGCGGCTTCTGTTCCCAGTTCTCCGGGAAGTTGAAGGGCATGGGCTTGCTGCGGTACGAGGTGGTGATGGTCTTGGCGCCGTACTTCCAGCACTGCGAGCCGATGTCTTCCGCCGAATAACTGCGGCCGATCAGCAGCACGTTCTTGTCCTTGAACTCCAGCGCGTCGCGGAAGTCGTGGGCATGCAGCACGCGGCCGTTGAAGGTGTCCAAACCGGGGAAGAAGGGCACGTGGGGGGTCGAGAAGTGGCCGGATGCCACCACCACGTAGTCGAACAGCTCCGACGTCATGGTGTCGGTCTTCAGGTCATGCGCGGTGACCGTGAACTTCTCGGTCTTCGCGTCGAAGGTCACCATGCGCACGGGCGTTTCGAAGCGCACCCAGGGGCGGACGTTGGCCTTCTCGACGCGGCCCTTGATGTAGTCCCACAGCACGGCCCGCGGAGGGTAGGAGCCGATGCCCTTGCCGAAGTGCTCGTCGAAGGTGTAGTCGGCGAACTCCAGGCATTCCTTCGGGCCGTTCGACCACAGGTAGCGATACATGCTGCAGTGAACGGGCTCGCCGTTCTCGTCCAGACCAGTGCGCCAGGTGTAGTTCCACAGGCCGCCCCACTCCGAGGCCTTCTCGAAACAGACGATCTCGGGGATCTCGGTGCCTTTGCTCGCGGCCGACTGAAAGGCGCGCATCTGGGCCATGCCGGACGGGCCGGCACCAATCACTGCAACTCGTGTCATCTCTCTTCCTTTCCACATGATTCCAGTTGGATTCGAGGCTGCACTGGGTCGGTGTGCAGGCCTCTCAAACTGGGTTCATGGTCGCAAGGAGAGGGGGCGCGTCGCAATTCCCTCGTGGTGCTACGCCAAAGGTGGTAAGGGTGGCCCGGCGCTCATTCCTCGGCGAATTCGCAGTGGCCGTTGCCCAGTTTTGCGGCGGCCCTGGCCGCCTTCTGTGCAGATGCAAGCAGGGCATCCGGATCGTTGTAGCGAGGCGATGTGAGGGTGATGCCCACCACCACATCGATGCGCTCGTTCTGCCCGTCCAGCCTCACGGGCTCCATCAGGGCGTCGAGCAGGCCTTGCGCCATGCGCGACACGAGGGGCAGCAGCTCCCTCGCATCCGCGGCCGCGCGAGCCTGTCCCAGATGACGGAAGTCGCTGGTGAGCACCGCGAACTGGTGATGCCCCAGGTAGGCACACACAGCGCCGGGCCCGGCCGCCGGCACCAGGCGACGGGCCTGGAGTGTCAGGGCCTGTTCGAACCGTTCCAGGCCCAGGCGCTCGATCTCGGCGGTCGCCTGCGGAAGCTCGACGAGCAGCACGGCGGCCACGGGCCCGCCCATGCGCGTGAGATGCAGGCTCCAGCTCAGCAGGGCATCGAAGATGGCCTTGCTGGTCAGCCCCGTGCGGGCCTCGAACCACATCTTTCGCTTTGCCCGCTCTTCGGCCCCCTTGCGCTCCGAGACGTCGGTGATGAAGCCTTCGACGGCGAGCAACTCACCATGCGAAGAGTAAACACCCCGGCCCTGCTCCCACACCCATCGCACGCGCCCGGTGGCGTCGGTGATGCGGTAGGAGACCTGGTAGGCCGCCCGCTTCTCGACATGCACCTGCACCTGCGTCCAGACGAAGGCGCGGTCCTCCGGGTGGATCAGGCTGGCGTAGGCGAGTCGACGGTTCTCGATCAGGTCGTCCGGCTCGTAGCCGGTCAACTCCATGCATCCGTCGCTGATGAACTCCATCGTGTAGGACGGGTCGTATCGGCAGCGGTACACCATGCCTGGCACATTGGACAGCAGCGTGTTGACGTAGTGGCGTGTCGAGCGCAGCTGCTCGTCGAGTCGCTTGCGGCGGGTGATCTCTTCGAGTGTCACGGCGAGCTTGCCGGATTCCGGCGTCACGAGCGCGCAAGGGCGTGCCCGAAGCATCACCCACACCGGCCTGCGTCGCGCGTCAAGCACGCGCACCTCCTGACAGAACTCCGGCACTTCGCCCTGTGCGACCCGGCGGCAGTCCCAGCTCACGCCCACGGCGTCCTCGGGGTGCAGAAAGGTCCACAGCGACTGCCCGACCGTCTCGGTGCGTGCGCGACCCGTGAGCGTCTCCCAACTCTCGTTGGTGTACTCGATGTGGCCGCCTGCGTCCGCGATCAACAGGCTCAGGCGCAGTTGGTCCAGGACGGTGCCCGACCACGATTCACCCGGCTGCATGCAGCGCTGGCAATGTGCCTGGTTCTGGCCCGCACCTTGCTTGTCCTGCTCGGGCGCCGTGCTGGTGGGCTGCATAGCGGGTTGCCGTGCTCCGGCCCATGCCAGTCCGGCCAAGGCCAGCCCCGCCGTCAGCCATGAGGCCATCGGATGCCACGAAGTCAGCCAACCCGTTGAGATGAAGGTCAGCAGTCCTGCCAGCCCGACGTAGAGCATGATGATGATGCGAACCTTCACTGAGAGGTGGTCCTCCCCGGGCGAGCGGCCCCGCGTGCCGGTGGCCGTCGTGTCCGCGTGCGCGGTGTGCGTGCTCATCCTGTGGATGCTTGGCATGGCGATGTGGTGGGATCACGCCCGCACGTCGCAGGCGCTGGAGGCTGTTTGCAAGAAGCAGGCCGCGCCCGTTGTGGACGCGTGTGAACTTGCGCCCACGCTGCATGCGCCTTCTGCGCTGCCTGCCTGGCTGCTCAGTGCGGCATTGGCGCTGGTCGGCGCCGGCCTGTGGGCGATGTGGCGGGGTCAGGCGTCGCAGGGTCGCGGGCAGCGCGCTGGTGCCGGGCCGTCGAACCCGCCAGGCACGCCGGGCGATGTGCTCAAGGCCAGGACCCTGTTGCTGATGCAGGAGTCGGGGCGCCTGTTCTGCCGCACGGAGTTGAACGAGTCGACGTTGATCCGGGCAATGCAGTGGCTGCAGGAAGCGCTGGGTGCGGGCACCGTGGCCCTGCGCCTCAGCACGGACGTGCAGCGGCTTCTGGGATGGCGCGCAACGCTCGTCACCCGGCATCTGCCCGAGTGTGCCGGCACGTGGGCGGACGGCGTCTTGCGCAGCGAAGGGCTGGCGCGTGTGCTGCCCGGCCATGACGGTGGCCCGCCCACTGTCGTGGTTGCTGTGCAGGGCGAGCGGGGTGCCGTGGGCGTGCTCGCCGTCGAGTTCGCGGCGGGGTGCGATGTGAGCTCGGCGCACCTCCAGGCAGCAGACAGCTTCGCCAACCTCTGTGCCATGGCGATTGCGGGGGTTTGGCGCAGTCACGAGGACCGGCGCATCGCGCTGATGGAAGAGCGTGGCGCCATTGCGGCCGAGCTCCACGACTCGCTGGCACAGGCCCTCGCGTTCATGAAGATCCAGGTGGCGCAACTGCAGCGGGCCATGCAGTCCGAGGAGACATCGCCTCAGGTGAAAGGTGCCGCCGATGACCTGCGCAAGGGCCTGTCGAATGCTTACCAGACGGTGCGCCAGCTGATTGCCGCGTTTCGTGTGCGCATGGGCCCGGGCGGCCTGCGTGAAGCGGTGCAGGAGACGATCGATGAATTGTCCGAACGCAGCGGCATGGACATCGCTTTCGAAGAAGCGCTCGACCTGTGTCCTCTGGAAGTAAACGAAGAGTTCCACGTGATGCAGGTCATCCGCGAGGCCCTGTCCAACACCGTGCGGCATTCGGGTGCCGGCCGCGCATGGGTGACGATCCGGCCTGACCCCAGTCACCACATCACGGTGACGGTGGAGGACGACGGGCAGGGCTTTGGTTCTCCGTCGACGGATGGGCAGCACCACGGCCTGTCCATCATGAAGGAGCGCGCCCGTTCTCTGGGCGGTGAGGTGGAGTTTGGTGAACGCCCGGGAGGCGGTTCGCGCATCAGGCTGGTCTTTTCGCCCGAGCGCCTGCCGTCCCTCACGCACGCGGGAAATGACCGATGACGTCCAGTGTCCTGTTGATTGACGACCATCCGCTGTTTCGAAGCGGCGTGGCCCAGCTGGTTCAGGGGGACCCTGACCTGACCCTCGCGGGCCAGGCGGGCGATGGCCCCGCGGGCATCGCGCTGGCCCTGAGTCTGAAGCCCGATCTGGTGCTCATCGACCTCAACATGAAACAGATGAATGGCATTGAGGTGTTGCGTGCCCTGAAGGCGGCGGGCTGCGCGGCGCGGTGTGTGATGCTCACCGTTTCCGACGATGGCAAGGACGTGCTGGAGGCGATGCGGGCCGGTGCTGACGGCTACCTTCTCAAGGACCTCGAGCCGGAGGAGCTGTGCCTCAACATCAAGCGCGCCGTCCTAGGCAGCACGGTGATCGAGAGCTGCCTTGCCGGCCTGCTGGTGGATGCCTTGAAGGCCCCGCCACAGGTCGATGTGGGAAGCCTGACGGAGCGCGAGCGCGAGATCCTGGGGCTTCTGGTTGACGGCATGAGCAACAAGCAGATCGCCAGGGTGCTGGGCATCGCCGACACCACCGTGAAGGTGCACATCAAGCATCTGCTGCGCAAGCTGAATGTGCGCAGCCGGCTCGAAGCGGCGGTCTGGGGCTTTCAGAACCCGCAGTTCCGACTCGCGCAGGCCCCGGGGTGATCAGGCGGGCGATGTCTGCGCCTTGAGGCCCATCACGCCGATCAGAATGAGGGCAATGAACGCCCCCCTGCTCCATGAAAAGGGTTGGCCGAGCACCACGATGTCGAGCAGGGCCGTTCCCGCCACGCCGATGCCTGCCCACACGGCATAGGCGGTTCCCGCGGGCAGGGTGCGCATGGCCAGCCCGAGCAGTCCCACGCTGGCGATGATCGCCGCTGCCGTCCACACCGAGGGCCAGAGTCGTGAGAAGCCCTGCGATCGTTGAAGACCGACCGGCCAGGCGGTCTCCAGCAAACCGGCGAGGACGAGCAGGATCCAGTCAGTGGACATGAGGGGGCGCAAATGATGTGAGGGAAGCGTCTCGCCGCAAGATGCAGGCCAGCGCAATGTGCGTGTTTCAGAGGGCTACAGGCGGCCTTCAGGCCGCAACAACCGCAAAAGACTCCCAGGATGGCCAGAGTGCGGGGGCCGACTGGTGACACTGTGTCCCATCGCACCTTTGCGAGGACACCGCCCGCCCATCATGAAAGTCATCCGGTCACGCGCGCCCCTTCGGCTCGGCCTCGCAGGAGGCGGCACCGATGTGAGCCCGTTCAGCGATCTTCACGGGGGTCACGTCCTCAACGCCACCATCGATCTCTATGCCCACACCATCCTGGAGCCGCGGGATGACGGCAAGCTGGTCCTCATCGCCTGTGATCGGGAGGAACAGGTGGTGCTGGATGCCCACGCTCCCATCGTGGACGACGACCCGCTGCGCCTGCATCGGGGCATTCACCGGCGGGTGGTACAGGACTTCAACGACGGCAAGCCCCTGGCCTGCACGGTCACGACGTTTGCGGATGCGCCCGCGGGATCGGGCCTGGGGACGTCCTCGACGATGGTGGTGTCCGTGCTGCAGGCCTATGCGGAATGGCTCAAGCTCGATCTGGGCGAGTACGAGCTCGCCCATCTGGCCTATCAGATCGAACGTGAAGACCTCGCCCTGGCCGGGGGCAAGCAGGATCAGTACGCCGCGGCCTTCGGCGGCTTCAACTTCATCGAGTTCGGGGCAGACGGCCGGGTGCTCGTCAACCCCTTGCGCGTGAAGGCCTGGATCATCAACGAACTGGAAGCAAGCACACTGCTTTACTACACAGGGCAGTCGCGCGAGTCGGCTCGCATCATCCAGCAGCAGATCGACAACACGCGGGAGGCGAAGTCGGACTCCATCGACGCGATGCTGGCCCTGAAGGAGGACGCTTCCAACATGAAGGAGGTCATTCTTCGCGGCGACCTCGAGCGCTATCCGGGCATCCTGGGCCGTTCCTGGCAGGCAAAGAAGAAGATGGCGGTGGGGATCACCACCCCGCTGATCGAGCAGGTGTACGACAGCGCCATCGAAGCCGGCGCGCACGCCGGCAAGATCTCTGGCGCGGGCGGCGGCGGCTTCATGATGTTCTTCGTCTCGCCAGCCCGGCGTCTGGACGTGGTGCGTGCGCTGTCGCCCCTTCCGGGCGAATTGATGAACTTCCATTTCACCCCTTATGGAGCGCAATCATGGGCGATAGGCTGAGGGAGATGGCCGGTCGATGGATGGCCGAGTCCATTGTGGTCAAGCAGCGGTTGGTGGAAGACCCCCGGATCCTCGATCAGGCACTGGACGTCGCGCAACGCTGTGCGCAGGCCTGTCGCGAGGGCAACAAGGTGCTCTTCATGGGCAATGGCGGCAGTGCGGCCGATGCGCAGCACCTGGCAGGCGAGTTCGTCAGCCGCTTCAATTACGACCGGCCCGGTCTGGCCTCGTTTGCGTTGACGGTCGACACGTCGGTGCTCACGGCCATCGGCAACGACTACGGGTACGACAAGCTCTTTGAGCGACAGGTTCAGGCCTGCGCCAGATCAGGGGATGTGGTGGTCGGCCTGTCAACGTCCGGCAATTCGGTGAACGTCATCAAGGGGCTGGACATGGCCCGTGTCATGGGGGCGTACACGGTCGGTATGACGGGTGAGAGCGGGGGGCAGATGAAGGACAAGGTGGACGCCTGCCTGTGCATGCCCTCGCGCCAGACACCGCGCATCCAGGAATGCCACATCCTGATCGGCCACGTGATCTGCGGGTTGGTCGAGCAGATCATGTTTCCCAAGGACTGAACATGGCTGCCGCGTTCGAAGCCATCGTGCTGGCGGGCGGGTTGGGCACCCGCCTCAGGTCGGCGGTGCCCGATCTGCCCAAGCCGCTCGCACCCGTGGCGGGCCGTCCGTTTCTGGATTACCTGCTCGGGCATCTGGAGCATGTTGGCGCGCGGCACGTCATCCTGTCCGTGGGGTACCTGGGCGAACAGATCGAGGCCCGCTACGGTGGGTGCTTCGGCAGCGTCGAAATCTCGTACAGCCGCGAATCGGCTCCGCTGGGCACAGGTGGGGCGCTGCGGCAGGCGCTCTCCTTCAGCGCCGGCGCGTACACCCTGGCGCTCAATGGGGACACGTTGCTGGAATGCGATCCGTGGCCTTTCATCGTCGCCACGGCGCGCACCCACAAGCAGCTTGGCATTCTGACCCGCGACGTCGAGGACACGGGGCGGTATGGCCGTTGTGAGCTGTCGAACGACGTGGTGGTCGGTTTCGGGCAGAAAGAGGCGACGGGCCCCGGCCTGATCAACGCGGGGGTCTACTGCCTGCGACATGACCTCTTCGAGGGGCATGCGCTGCCCGATCGTTTTTCGTTCGAGCACGACTTCATCGAACCCCAGCTTGCCCGCCTGAAGCCCTATGGCGCGCGCGTCCGTGGCTACTTCATCGACATCGGTGTGCCAGAAGACTTCGAGCGTGCCCAGCGGGAACTGCCGCTGCTTCGCTGGTGACATGGCACGCCCCCTGATCATCCTGGACCGTGATGGCGTGGTGAACCACGACAGCCCGCTGTACGTGCGCAGCGCCGAGGCCTGGACGCCGATCGATGGCGCCATCGAGGCCATCGCGACCATGTGCCGTGCGGGGTACGACGTCGTCATCGCCACCAACCAGGCCGGCGTGGCGAAGGGCCTCATTCCGGTCGCGGAGCTCGACCAGATGCACCGCAAGCTGGAAGCCCTGGTGGATGCGGCCGGAGGACAGATCGCCCGCATCTACGACTGCCGCCACCATCCGGATCATGGATGCGGATGTCGAAAGCCCCAGCCTGGCATGTTGCTGAAGGCCTGCCTCGACTTTGATCAGCGCCCCGAGGCGGTCTGTTTCGTGGGCGATGCGCTCACCGACATGGTGGCGGCCGCGCGTGCGGGTTGCCAGCCTGTGCTGGTTCTGACCGGGAAAGGACAGGCGACACAGGCGCTGGCCGAGTTCGACCCGACGATACCGGTTCTCGGCTCGTTGGCAGAGGTACCGGGATGGCTGGCGAGGCGTGGTGACGCAACGCAGCGCTGTCCTGACATCCGAACGGACGGCCTCAGAAGCTGTACCCCACCGCCAGCACCCCAGTGACCGTGCCCTTTTCGCGAACAATGGGGCTGTGTCGCGCGTCGCCGACCAGTTCGGAGTGCGACACTGCCCCGGTGAGGCTCCACTCGGGTGTCAGCCGGTAGAAGAGGGAAACGCCCAGGCGAACGTCCTTCAACCCGCCGCTCGGTGAATAGGCGGCCAGACCGCTGCGAGTCGACTGGGCGGCGGTGATGCCGAAGTACTCCTGCAGATGTTCGCCATTGGCCCACGTCGTGGCCAGCGTGGTCGCAACGCGCAGGGCCGGCGTCACAGTGGTGCTCCAGCTCGCGCCGACATCCACCAGCAGCCCCTTGTGGCTGTTGCCGCTGCCGTACCGCAGCGACGAACTGAAGGTCACCTGGCGCGCGGGGCTGAAGTTGTAGAAGGCGCCGATCTCCGGGCGAGGGTCGATGTCACCGAGCCCCTCCAGCACGGCGCTGCGCCGCTCCTTGCGGCCGAAGTCCGGCGTGATGCGCACCCCATATGCCTTGTCAGGGCTGGACGACGCGTTGTAGCCCACGCCATTGAGCCCGCCCGCAAAGAAACCGTTTGCCCACTGGTACTCGATGCTCGGCAACAGGCGCACGCGCACCTCGTCGGAACCCTGGTACTCGCGGCCCACCAGCACCGCCGCGCCCGCGATGCCGCCCTCCGCTGCACCGGGTGGGGTGACACGCCGATAAAACTCCGACTGCGCATGCGCCAGGTTGCCCAGGCCAACGAGGAGAAGGGCGGAAAGGAGGTGGCCAGTGACTTTCATGATCTTGTCTTTCCGGGTGGCAGACGGCCAGTGGCCCAGCATGCGGGCGTGAATGAATGGTCGCATCGCGACCGACGGGTCATATTAACCTGATTGCCGTGAGAAGGAGGGATTCGACACAGCCCGGCATTCTCCGCAAGGGCCGCCCCGGTTTCGTGAGCGACCCCTTCGCCGTATGATCAAAAACGCCGGCCCTTCCCGCCCTCGCCATCCCGATGCCCATGACGCCACCTGAATCGACCGACGCCCCGGAAGCCCTTGCCTGGAGCGACGCCTTCGTCCTGGGCTTCGACCCGATGGACCACCTCCACGAGGAGTTTGTCGACATCGCGGGACGACTGCAAGCTGCCGAGGACGAGGCCTTGCCCGCACTGCTGGACGAGATGGCCCGCCACCTCGAGCAGCACTTCCAGATGGAAGACAAGTGGATGGAGGAGACCGACTTTCCGCCCCGAGGCTGCCACATGGACGAGCACGCCGCCGTGCTGAAGTCCGTGCGCGAAGTGCAGGCCGAGTTGGCCGAGGGGAATGTCGAACTCTGCCGTGATCTGGTCGATCACCTGGCCGCGTGGTTCCCCGGTCACGCCGATCACCTGGACTCGGCCCTGGCGCACTGGATGTCCAAGCGCCGCTTCGGCGGCAAGCCTGTGGTGCTGCGTCGCGGCCTGACCTTGCGCTGACACCTCGCGCCAACGGGCGCAGCGCGCACATTTTTCATCCCGCGACAGTGCTTCCTGGCGACATCGAACCGGCATATACTTCGCATGCGAAATAAATGCGAGACCTGTCCGGAGTGCACCTCGTGGCCCAGAAGCCCCGTCTGATCTTCCTGCTCAACACCGCCCAGCGCCACCTGCAACAGTGGATGGCAGGGCGTCAGGCGCAACTCGCCGAGCAACTGGGCGCGACCGTGCCGACGCCCGCGCAGGCGGGCGCGCTGTTCATGCTGGCGATAAGCGACGGTGCCACCATGGGCGAACTGGCGCAGGCGCTCGACCTCGAGCCGCCCGCCGTGTCCGGTCTGGTGCAGCGCATCGAGGCGATGGGGTGGGCCGAGCGCCGTCCCTGCCCGGACGACCGCCGCACGCAGCGCGTCTGGCTGCGCCCGTTGGGGCAGGCCCTGTTGCCCGCGCTGCGCGAAGGCACGGCACGCACCAACCAGGCACTGGCCACCGGCTTCACCGACGACGAACTCGCCACCGTGGCGCGCTGGCTGGAGCACGTCCGGCGGTTGCCCGCCCCTCACGAACAGGAACCCTGAGATGTCCACCCCTCTTCAAGCCCCTGAACGGGTCAAGATCATCTGTGCGGACGCCACTGTGCTGGCCGGCCACTTCGTGACGGCAGCGCCCACCGCGGACACCCGCCGCGCGCCGGTGCTGGTCTGCCCGGCCACCGGTGTGCGCCAGCAGTTCTACCTGCGCTTTGCTGCCTGGCTGGCCGAGCACGGTCACGACGTGCTCGTGTTCGACTACCGCGGCGTCGGTCTGTCGCTGCAAGGGCCGCTGAAGGCCTGCCAGGCCACGCTGGCGGAATGGGGGCAGCAGGACCAGGTGGCCGCCCTCGACTGGCTGCTGGCGCGCACCGGTCAGCCCAAGGTGCTGTTGGTGGGGCACAGTGCGGGAGGCCAGATGATCGGGCTGCTGCCCAACCACGACCGCATCGCACGGGCGGTGGGCGTGGCGGCCTCGACAGGCTGGTTCAAGGGGATGCGACCGGGCTTCCGATTGCAGGCCAATCTTGCCTTCAAGGCGCTCATCCCGCTCGGCATCCGGCTCAAGGGCTATGCGCCCTGTTCGCGGCTGGGCCTGGGTGAAGACCTGCCGGCTGCGGTAGCCACGCAGTGGGGACAGTGGTGTGCGGCAGGCGGCTATGCCACCAATGCGGTCAAGCGCCACCCCGATCGGGACTTCCATGCGGCGGTTCGCGCGCCTGTGACGGTGTTCCACGCCACCGACGACGACATTGCCACACCGGCCACGGTGGCCGACCTGATGCGCACCTGGCCCCAGGCCGACAAGCGGGTCGTGCGTGTCTCCCCGCGCGAGCATGGGCTGAAGGCCATCGGCCACATCAACTGGTTCCGCTCGTCGCACCAGGCGCTGTGGCCGCTGATCGGGCAGGCGCTGCGGGGCTGAGCCCTCACGTCACGATCGCCACCGTGCTGGCGAACACCGGCTCGAGTGCAGCCCGCGCTGCCACATCGAAGCCCAGGGCTTGGCCTTGCACCATGGCCAGCGCCTCCGCCGACAGACGCAGCGATGGCGAGCCCGTCTCGTGCAGCCAGAGCAGGTAGCTCGCCCAGGCCTTGATGGTGCTGCCCAGCCGCACGGTGGCCTCGTCCAGGGCGCGCTGCACGTCGTCGCTCAGGTCGAGGGCCGTCAGGGCACGAAGCGTCTGGCGCAGGCCTTGTCCGTGCACGGCGGCGGCGTTGAAGCCGGACACCAGTTCCTCGGGGGTAGGGGTGTGCGGCACGAAGGATGCAACGTCCAGGCAGTCGTACATCACCTGCGACGCAACCCGCACCGGCGCCCGGGAGGCACAGAAGCGAAGATCTGGCGCCGCGTCGGCATACACCATGCCTGTTCCGCCCCATCCGGCCGCCACCATGGGCCGCACGGTGTGCAGGGCCGGCATGCCGTCGGTCTTGTCTGCCTCGGCGCGCTCGATCACCAGCAGCAGGTTGGTCTCGTCCGTCACCAGTTGGTAGCGCTCGGCCAGGCCGCGGGCGGCGTCGCGGTCGGGCGTCAGGCCGATCTCGCGCGCGGCCACCAGGCGCGCCACCAGGTCGTCCTGGCGCACCGACAGCGCGGCGTGCATCGCAGGCAATTCGGTCACCTTCAGCGCGGGGGCCTGGGCGGGTGGCGCGGGCAAGCGCAGGAAAACATGCAGGGTCTCGCCAGCCACCACGCGACTCGGCACCGGGCTGCACCACAGCGGCGTGGCATCGGCCAGGACGCGCGGCTGCACCGGCCAGGCCAGTCGGATGCGGGCAAGCAGGCGCTGCACGGCCGCGGCCATGTCCTCGTGGGGTGTGGCGAACTCGCAGGCGCCGCCGGTGGCTTCGGCCATCTCGCGCAGCAGGCTCTCCGCCGGGGCGCTGCCCACGCCCAGGGCATAGACGCGGTGGCCGCTGCGGCGCGCGTCGTCCACGATGCGCTGCGCATCCCACACCTCGCCATCGGTGATCAACAGCACGTCGGCCTCGGCCGCGCCATGCACGGGCTCCATCGGCAGGGCAAAGGTGTCCTGCAGTGCCTCGGCCAGCTCGGTGCCGCCCAGGTCGGCCTCCAGCGCGTCGATGTGTTTGCGCAGGGTGGCCACATGGCGCGGCGTGCCCGCCACGGGCCGCAGCCCCCGCTCGGTGTGGCTGCCGAAGCGGCTGAACGACACCTGGTCGTCGGGCGTGAGCTGCGCGGCGAGCGGGCGCAGGGCCGCACGCGCCTGGTCCATGCTGTCGCCGGCCATCGAGCCCGAGCAGTCCACCAGCATCTTCAGCCGCAGCGGTGTGGGGGCCTGGGCCGGCAGTGTGGGGCAATAGCTGGCAATCAACGCGGTGTGGCCCGCGCCGCTGCGGGCATCGGGCCCGGCCAGCGCGAACGAGTGGCCCGCCAGCCCCTCCAGCAGCAGCACGAAATCGCGGTCGAGCCAGGCCCGGCCCCGCAGCGACACCGTCACGGCGTGGCCGTCGTGTTGCTGGGTGATTGCGTGCGTGGGGCTGCCGATGCGGGCGCGTGCCACCGCACCGCGCAGCGTGACCGAGAGGCGGAACCCATGCTCGGCCATGAGATCGGAGGAGGGCACCTGATCGGGTTTGAGTCCGCCCTGGCGGACGGCGTCACCGTAGCGGGGCGCGATGGTGGTCGGCACCACCAGGCGGATGCGGTCCTGCTCGAAGGCCAGCATCTGCGCATAGCGCAGCTCGACGACGGCCTCCTCACCTGGCTTCAGGCTGCCCAGCGCCGCGCTGAACAGGTTGCCCTCGACCTTTTCAACCATCACGGGCGCGTCACCGCTTTCCACGGCGTCCTCGTAACGGTCGCGGGCGTCCTGGCGCGCCATGACCTGACCGCTCATGCGCTGGCCACCGAGCGTGGCCTCCAGGCCCGTCAGCACGGCACCCCACGCCAGCGGGAAGGTGTAGACCACCTCCATGTTCTCGGCCGTGGTGTTGCGGAAGGCCTGCCGCAGCGTCATCGTCAGCAGCAGCCCGTCGAGCTCGCCCTGGGCCTGCACCGATTGCAGCACCGGCGCCGCAAACCCGCCGCGGGTGGTCAGGGTGGGGTGTTCAGTCTTCATGGTCTTCCTCCTGAATGTCTTGCCATGCGGCCAGCACGGCCCTGGCCAGCGCGCGCAGTTGCTCGGGGGTGGCCTGCGCGGCGTCGGGCGACACCTGCAGCTCGATGCCCGGCGCGATGCGGATGTGGCTGCGCACCTCGACGGCGCCAAAGGCCTGCGGGCGCGGGGGCACCGCAGGCGGCTCGCCCGACAGCACCTCGCGGATCCGCTCCAGCGAGATGCCCGCCTCGGTGAGCTGGCGGATGCGCAGCAGCGTGTCGAGGTGCGAGGGCAGGTAGTGCGCGCCGCGCTTTTCCCCCTCCGGGCGGGCCAGCAGGCCCTTCTGGATGTAGTAGCGCACCGTGCGCCGGGGGCAGCCGGACAGGGTGCTGAGCTCGTCGAGGGTGAAGGTTTGTGTCGTCACGTCACCAATATATGACACCATGACTGACATTTGCAAGTGTCTTAAAACGCAGGTGAGCGCAGCGCATATCCACCGTATGGACGATGAGTCACGCATCCGGAGGCTCATCGCATGAGCCTATCGGCCGGCATGATCGCGCTTCGGCAAGCCGGCCATGAACGGCGGCTGTCTCACGTCACTGCCCTCGTTCCACTCCATGAAGAACTCGATCGACAACCACGTCCTGCGCGAAGAACTGATCCGCCACGGTTTTCAAGACATCACGAGCGTGAACCGCAGCACCAAGTCGTGGCGGCTGAAGCATCCGGCGATGACGCACTGGGTTTCCGTCAAGCTCGCGGCAGACCCGTCTCGTGCGATGACGTCCGATCCGCTCGTCCTTCACCCGGATGATGCGGATCGACTCAAGTCGGCCATGCCGTTGCCCGGTGTGTCCGTAGGGGACAAGCCCTACAAAGGCAGCAGCACCAAGTACGACGGTGTGCCGGGCTGGGCATTTTCCGTTGAGAGCGTCGACGCCCTGGGCCGTGCCTTGGGCGTGCTGATGCCAGGCGGCAGCGCCTCGGCGTGAGCCTCACGGCGCCCATGTCGTCACCAGGATGAGGATCACCTCCACTGGCATACTTGATCGGTTTTGCCTGTGAAAGACGTCCGGTTTCCGTATGAATCAACAAGCCCTGTCCGCCTTCATCTGGTCGGTCGCCGACCTCCTGCGTGGGGACTACAAGCAGTCCGATTACGGCAAGGTGATCCTTCCTTTCACGGTCCTGCGGCGCCTCGACTGCGTGCTCGAAGCCACCAAGCCCGCCGTGCTGGCCGAGCTGGAGGCGAAGTCCCGACTGGGCGTGAACCCCGAGCCGTTTCTGCTGCGCAAATCGGGCCACAGGTTCTACAACCAGTCGCCGCTCGACATGCCCAAGCTGCTGGGTGACCCCGACAACATCGCCTACAACCTGTTCACCTACGTGCAGGGCTTTTCGGCCGATGTTCGGGACATCTTCGACCACTTCGAATTCCAGGCGCAGACCGAGCGCCTGGCCAAGGCCGGCCTGCTCTACCAGGTGGCCGAGAAGTTTGCTCAGATCGACCTGCACCCCGACAAGGTCAGCAACGCCCAGATGGGCCTGGTCTTCGAAGAGCTGATCCGCAAGTTCGCTGAAATCTCCAACGAGACCGCCGGGGAGCACTTCACCCCGCGCGAGGTGATCCGCCTGATGGTGGACCTCATCTTCATCGAAGACAACGACGTGCTGAGCCAGCCCGGCGTGGTGCGCACCCTGTACGACCCGACGGCGGGCACGGGCGGCATGCTGAGCGTGGCCGGCGAATACCTCGCCGCCATGAACCCGAACGCCCGCCTGACGGTGTACGGCCAGGAGCTGAACCCCGAGTCGCACGCCATCTGCAAGGCCGACATGCTCATCAAGGGGCAGGACGTGGCCAACATCGCCTTTGGCAACACGCTGAGCGACGACGGCCACCCGCACATGAAGTTCGACTACATGCTGGCCAACCCGCCCTTTGGTGTGGAGTGGAAGAAGGTCGAAAAAGAAGTCCGCAAGGAACACGAGCAGCGCGGCTTTGACGGCCGCTTTGGCCCCGGCCTGCCGCGCGTGTCGGATGGCTCCATGCTGTTCCTGCTGCACCTGATCAGCAAGATGCGCCCCGCCAAAGACGGCGGCAGCCGTTTCGGCATCGTCCTCAACGGCTCGCCCCTGTTCACGGGCGGGGCCGGGAGTGGTGAAAGTGAGATCCGCCGCTACGTGCTGGAGAACGACCTGGTCGAAGCCATCGTGGGCCTGCCCAACGACATGTTCTACAACACGGGCATCGGCACCTATGTCTGGATCATCAGCAACCGCAAGCCGGCCGCCCGCCAGGGCAAGGTACAGCTGATCGACGCCAGCGGCATGTGGCAGAAGATGCGCAAGAGCCTGGGCAGCAAGCGCAAGGAACTGAGCGACGCCCACATCGAGCGCATCACCCAGCTGTTCGGTCGCTTTGAAGAAGCCAGCGACGAAGACGGCAAGCCCATCAGCCGCATCTTTGCCAACGAGGCCTTTGGCTACCACACCATCACCGTGGAGCGCCCGCTGCGCGATGCCGAGGGCAAGGTGGTTCTGTTCGAGAAGGGCAAGCAAAAAGGCAAGCCCCAGCCCGACTCCAGCCTGCGTGACACCGAGAACGTGCCCCTGACCGAAGACGTGGGCGAGTATTTTCAGCGCGAGGTGCTGCCCCATGCGCCCGACGCCTGGATCGACCCGGACAAGACCAAGGTCGGCTACGAGATCCCGTTCAACCGGCACTTCTATGTGTTCAAGCCACCGCGCCCGCTGGCCGAGATCGATGCCGACCTCAAGCGCACCACCGACCGCATCCTGGACATGATCAAGGGGTTGTCAGCCTGACATCGGCGGCGTACATTCTCCATTCGCGAATAGCGAATATCTGCCGCCGTCCTCCAGCACATGGCCCGATCCAACCCCCAAATTGCGCTGCGCCCCCAAGACCTGGTGGTGCTGCTGCGCCTGTCGCTTGAGGCCGGTGCCGCGCCTTCCTACGCCACCTTGTCGGCCGAGTTGAGCCTGACCGCCTCCGAGATCCACGCGGCGGTTGACCGCGCCGTGACCGCGCAACTGGCTCGCAAAGACGAGCGCGGTAAACCCCGCGTGGTGTTGGAAGCCTTGCGCCTGTTCGTCCAGCACGGTGCGCGCTACTGCTTTCCGGCCACCCGGGGTGAACTCACGCGGGGCATGCCCACCTTGTACGCGGCCCCACCGTTGAAGGACAAGATCGTCCAGCCCAACGAGCCGGTGCCCGTGTGGCCCAGCAAGGTGGGCACCGTGCGTGGCATGGCCTTCACCCCGCTGTACCCCACCGTGCCTGAAGCTGCACAGCGCAACCCGGCGCTGTATGCCTTGCTCGTGCTGGTGGACGCCATTCGGGGCGGCAGCCCACGCGAGCGGGCCCTGGCCATTCAGATGCTCGATGAGCAGTGGGCAGACTGAGGCCATGGCGCTCAACCCGAACGACCCCAACGTGGCCATGCTGGACGTGGTGGCGCAGCGCCTGGGCGATGCGCTGCGTCGCCAACTGGTGTTCACCGGAGGATCGGTGGTGGGCCTGTTGATCACCGACCCGGCCATGCCCAGCATCCGGCCCACCGAAGACGTGGACCTGGTGGCCCAGGTGCTGGCCCGCGCCGACTACCACCAGCTTGAGCAAGCGCTTCGGGCACAAGGCTTCCAACCCGACCTCGCCCCGCAAGCCCCGATCTGCCGCTGGCGCATCGAACACATCAGTGTGGACGTGATGCCCACGCTGGAAGACATCCTGGGCTTCAGCAACCGTTGGTACCCCTTGGCCGTGGCGACGGCCGCCACCTTGAGCTTGCCCAGTGGGGTCGATGTGCTGGTGGTGCAGGCGCCCGTGTTTGTGGCCACCAAGCTCGAGGCCTTCCATGGCCGTGGCCAGGGCGACCACCTCTTCAGCCACGACCTGGCAGACCTGATCAGCGTCATCGACGGGCGCGACAGCTTTTTAGACGAGTGCCGCCGGGCACCTGCTGAGCTACAGCGTTACCTGTCGGCCCAGTTCGGGCAACTGCTGGCTCAACGGGCGTTCAGGGATGCCTTGCCCGGCCACTTGCCCGCAGATGCGGCCAGCCAGGCCCGCTTGCCCGACCTGGAACAGGTGCTGCGCCAACTGGCGAACTTGTGAACGTGGCTGGCGAGAACCCGATATGCAGGAGACTTTTTTGATCAAGTGGGACGTGGCCGATGTGGAGGGCGGGGCATGAGCTTTCTGAACCGCCCCGGCTTCTGCGGAGGCCAGTTGCTTTGAGTCAGACGTTGATCGCGGCCTGACTAGCGCGTTGGGAATGGTATCGGTCTTCGAACTCGGCAGGTGGCCTGTAGCCCAGGGGTGCCATCAGCCGATGGTGGTTGAACCAGGCGACCCATTCCAGCGTCGCCAGCTCGACCGCCTGCTTCGTCTTCCACGGCCCGCGGCGGTGAATCACCTCGGCCTTGTAGAGCCCGTTGATCGTCTCGGCCAGCGCGTTGTCGTAACTGTCACCGCGGCTGCCGACGGAGGGTTCGATGCCAGCCTCGGCCAAGCGCTCGCTGTAGCGAATCGACAGGTATTGCGACCCCCTGTCGGAATGACAGATGAGCCCGTCCTTCTCGGTCGGCCGCCGGGCGTACAACGCTTGTTCCAGAGCGTCGAGGACGAACTCCGTGTGCATCGAGCTGCTCTGGCGCCAACCGACGATCCGACGGCTGAACACGTCGATCACGAAGGCCACGTAGACCCAGCCTTGCCACGTCGAGACGTAGGTGAAGTCGGTGACCCACAGCTGGTTCGGATGGTCGGCCTTGAACTGCCGATTCACACGATCCAACGGGCATGGCGCCTTCGGGTCAGGCACCGTCGTGCGCTGTCGCTTGCCTCGGCGAACTCCCTGCAGGCCGTGCTGGCGCATCAAGCGCTCCACGGTGCAGCGCGCGATGTCGATGCCTTCTCGACGCAGTTGGTGCCAGACCTTGTCGGCACCGTAGACCCCGAAGTTCGCCTGCCACACGCGACGAATCTGCGGCGCCAGTTCAGCGTCGCGCAAGCTGCGTCGGCACAGCAGCGCCGGGTCGCGTTGACAGGCCGCGTGCCGCCAGTACGCCGACGGGGCGATCTGCAGCACGCGGCAGATCGACTCGACCCCGAATTCTTGGCGATGCCGGTCGACGAACGCCTTCAGGACTTGATGCGGCGGTCGAGCTCCGCCTGGGCGAAAAACGCGCTGGCCAGCTTCAGAATCTCGTTGGCCTTGCGCAGTTCGCGCACCTCGCGCTCGAGATCTTTGATGCGCTGCGCTTCCGCCGTCGTCGGCCCACCGCGCAGGCCGTGGTCGCGCTCGTGCTGCTTGATCCAATTGTCCAGCGTCTGCGCCGTGCAACCGATCTTGCCGGCGATGGACTCGATGGCCGCCCACTGTGACGGGTGCTCATCTCGGTGCTCCAGCACCATGCGCACCGCGCGCTCGCGAACCTCGGGGGAATACTTCGAACTTCTCATCTTGGCTCCATCATCTCAAACGAGGGAGCCTCCTTCAAAGCCGGGGCGGTTCACTCGTTTCTCCAGGAGCCTAACTGTGTTTTAGCGGACAAAACCGTCCGGTTACACTGTCCATTAACTGGGTTTGTAACACGATCCCGGCCGCCCGGCTCCCCTCCTAAGTAGGTGCCACACAACGGCTTTCGCTGTCAAACTGTACAAACAAACAGCGTGAGTTCACCCAGATGAACCGGACATCGTTACGGCCCGGCGGGCGACTGCTCGACCAGTTACGGGAACACATTCGATATCGGCATTACAGCCTTCGCACCGAGGAGGCCTATGTCCACTGGGTGCGTGCGTTCATTCGCTGGAGCGGGCTGCGCCATCCGCGCGAATTAGGAGGTGCCGAGGTGGAGCGCTTCCTGCAGCACCTAGCGGTCGAGAAAAAACTGGCGGCAAGCAGTCATCGCCAGGCACTGAGCGCCTTGCTCTTCCTTTACCGTGAAGTACTCGGGCTGAACCTGCCGTGGATGTCCCAGATCGGCCGCCCGGCAGCCAAGCCGAGGGTGCCCACCGTGCTTTCTCAGGGTGAAGTCGGCCGTCTGCTCCATGTGATGGAGGGCGAGACGGCGTTGCTGGGACGCCTGCTCTACGGGACGGGGATGCGACTGACGGAGGGTCTTCGACTCCGCGTCAAGGATGTCGATTTCGAGCGCCGAGTCATCATCGTCCGAGCAGGAAAAGGCGACAAGGACCGCCTGGTGATGCTCCCTCAGAGTCTCTGCACGTCGCTGAAGCAGCAGATCGCTCGGGCGCACGCTTTGTGGGTGGCCGACCGGACCGGGGGCAATCACGGCGTCGAATTGCCCGACGCCCTCGGCCGAAAATACCCGCGGGCAGGCGAATCATGGGCGTGGTTCTGGATATTCCCGGCGTCCACGCTGTCGACGGACCCGCGAAGTGGCGTCATTCGCCGGCATCACATGCACGAGAAACGCATGCAGAGGGCCATGCAGACGGCGGTTCAGGCGGCGCAAATTCACAAGCAGGCATCGGTCCACACGCTGCGGCACTCGTTCGCCACCCATGCGCTTCAGAGCGGCACGGACATCCGCACGGTCCAATCTCTGCTCGGTCACGCAGACGTCGCCACCACGATGATCTACACCCACGTGCTTGCGCTGCAGAGTAGCTCGGTCGTCAGCCCGCTCGACACACTGTGCTCACTTTCATAATGTTTACGATGTTTCTTATGTCAACTGAATAAGCAAAACAGATCAGTCGCTTCTCACGCCCTCGCACAGCGCGCCACGGTATCCATCGTCCGCGTGGTCGCATCCTTGCCAAACGCCTGCTCGATGAGCCGCATGAACACCGGCCCCTCTCCAGGTAGGCGCTGAATGCCTCCCGACCCTGCACACCCGGGGCACCGCGGCCTCACGCATGAACGTGATCACGCGCTTCGCCTGAGGCGGTATGCCGTGGGTGGCGTACCAGTCGGCAGCGAGCACGTCAGCGAGATGGGCACAAGACCGGACGACCGCGTAAAACGACCGACCCAGCACACGCATCATGACCTCTTCCGCCAGCCGCTCGATCTCCCGCTCGTCGGTCCGCTCGGAGTCGAACACCACGTTCCCGCTTGCCAGCACCGTTCGCACATTGGCAAAGCCGGCAGACTCGAACGCGGCTTTCAACTCGGGCATCTTCGCGTTCATCGGGCTGACGCCCCGAAGGAAAGCGGTGAAACGCGGCATGAACTCCTCAGCTTGCAGACAGAATGTGGCTGCGCTGGCGGCCACGGACATAGAACAGCCCCCATGCCAGCCCGGCCACCGCGGCCACGAACGACCCGAGCAGCACGCCGAGCTTGGCTGCGCTGAGCATCTGCTCATCGGCAAAACCCAGCATGGCGATGAAGATGGACATCGTAAATCCGATGCCCGCCAGGATCCCGACGAGCCACACCCCGCCCCACGACACCCCTTGTGGCAAGCGGCACCAGCCCAACCGCACCAGCAGCCAGCTCACGCCCACCACGCCAAGCGGCTTGCCGGCCACCAGGGCCACTGCCACGCCCAGCATGATCCACCACGCGCCCCCGGCTTGAAGGTCGACACCACCCAGGCTCACGCCTGCATTGGCGAGGGCGAACAGCGGCATGACCCCAAACGCCACCCAGGGGTGGAGTGCGGCCTGGATGCGAACCACCGGCGGCAACAGCTCGCGCTGCGCCACGCGCAACTCGCGTACGCGCCCGGCCAAGACCTGCTCGCCTGGCGCGTCCAGTTGCCCCTGCCGCTGCAGTTCGTCGGCAATGCGGGACACGGTCTCGAGCGGCGCCTCACGCAGCCCGATGGCAGCCACCGGTGTCATGAGGCCGAGGGCCACACCAGCCAGCGTTGGGTGAGCGCCCGTCATCAGCATACCCAGCCAGGTGATGGCCCCCGGAATCACATAGGCGTGAGCCGTTCCGACGCCGATGCGATGCAGCCCGATCACCAGCAGCAGTCCGAACGCGGCCACGCCGAAGCCCACCATCTGGAGGCCATTGGAGTAGAACAACGCAATGATCAGGACGGCGATGATGTCGTCGATGATGGCCAGGGCGAGCAAGAACACCCGCACATTGCCCGGGATGGCTTTGCCCAGTAGCGCCAGAACGCCCACCGCAAAGGCGATGTCGGTGGCGGTGGGCACAGCCCAGCCATGCTGGCGCTCGGGAACGCTGTTGAAAGCAAGGTAGATCAAGGCCGGCACCATCACCCCGCCGAGCGCCGCGCCGACGGGCAATGCGGCCTGCCGCAGATCGCTCAGTGCGCCTTCATGGATCTCGCGACGGATCTCCATGCCCACGACCAGAAAGAAGATGGTCATCAAGGCATCGTTGATCCAGAAGTGCAGCGACTGAGAGAACACCCATTCACCCAGACCGATCGACAGCGGGGTGTGCCAAACGGCGTGGTAACTGGGGGCCCAAGGCGAGTTCGCCCACATCAGGGCACAAGCAGCTGCAATCAGCAGCACCACACCGCTGACGGCTTCAATGTGGAGGAATCGTTCCAGGCTGGCGAAGGCACGCTCAGCCAGCAATTGAGCGCGGGTGGGCGCACGCAGAGGAAGTGTCATGGTCGTGGCAAGTCTGCGTGGCGGCCCGACCATCGCATGAACCTGCCCGCTACCGAATGCAGCGAACACCCTCCGCTGATTCTACGGGCTCCCCTGCACCCCGGGCAGACCCAAGGGGCTTTCCAGGCAGGTTACATTACGGCCGTATTGCAATAAGCCAGTGGAACAAAGGAGGTGCCCTTGAGCCGCCCGAGATCGATCGACCGAGACAGCGTTCTTGATGTTGCGGAATCCATCGTCGTGGAGCGGGGTGTGAGCGAGCTCACGTTCGATGCGGTCGCAAAGGGCGCTGGCATCACGAAAGGGGGCGTGCAGTCCTGTTTCGGAACGAAGGAAGGCCTTGTCGCCGCCATGCTGGACCGCTGGAACCTTGCCTATGAAGCCGAGAAGGCATCGTTGGCCAGCCAGGCGGGCCAGGAAGACCTCACGGCCACCGAGCGGCACGTCAGGGTGACCGCCACCGCACATTCGCTCAATACGCGCTCCGCCAGCCTGCTGGCCGCCTTGCTCCAGTCCAGAGAACAGGTTTCGGGAATCAGAGCATGGTATGCCGCTCAGTTCGCGCAGATCGACGCCACCACCGACGACGGCCGCCGCGCGAGGCTGGCCTTTCTCGCCACAGAGGGCGCCTTCATGCTGCGCTACCTGGGCCTCGCGGACATCGGTGATGCCACGTGGCGCGAGATCTTTCAGGACATCGGGCGCTGCGCTGCGCCCCAACACACCACACCGGCGAGGCAACGATCATGAGTTGGACCTTTCTCATCCTGGCAGGGCTCTTCGAAATCGGCTGGCCCATCGGCCTGAAGATGGCACAAGAGGATTCCACACGGTGGCTCGGCGTCGCCATCGCGGTGCTGTTCATGGGCATGAGCGGATGGCTGCTCTGGATGGCACAGAAGCACATCCCGATCGGCACCGCTTACGCCGTCTGGACTGGCATTGGCGCAGCGGGTACGTTTTTCGTCGGCGTGTGGGTCTATGGCGATCCGACGTCCCTTGCGCGTTACCTCGGTGTGGCCTTGATCGTCGCAGGCGTGGTGACGCTCAAGCTCGCGCATTGAGCGTCACCACCGGCAGACCAGAGGTCTTCGTTGGCAAGGCCGTGTCCAGACACCCCTCGCCTCACGGCGTTACTTCGCGGGTGCGTTCACCTTGTTGTTGACATCGCTGTCCCGCTTGTCGGTCTGGTTCTGAAGCTTCTGCGCCATCTCCAGGTGCTGCTCCAGCTTCGGCAGGGTCTCCTGGGCGAAGGCCTTGACTTCCGGGTCACGCCCGTTGGCCACCTCTTCACGGAAGAGCTCGATCACCTTGCGGTGGGCGTCCACGCCCATGTCCTCGGTAAAGCGCTTGTCGAAGTCGACGCCATCCGCCCGCTTCAGCAGTTGCAGCTTGCCCTTCTGCATCAGCGAGGGCTCCTTGGGCAGCGACACGTTCTTGGACTTGGCGATCTGCGCGAGCTTGGCGTTCGCCTTGGTGTGATCGTCGATCAGCATCTGGGCGTACTTCTTGATCTCGGCATTCGTGGACTTGGCCACCGCCATGCGGGCCGCTTGCACCTCGGCATGGCCCGACTCGGCCGCGGCCTTGATGAAATCGCGATCGGCTTCCGGCACGGTCGCACGCGTGCTCGTGTTCTGCGAGGTGTCTGCCGGGGCCGTGGTGGTTTGTGCTTGTGCACCCGAGGCAAGGCCCAGGGCGAGCAGCGTGGCAAGGGCGATGGGTTGAAGCTTGTTCATGTGGAGGTCCTTTCTGGTTTGTGAGTGAAAGCCTCCGTCTCCAGCAATCGCTGTTCCGCCAGACGCGTGCAGGCACGTATCCGATGTGCGAAATCGTTTCAGGCGGCCAGCCGAGGCGTCTTCGGCGACACGCACGCGATGCCAGTCAGCCCCAGACAAGCAAGGAGCAACGTGCTGGGCTCGGGCACCGGGGTGATCGTGCCGACCACAATGCCGCCTTCACCGTAAGCCACCGCGCTGCCAAGGAGCCTCAGCCCTGCGGCGTCGTTTCGAAAATGCGCCCAGCCCCACACGTTGCGTGTCTGGTACTCGCTGGCATACACATAGTCGGTGGTGGCCAGCCCGAGGTAGAAATCGCCCGGCAAGGGAACGTCCACAAACGCCAACGCGCCCAGTTCCTTCAAGACGGGATAGCGTCCCTCCGCCAAGGCGGCGCTGGAGATGACATCCCCCGCCCGCACCAGAAACAGGTCGACGCCCTGGTCGACGGTGGAGGTCACCACGCCCAGGCGTGAAGAACCCGCCGCATTCTGCTTGTTGAAGAACACCGCGGTCAGATCCTCCCGTTCTGGGGCCTGATTCACGAGGAGCTCATAGTCCGCGCCGTGGCTCGCGCCGGATTCCAGGATCACCTGGGTGTCCGACAGCACCACGGCGTGGGCCATGGCATGGCTTGCAAGCCACGCCGCAACCACCACAAGTTTGCGCATGTTGATTCCTTCCTGTTGAGTTGTGTGCGCTCAGCTTTCCACAGAGCGCAGAGGGAAGGAATGGCCCATATCCCGACGGCATTTGGCGACGCAGGGATGGACAAGAAGCGCGTGAGGTGACAGGTCAGCCCTTGGCGGGGCGAGGCCTCACTTCCCTGATCGGAACACCGACTCCAGCTTCTTCTGATCCAGATGGCGCACATAGCCGCCGACGGACGCGGCCACCTCGGGGCTGCCCATCAACTCGCGCATGGCCACTTCGCCCAGCGCGCGGAAGGCGTTGTACATGCCCATATTGCCTTCGAGTGAGACGACTTCCCGGGTCTGCTTCTCGCAGTTGGCGGTCAGCAGCCGGGTGACCAGTGCCGCCATGGTCTTGTCGGCCTGATCACGCGTTTCCGGCGAGACGGACGACAGGCTGCGGATCTCCGGGTGCACCGACATCGCCACGAAAATCCAGCGAGCCAGGTCCTTGCGGTCCTTGCCGCTGGTGTTGTCGGTCAGGCAGGTGCTCAAGCGATCGGTGGCCGGGCTTGCGAAGGCGGCTGGACCGGCAAGAACGGAAACGCAGAGGAGGAGGCGCGCAAAGATCTTCATGGCAGGACGGAGTGTGGGCCGGGTGCTGGTTGTAACACGCCCCTCCGGTCGCCCCCGCCCCTCCGAAGCAGGGGCGAGTGTCCGACCTGACCGACAATAGCGGGTTTCGCCTGCCTCAGCCGGCATGGCGATGGCTTCCTCCCGCATCCCTCATCAGCTCCAAGGACCCAGCGCCGTGACCGGCACCGACAGCACGCCGCTGCGCCAACATGTTGGCCAATCGCGACTCCTCCGCCTGCTCCAGGAATGGGCCAGGGTGGAGGCGGAATCGAGCCGCCTGGACGTGGCCGAGCGCTTGAGCGGCTGGCTGGGCGCCATGGACACCGTGACGCTGGACGGCGCGCTGCAGTCGATCGAGGCCTACCCGGCGCAGACGCGCAAGGCAGGCGAGCCCCTTGATGCGGGGGCGCTGTCGCAGCGCCTTCACCGCGTGACCCTGGAAATGAGCGCCGGCCTGACGCCCGCCGTGCCGGCCTCCTCACCCCTTCCGCCCCGGGGGGCGCGCGCGGCGGAGCCCCCCGCGCCAGCGCCGGATGAGGTGAAGGTGACGTACGCGCCGTACTATCAACGCTACCTCGACCTGCAAAAGCGCATGGACCAGCAGGTGGCGGCCCTGCGAGCCGAGTTGCGGCAGGCGCTTACGCGGGGCTCGCCCGGTCTGCGCCAGCTGGTGGCCCTGGATTCGGTCATGGAACAGATGCTCGGACCACGGGCGCAGAAGCTGCTGGCATCGGTGCCGGTGTTTCTGGAGCGGCGGTTTGCCTACTGGCGGCAGGCGCAGGAACGTGCGCCTCAGCCCCCGGAGCGCTGGCATCAGCCCGGCGGGTGGATCCATGCCTTTGAACACGACATGAAAGAGATGCTGCTCGCCGAGCTGCATCTCCGGCTTCGACCGCTGCAGGGCCTGGTGGAAGCCGCACAGAACGAACAACAGAAACGCACATGAGCAAGAACATCATCGCGGTGGTTTTCGCCCTCGGCCTGCTGGCCGCGGGGTGGGTGGGCTACGGTTTCATCGGCACGAACGCCATTGCCCTGGCCATGACCGTGCTGATCACGGGCACCTACCTGCTGGGCAGCTGGGAGCTGAGGCAGTTCCGCGTGGCCACGGCCTCGCTGGACAGCGCGCTGGCTCGGGCCAGCGAGGCCCAAGACGACCTGCCCACCTGGCTCGGCACCCTGCACCCCAGTCTGCAGAACCCCGTTCGCGCACGCATCGAGGGGGATCGCATCGCCCTGCCCGCCCCGGCGCTCACGCCCTACCTGATCGGGCTGCTGGTGATGCTAGGCATGCTGGGCACGTTCCTGGGGATGGTGGTCACCTTCAAGGGGGCGGTGTTTGCGCTGGAGGCTTCATCTGACCTGGCCGCTATCCGGGCCGCGCTGGCAGAGCCCATTCGGGGCCTCGGGATGTCGTTCGGCACGTCGGTGGCGGGCGTGGCCACGTCGGCCATGCTCGGGCTGATGTCGGCCATCAGCCGGCGGGAGCGGCTGGATGTGGCCCGTCGACTGGATGGCTGCATTGCCAACGAACTGCGCCCCCTGTCGAAGGCGCAACAGCGCGAGGACACACTCAAAGCCCTGCAGGACCAGGCCCAGGCCATGCCCCAGGTGGTTGATCGCCTGCAGGCCCTGCTGGAGGGCGTCGAGCAACGCCATGCGCAGCTGAACGCCCAGTTGGTCGAGCAGCAGCAGCAGTTTCACCGGGAGGCGAGCGGCGCGTACACAGCCCTGGCAGAGACGGTGGGCCAGGCCCTGAAGCACAGCCTCGCCGAGAGTGCGCGCCTGGCGGGCGAGGCGATTCGCCCGGTGGTGGAGTCGGCCATGAGCGGCGTGACGGCGTCGGCCCAGGCCACGCATGAGCGGCTGCTGAGCACCACACAAGCCCAGCTTGCCAGCCTGGCAGCGGACTGGTCCGGAACGGCTGAGCGGACGGCCCAATCGTGGCAGGCGGCGCTGCAGCACCACGAGGCCACCACCGAGCGCATGACTGCCGCGCTGGACCGCAACCTGCAAGGCATCGTGCAAGGGTTCGATCAGCGCGCGTCCGGACTGGTTCAGGCGCTCCAACACTCGGCTGAGCAGACCCACGCACATCAGGTGGCGGCCGACGCCGAGCGGCTGGCCGCCTGGCACCAGGCCCTGGAGGGGACCGCGAGCCAGCTGGCGGATGCATGGCAGCGTGCCGGCACGCATACCCTCGCGCAACAGAAAGCGACGTGCGAGGCCCTGGAAGCCGCAGCCGGCCAGATCACCCGCCGCGCCAGCGAGCACGTGAGCCAGACGCTCGCCGGTGTCACGCAACTGCTGAATCAATCGGAGGAGCTGGTGCGCACGCGCATGGCATCGGAGGCCGAATGGACCACGCAGCAACGTCAGCACATGAACCAGCTGGCCACCGTCTGGCGCACCGAGCTGGCCGCCCTGCGTGACGACGAGGCACAGCGCGGTCAGGCCGCGGTGGCGCGCCTGGGTGAATTGCAGACGGCCGTGGCGGGCCACCTCGCCACGCTGGGCGCGGCGCTGGAGGCGCCTCTCACCCGGCTGCTGCAAACGGCCTCCGACGTGCCGCAGGCGGCCGCCGAAGTGATCGCGCAGCTGCGGCAGGAAATGGCCGCCCTCAGCGAGCGCGACAACGCTGCACTGACCGAACGCGCCGCGTTGATGGGTCAGCTGGCCGGGCTGGTTCAACGCCTCGATGTGGCGGCCAGCCAGCAGCAAACCGCCATCGACAACCTGGTGGGCTCGGCAGCGGGTGTGCTCGAGCAGGCCGGCGTCCGCTTTGCCGACGCACTGGGCGCGCAGGCCGGCAAGGTCGACGACGTGGCCGCGCATGTGGCCGCCAGCGCGGTGGAGCTCGGCAGCCTGGGCGAAGCGTTCAACGAGGGCGTGACGCGCTTCAACACCGGCAGCGACAAGCTGGTCGACAGCCTGCAGCGCATTGAAGCGGCACTGGCTCAATCCCTGAGCCGCAGCGACGAGCAGCTGGCCTACTATGTGGCCCAGGCCCGTGAAGTGATCGACCTGAGCATCGTCTCGCAACAAGGCATTCTGGAGGACCTGCGCCGTCTGCAGGCCCAGGCCCCTGCTGGAGCCGCATGATGGTGGGCACCGAGGACGAAGACGGCCTGGAGCAGAGCGGACCGGTCTGGGCCGTGTTCGGCGACCTGATGGCGGGCCTGCTGGGTGCGTTCGTGCTTGTGCTGGTCGGGATGCTGGTGGTGCACATGGAGCTGGCGACCAACCTGCAGAAGGAAGTGGCCAAGCGCCAGCAGGAAGAACAGCGGCGCATGGCCCTCGAGCAGGCTCTGGCCGGCCCGCTCGCGAGCGGCCGGGTCACCGTGTACAACGGTCGGATCGGCATCAGTGGCAGCGTGTTGTTTCCCCCTGGTTCGGACGAGTTGCGCCCGGACGGTCGGCAGCTGCTCAAGAGCCTGATTCAACCCCTGCGCGTGTACCTGGGCGAGCGCAACGAGATGCTGATGGTCAGCGGTTTCACCGACGACAAGCTGGTGCGCAACGACAACCAGCGCTTCTCGGACAATCTGGAGCTGTCCGCGCAGCGGGCACTGACGGTGACCCGCGCACTCATCGCCGATGGCATGCCCTCTTCGCAGGTGTTTGCCGCGGCCTTCGGTGCGGAGCAGCCCGTCGCGCCGAACGTGGACGAAGCCGGCCGCGCGAAGAACCGACGCGTCGAGATGGCGCCAGTGCCCCGATCCAGCCCCGTCAAGCCGGCCGGCCATGAGTGACATCCGGCTCGAGGCCCTGCGCGCTCAAGGCGCCCACCTCATCGACCCGATTCGCTTCCGTTACCTGGAGGCCCTGGCGCGGCGCACGCAATCACAGCCTGCGGCGGTACAGCGTGTGCTGAGGCCAAGGCTGGATTCGGCCATTGCAGACTACGTCTGCCGGGTAGATCAGTCGGTGAGCCTGCCGGCCGTCACGGCGCGCAGCGCACCCCGGCCCTCGGCCCTGATCGAACTGAACCGGTATCTGCACGAGCGCTCGCGCGACGAACCGCAGGACGCACTGCCGGGGGACGCGCCGCGGGCATCCGAGATGAAGAGCGTGCGCCGCTTCAGCGAAGTGTGGTCGAGGATCGCGGCGGAGCAGCAGGTCTCGCAGGCCGTGGCGCGCGGTCCGGAAAACGCCGGCCCGCTCAACTCGCACCGGCTGATGCTGCGGGCGCTGCATCTGATGAAGGGCCTGTCGCCAGACTATCTGCAGCGCTTCCTTTCACAGATGGACACCTTGCTGTGGCTGGAACAGGCTAACCGCAAGACGGCGGCGCCCGAAGGCAAGAGCGGGAAGCGCGCGACGAAGAAGGGCTGAACGCAGCCCTGCAGCACCTCAGCGGCCGAGGCGCCGCAGGTCGTCCGGCGTGTCGACGTCCAGCACACAGCCGGGGTCGTCCACGTCGATCCGGGTGAGGTGTCCGCTGTGGGTGCGGAGCAAGTCTCGGGCACCGGCATCGCCCGCCAGGGCCGTCAGGGCCTCGAACCACGTTCGGCTGAACCCGACGGGATGCCCGCGCTGCCCCCCGTGATACGGCGCAACGATGGACGCACCGTCGCGCAGGGCCTGCACCACGGCGGCCAGCGTGCCGGGGTGGATCGCCGGCATGTCGCCCAGGGCAATCACCCAGCCCCCGGCCTGGGATGTGCTCCGGACGCCAGCCGCCAGGGTGACGCCCATGCCGGCTTCTGCGCCGTCCACCTCGTGCACCGTCACGCCGGTGTCAGCCAGTGCCGTATGCAAGGCCGGGCGACCCGATCGGATCAGGGCCACGCAGGTGTCGGTGGCATCGGCCAGGGCGCGTGCACTGCAGGCCACCATCGGTTCGCCTGAAGGAAGCGGGTGTGTGAGCTTGTCGCTGCCGAAGCGTGAACTCGCCCCCGCAGCCAGCAGCAATCCGGCAATGGGCTCCATGGGATCAGGCCACCGCACAGGACGAGGGTGCGTGCGGCTGCGGCACCACGCCGAGTCCCTGCATCTGCACGCCATTGCGCACCGCCACCATCTCGGCCGCAATGGCCACGGCGATCTCGGGCGGCGTGTGGCTGCCGATGGGCAGGCCCACGGGGCCATGCAAGCGCGCGGCCTCCTCGACGGTCAGGTCGAAGTGCTGGGTCAGCCGCTGGCGCCGCCGGTTGTTGTTGAGCCGCGAGCCCACTGCCCCCACGTAGAAGGCGTCCGACTTCAGCGCCTCGAGCAGCACCAGGTCATCCAGCTTCGGATCGTGCGTCAGGGCCACCACGGCACAGCGAGGGTCGGGCACCATCGCCAGGAAGGCATCGTCGGGCATGCTGCTGACCAGCGTCGTGCCGGGCACGTCCCAGCCCGCGCTGTGCTCCTCGCGCGGGTCGCACACCGTCACTTCGTAATCCAGGGCCAGCGCCATTTGCGCCAGGTAGCGCGAGATCTGTCCGGCGCCCACAATCAACAGGCGCCACTGCGGCCCGTGCACGGTGTGCAATTGCTGGCCATCCCAGCGCCAGGTGGCGCCCCGCGGCGCATCGGCCAGCGTGGTGAGCCCGCTCTGCAAGTCCACCCGCTTGGTCGTCAGCTGCCGCCGGGCCAGCCGTGCAGCCAGTTCATCGAGCAAGGCTGCGGACGCGGAGGGTTCGATCACCACCTCCAGCGTGCCGCCACAGGGCAGCCCGATGCGCGCGGCTTCTTCCTGCGTGACACCGTAGGTGAGCGTGAACGGCTGCGTGCCGCCCATCTCGCCCGCCCGCATGCGCGCCACCAGGTCGTCTTCGATGCAGCCGCCAGACACGGAGCCTTCGATCAGCCCGTCGTCTCGCACAACGAGCCAGGAGCCTGGCGGGCGAGGAGCCGAGCCCCACGTGCGGGCGACGGTCACCCACGCCACACGCCGGCCCTGCGCGGCCCATTGCCGCGCCGTGGCCAGCACTTGCAGGTCGACGCTGTCCATCAGGCCTTTAGCTCGTCGGTGCGGATCGGCAGGCTGCGCACGCGCTTGCCCGTCGCGGCCGCAATGGCATTGGCCACGGCCGGCGCCAGCGGCGGCACGCCGGGCTCACCGATGCCGGTCGGCTTCTCCGCCGAAGCCACGATGTGCACCTCGACCACGGGCATCTCGTTGATGCGCAGCTGCGGGTAGTCGTGGAAGTTCGACTGTTGCACCACGCCATCCTTCAAGGTGATGGCGCCATACAGCGCGGCCGACAACGCGAAGCCCACGCCGCCTTCCACCTGCGCCCGCACGACATCCGGATTGATCACGGTGCCACAGTCGACCGCGCAGACCACACGGTCGACGCGCAGCGCGCCATTCGCCTGGATGGACACCTCGGCCACCTCGGCGACATACGACCCGAAGGACTCGTGCACCGCAACGCCACGACCACGTCGCACACCAGCCGGCCCCTTCTTCAGCGGCGTTCCCCACTGGGCCTTCTCGGCCGCCAGCTTCAGCACCGCCGCATGCCGCGGATGCTTGCCGAGCAGCCCGAGGCGGAAGGCCACCGGATCCTGTCCGGCCGCGGCCGCCAGTTCGTCGATGAAGGTCTCCGTCGAGTAGGCCGTGTGCGTGGAGCCCACCGAGCGCCACCAGTGCACGGGCACGGGAATGTCGGTCGGCGTGTGAAGGTCCACCAGCATGGCCGGGATGCCGTACGGCAGGTTGGACGCGCCTTCCACCGACACCGGGTCGATGCCGTCCTTGATCATCCCGCTGAAGAGCGTGCCCGCCATGATGGACTGCCCCACCAGGCGGTGTCGCCAGCCGGTGATGCGCCGCTGATCGTCCAGCGCGGCTTCCAGCGTATGGTGGAAGGCCGGGCGGTAGTAGCCAGCCTTCATGTCGTCCTCGCGCAGCCACACCATCTTCACGGGCGCGCGCCCCTGAATGGCCTTCGCAATGTGGACGGCCTCGAGCACATAGTCGGCATCCTTGCTGGCGCGCCGCCCGAAGCTGCCGCCGGCATACAGCATGTGGATGGTGACCCGCTCGGGCGGGAGGCCCAGCAGGGCCGCCACCGCCGTCTGGTCGATGGTCTGGAATTGCTCGCCGTTCCAGATCTCGCACTCGTCCTTGCCCAGGCGCACCACGCAGTTCAGGGGCTCCATGGCCGCGTGCGCGAGATAGGGGAAGTCGTAGCTCGCGCGCAGCGTCTGCCGGGCCTGGCGAAACGCGTCGTCCACGTCACCCTGCTTGCGCGCCACCGCCCCCGGCTGCTGGGCAAGCTGGTGGAAGCGCTGGAAGATCTCGTCACTGCCCAGCCGGAAAGCCGACGTCTCGTCCCATTCAATCGACAGCGCGTCACGTCCCTTCTTCGCCGACCAGGTGTCCCGCGCGAGCACGGCCACGCCGTTCGGGATCGGCACCACATCCTCGACGCCCTGGATGGCCTTGGCCCGGCTCGCATCGAAAGACTTGACCCTGGCGCCGAAGCGCGGCGGATGCGCGACCACGGCAGTCAGCATGCCGGGCAGGTGCACATCCTGCGTGAAACGGGCCTTGCCGTTGATCTTCTCGGACGTGTCCTTGCGCGGTGCACGCTTGCCGATCAGCTTGAAGTCCTTCGGATCCTTGAGCTTGACCTCGGTGGGCACCGGCAACCGCGCCGCCGCCTCGGCCAGCTCACCGAAGCCGGCCTTGCGGCCACTGGCCGGGTGGGACACCACGCCGTCCGACACGCGGATTTCACCCGCGGGCACGGACCAGGTCTGTGCAGCGGCCGCCACCAGCATGGCCCGCGCCGTGGCGCCCGCCTGTCGCATCTGCTCCCAGGCATTGGCCATGGCCGTGCTGCCGCCTGTGCCCTGCACCTGCCCGAACAGCAGGTTGTTGTAGCGCTTCGAGTCGGCCGGCGCGCCTTCGACCTTCACCTGAGCCCAGGCCGCATCCAGCTCTTCGGCCACCAGCGTGGCAATGCCCGTGTAGGCGCCCTGCCCCATCTCGATGTGCTTGGAGATCACCGTCACGGTGCCGTCGGTGCCGATGCGCACGAACGCGTTCGGCTCGAAAGCCGGGGCTGCACTGGCGGTGACGAGCGCCTGCCCACCCCTGGCCGCCGCAGCCACTGCACCAGGCAGGTAGATGCCCAGCGTCAACCCCGCCGTGCCATGCAGAAAGCGGCGGCGGCTGTCGTTCTCGATGCGGGGTTGCGCCGCCGTGTTCATCGTGAAGTTCCTCATGCCAGGCTCCTTGCCGCTTCATGGATGGCCGCCCGGATGCGCACATAGGTGGCGCAGCGGCAGACGTTGCCGGACATCGCGGTGTCGATGTCGGTGTCGGTCGGCTTGCGGTTCTTTTCCAGCAGCGCCACCGCGCTCATGATCTGACCGGACTGGCAGTAACCGCACTGCACCACGTCGAGCTTCTTCCACGCATCCTGCACCGCACGGGCCACACGCCCGCGGTCCACGCCCTCGATGGTGACAACCTTCTTGCCAGCCACCGTGGACACCGGCGTCACGCACGAGCGAACGGGCTGACCATCGACGTGCACGGTGCACGCGCCGCACATCGCCATGCCGCAGCCGAACTTGGTGCCCGTCATCTGGAGCGTGTCCCGCAACACCCACAACAGGGGCGTGTCGGGCGCCACGTCCACGCGCTGGGGCGTCCCGTTCACAACTAGATTGACCATCCGAGTCTCCTTGGCATCCTGCAACAGCCTGCCATTCTGCGCAGCCCCGCCTTGTCTGGATAGTCCGATCCTGCGGCGTTCTTGCCTGATCCTCTTGCGGAGCGGACGAACTGGCCCACGTGCGCTGACGGCGCCCTATCATCGCTGTCCCGATTCCCCGGAGGTGTGCATGCAAGGTGACGGACTGGAGCAAGAAGCGCTCGCACTCGGTGCGCTGCACGCCCGCCTCTCGGCGCTGGTCGAGCGGTGGACTGCCGGCGTGGAAGACTGCCAGACACCGCGCGAGAACCTGCTGCTCTTCCGGCGTGAAGCGCCGACCGGCCCCTGCAGCTGCCTGGTCGAGCCCAGCATCGTCCTGGTCGTGCAGGGGGCCAAGCAGCTGCTGATCGGCGACCACGCCTATGCCTACGACCAGCAGCGCTTCCTCATCACGGCGCTGGATCTGCCCGGCACATCGCAGGTGCTTGAAGCCAGCCCGGAACACCCGTGCCTGGGCCTGGTGCTGCGGCTGGACCTGCGCATCGTGGCCGAGCTCATCGCGCAGACGGGGGCGGCACCGACCCGCGACCGTGCGGCCGAGGGGAGCGCCGCCCTGGGCACGGTGACAGCGAGCTTGCTGGAGCCCTTTCACCGCCTCGTGACCTTGCTGGACGAGCCCGAAGCCCTGAACGTGCTGGCCCCGCTCATCGAGCGCGAGATTCACTACCGGCTGCTCACCAGCGACATGGCGGCCCGACTGTGGCAGATCGCATCGGCTGGCAGCCAGAGCCAGCGCATCGCCCGCGCCATTGAATGGCTCAAAGCGCACTACGCGCAACCGCTGCGTGTCGAGGAACTCGCCGCGCAAGCGCAGATGAGCCAGTCGACGCTGCACCACCACTTCCGCCAGCTCACCGCGATGAGCCCGCTGCAGTACCAGAAATGGTTGCGGCTGAGCGAGGCACGCCGCCTGATGCTCAACGAGCGGCTGGATGCGGCCAGTGCGGCATTCCAGGTGGGCTATGAGAGCCCGTCGCAGTTCAGCCGCGAGTACAGCCGCCTGTTTGGCTCGCCGCCCAGGCGCGACATCGAGGGGCTGCGCGGACGCCCCACAGGGGCGGAGTCTGCGCCCGTCGGCGCCCCCTCCCGCCCCCCGCGTTCGGGCCTCAGATGACGCCCTGCGCCAGCATGGCGTCGGCCACTTTCACGAAGCCGGCCACGTTGGCGCCGTCCACATAGCTCACCGAGCCATCGGCGCGGCGGCCGTAGTTCAGGCAGGCCTGGTGGATGCCCGTCATGATGGTCTTCAGGCGGGCGTCCACCTCTTCGCGCGGCCACGACAGGCGCATCGCGTTCTGGCTCATCTCCAGACCCGAGGTGGCCACCCCGCCCGCGTTGCTGGCCTTGCCCGGCGCGTACAGCACACGGCTTTCCTCGAAGACCTTCACGGCCTCCAGCGTCGACGGCATGTTCGCGCCTTCGGCCACGCACTTCACGCCGTTGCGCACCAGGATCTGGGCGTCGCCCCCATCCAGCTCGTTCTGGGTGGCGCACGGCAGGGCCACGTCCATCGGCACCCGCCAGGGGCGCACGCCGGCGTGGAAGGTGGCGCCCACACGCTTGGCGTAGTCGTCCACGCGGCCGTACAGGTGGTTCTTCACCTCCATCAGTTCCGCCAGCTTCTGCGGCGTGAAACCGTCTTCGTCCACCACCGTGCCGCTCGAGTCCGACACCGTGATGACCTTGGCCCCCATGGCCATGGCCTTTTCCACCGCGTACTGGGCCACGTTGCCCGAGCCCGACACGCCCACGCGCAGGCCCTGCAGGTCCATGCCTTTCTGCTTGAGCATCTCGGCGGCGAAGTACACCGTGCCGTAGCCCGTGGCCTCGGGGCGGATGAGCGAGCCGCCATACGAGAGGCCCTTGCCCGTGAAGACGCAATCGGCCCGGTTGGTCAGCTTCTTCATCATGCCGGCCATGAAGCCGACCTCGCGCGCGCCCACGCCAATGTCGCCCGCCGGCACGTCGGTGTCCGCGCCCACGTGGCGGTACAGCTCACTCACGAAGGCCTGGCAGAAGCGCATGATCTCGCCGGGGCTCTTGCCCTTAGGGTCGAAGTCGGAGCCGCCCTTGCCGCCGCCCATGGGCAGCGTGGTCAGCGCGTTCTTGAAGGTCTGCTCGAAAGCCAGGAACTTCAGGATCGAGAGGTTGACCGACGGGTGAAAGCGCAGGCCGCCCTTGTACGGGCCGATGGCCATGCTGTGCTGGATGCGGTAGCCGCGGTTGACCTGCACCTCGCCGTGGTCGTTGACCCAGGAGACGCGGAACATCACCACGCGCTCCGGCTCGACCAACCGCTCCAGCAGACCCTGCTCGGCATACTTCGGGTGGCGCTCGATGTAGGGCCACAGGCTGTCCATGACTTCGGTGACCGCCTGCATGAATTCCGGCTGGCCGGGGTTGCGGCTGGCGACATGGGCAAGGAAGTCGTGGCTCGACGCGTATTTCATGGGGGCATGGCTCCGAATGGCGCTGCGAAGGGCAGCAATCGAAACATTTTGCCGCAATGCGCACCATCTCGATGCGACGAGCACTGATGCGGTGCGGTGATCGCACAGACAGAGTGCGCAGCGCACCGACTGAGTGCCATTTGCGGCACCACCCCCGCAGAAGAACGCCACGGCACGGGCGGTCCGCCCTCATGTGCGGTCCCTGTCGCGGGCCGCCACGAAGGGTCGCGCGCTCTTTCGGTCAACGAAGCGACACACCAAGACGAAGTCGTTTTCAACCGAGTCATACGTATGAGGTGGATCAAGTGGGGACAGATGAAGACGCCTAGGCTTCAAACATGTATTTGAAGAGCGGGGGCTCGCTCACCGATCGGAGCCAAATATGAACCTGAGCAAAAACGCCATTGCCTGCCTCCTGAGTCTGTTTGTCGCCGGAGGTGCTTGCGCCACGGGCGCCGACGCGCCCCAGGCACCCGCACAGGACAGCGCAGCCGCGCAAAGCACCACGGCGCCCAAGGCCGGCAAGCGTCTCAAACAAGAAGTGAACTGGTACACCACGCCCGGCTGGAAGTTCATGACCCGCGAGGAGTGAACCGCCCCGGCTTTGAAGGAGGCTCCCTCGTTTGAGATGATGGAGCCAAGATGAGAAGTTCGAAGTATTCCCCCGAGGTTCGCGAGCGCGCGGTGCGCATGGTGCTGGAGCACCGAGATGAGCACCCGTCACAGTGGGCGGCCATCGAGTCCATCGCCGGCAAGATCGGTTGCACGGCGCAGACGCTGGACAATTGGATCAAGCAGCACGAGCGCGACCACGGCCTGCGCGGTGGGCCGACGACGGCGGAAGCGCAGCGCATCAAAGATCTCGAGCGCGAGGTGCGCGAACTGCGCAAGGCCAACGAGATTCTGAAGCTGGCCAGCGCGTTTTTCGCCCAGGCGGAGCTCGACCGCCGCATCAAGTCCTGAAGGCGTTCGTCGACCGGCATCGCCAAGAATTCGGGGTCGAGTCGATCTGCCGCGTGCTGCAGATCGCCCCGTCGGCGTACTGGCGGCACGCGGCCTGTCAACGCGACCCGGCGCTGCTGTGCCGACGCAGCTTGCGCGACGCTGAACTGGCGCCGCAGATTCGTCGCGTGTGGCAGGCGAACTTCGGGGTCTACGGTGCCGACAAGGTCTGGCACCAACTGCGTCGAGAAGGCATCGACATCGCGCGCTGCACCGTGGAGCGCTTGATGCGCCAGCACGGGCCTGCAGGGAGTTCGCCGAGGCAAGCGACAGCGCACGACGGTGCCTGACCCGAAGGCGCCATGCCCGTTGGATCGTGTGAATCGGCAGTTCAAGGCCGACCATCCGAACCAGCTGTGGGTCACCGACTTCACCTACGTCTCGACGTGGCAAGGCTGGGTCTACGTGGCCTTCGTGATCGACGTGTTCAGCCGTCGGATCGTCGGTTGGCGCCAGAGCAGCTCGATGCACACGGAGTTCGTCCTCGACGCTCTGGAACAAGCGTTGTACGCCCGGCGGCCGACCGAGAAGGACGGGCTCATCTGTCATTCCGACAGGGGGTCGCAATACCTGTCGATTCGCTACAGCGAGCGCTTGGCCGAGGCTGGCATCGAACCCTCCGTCGGCAGCCGCGGTGACAGTTACGACAACGCGCTGGCCGAGACGATCAACGGGCTCTACAAGGCCGAGGTGATTCACCGCCGCGGGCCGTGGAAGACGAAGCAGGCGGTCGAGCTGGCGACGCTGGAATGGGTCGCCTGGTTCAACCACCATCGGCTGATGGCACCCCTGGGCTACAGGCCACCTGCCGAGTTCGAAGACCGATACCATTCCCAACGCGCTAGTCAGGCCGCGATCAACGTCTGACTCAAAGCAACTGGCCTCCGCAGAAGCCGGGGCGGTTCAGGTGATTCGCCGAAGGCGATTCACCTGGAACCTGCAAACCATCAAAACACCAACCCAGGGATCAGTCGCGCAAAGGTCAACCAAGGGATAAGGACGGCAACACTACAACCGGTCTTCAAAGCAGCATCACTGTGCTGCGGACCCTGATGAAAGACGCACGCGGGGGCTCCATTCGTTAGTCAAGGTCGCCACGTGGCGCCTTCACAAGTTAACCGAGCCTTCCCCGCGCAGGTCCAACCTTGGTTCATCAACGCGGCATCACGCCATGAATCGGTACACGGGCACTCTCAGGCAGTCGTCAGGTCAATGGCTTGAACGCTTCGCCTTTGCTGAGCATCGCCCAGGCCATGCGCGCATTCTTGGCCGCCACCGCCACCACCGCTTTCCAGTACCCACGTCGCTCAGCCAGGTCTGCCACCCAGCGACTGAGCCGGTCGTCCTTCTTATTCGCATTGGCCACCACCGCTCGCGCGCCCAATATCAGCAGCATGCGCAGGTAACCGTCACCGGCTTTGGTGATTCGCCCCAGACGCTGTTTGCCCCCAGAGCTGTACTGGCTGGGGACCAGGCCCAACCACGCCGCCAGCTGCTTGCCGCACTTGAAGTCATGCGCGCTGCCGATGCTGGCCATCAGGGCGGTGGCCGTCTTGTCGCCCACACCGGGTATGGACATCAGCCTGCGGCAGCGGTCGTCGGCCTTGGCCATCGTCTCGATGTGCCGGTCGTACTCGGCAATGCGTTCATCCAGCCGGTGCAGCTCGCTGAGCAAATCGCCAATCGCCGTGTTCGCCCAGCCCGGCAGGTCTTCCAGGCATTGGCCTGCTTCGCGCCGAACCACCTCGGCGCGCTGCGGAAGTACGTGACCGTACTCGCTGAGCAAACCTCGGATGCGGTTGATCGTGGCGGTGCGCTGTTCGATGAACCCTTGGCGCACGCGGTGGATGCTCAAGCGGCCTTGCGCGTCTTCGCTCTTGATCGGCACGAACCGAATCTGCGGGCGCTGCACCGCTTCGCAGATCGCCTGCGCGTCTGCCGCGTCGTTCTTGCCTCGCCGCCCGCTGAGCCGATACGGCGCCACAAACTTTGCCGCCATGATGCGCACCTGGTGCCCGAACTGCTGAAACTGCCTCGCCCAGTGGTGCGCCCCCGAGCACGCCTCCATGCCGATCAGGCACGGCGGCAGTTTGGCCATCAGCTCCAGCAGCGCATCTCGCCGCACCGCCGGACGCACCAGCACCGCCTTGCCCGCTGCATCCACCCCGTGCACCGCAAACACGTTCTTGGCGAGATCGATCCCAATCGCAATAATGGCCATGGACTTCCCCTTCCGAGTGAGTTGATGAGATTCGCAACCCCATCGTGGCACTTCGATGCCGTTCGCCGCAATACGCGGCTAGCTCGGGACGGGGAAGTCCCTTTCATTCGTTAGGCAACATCACCATGCCGATGAAGCACGACCTGTCGCATATGTACGCGCTCAAGTCCGCAATCGAGGACTTGCTCGGGGAAGCCGCTTGGCGCGACTTGAAGGAATGCACGTCTCTCGCAACATGGCGCCGATACGTTCTGAAGGTCATTGATGCCATCGAACTGAGCGTCAAAACAAACATTCAAATCTGCGATGAAGACTGGATGAACCAAGTCACCAACAACTTGGCTCACGGAAGAGACCTCGCGCGAATCGCGAGAAATACAGACGACCTCGTGGCCGCACTGACGGCAACCTTGTTAGAGCAGGTCTTCTTACAACTAGGCCATGCACCGCATAGAAAAACATCACGGGCCGTAACGCTCAAGGCGGAGAACTGGCGGCTCGATGGCTTCAGGACCGTTCAAATTGTGCAAACGCCTGCTCAACGCGAAGCACTCTTCATGTCCAAGCAACGTAGAGAGATCGGCTTCGACGCGCAGTTCGATTTGGAAGCAGAGTACAGGCGCAGCAGGTCCAAGATCCCCTACTCTGTTTGGTGCGCGCAGCGAGAAAGCGAACAGAAAGAGGTCAGTCGAAATGGGCCAGAAAATGTCGCCTAACTGGGTGGTCAAGCGGACGCCAACACTGGCCATGGCTTCGCCATTTTCATGGCCAGCGTTGGTGCCCTACGCACCTCCGGTGCTCCGGCGCCGCTTACCTTGGTAGTTAGGCCTTACTACTTGCGAGTACCAACATGAACGACGGCACCATGCCTACTGAAGACGAAATCCAACAGGAGTTTGGTCATTCAATAGAGATTAAAAATCCACACCGGTTCCTCATCCAAGAGGACGGAACGACCCACTTTGGCCTCCTAGATAAGGACGGGAAGAACCACTACTTCATGGCATCCCCTGAGGTCATGGGACGGATTGCGCTTGAGATCCTTAATCTTACGGCAGCTGCGCAAAGGATAAAAGAAGGCGACCCAGAAAAGCGCGTCACACTCCCGTTCTCAACCAATGCAGTATTTACCTTAATCCCTAAAGGAAATGGAACCAATGGGGCCATAGAATTTCAATTTCTAACCGACAACAATACCTGCTTAAGCACATTAATCGGGCCAGAGCTTTCCGCCCAAATGGCCTCATCACTGCTTCATGTTTTGTCAACAATGCCGTCCCCACCAAAAATACACGAAATGCATGGATTGCATTCAAAGCTCAAGGGGAAGGAGCACTCGGGACAAAACACAGAGATATTTTTTGGGCAATCCTATGATGTGAGAATATTGAAGATATTAGGTATTCTTGTCATTCGCGCCAATTTGCTAGAAGGTGCCTTGGCTCACCTGTTGGCATCACTCATGGAAATATCTCGCGAGCGAGCCGAGGCTATTTTCTACTCAACCCAGAACATGAAAGCTCGTTCGGATTTAATAAGAGCGGCGGCAGCAACTGCAGGCTTAAGTGACAAAATTCGCAACCAAGCAATCGAGCACATCGACAAGATTGACAAGATATCCAGGCGTCGCAATCAATTAGTACACGGCGAATGGTCCTTCTTTAAAGACAAATTCAGCGTCAAGGAGAGAAAACCTCTGGCAAACACAAAGACGCAGGACGCAATCGAAAGTTACAAATCGATTGAAGAAATCTGCGCAGGCTTTCACGACGAAACGGTAATGCTCAACCTGTTATGCAATCAAATCACAGAATACCGAGCAACCCAAACTTAAAAAGGCCATTGCCGAGTTTTGTGGACACTTGAACCTAACGCAATTTCTGGCAAAGTCACCGTATCGAAAACACTGGAAGGAATTTGCTTTGCAAACACTGTTGTTCAAGCATTCAAGTCACTTGGGTTGGCCTAACTGGTTGGTCAAGCTGACGCAAAAAGGCTTCGCCTTTTTGTTCCCTACGCTTCGCTTCGGCGCAGCTTACCGTGGGCGTTAGGCTTCTTGAATAAACTCCCACTGGTACTTCGAAGATAGGTCCAGCATGACTTTGCTTCCAAACACAGAACAGCAGGCGGCCGCAGAGCCAAAGCAGGCTGCGGCAGCCAGGGATCGACAAATACTTGGTTTGTCAACGGACGAGCTGGCCGGCTTGTCTGTCGACGAACTAACGGGAAACAAGACGGCCATTACCATGGTCATGCACTACTACAAGATTCTCCAAGAGGAGAACGTTTCCCTCCGCAATGATCTAAATACAGCGCGTAGCTACGTTGGATGGGTACACCACAAAGAAAACGAACGCGACAATAGGCGCGGTACTTCTGCTCGTTGCAAACGTCTCCATTGGCTTTGGAGTCAACCTCTTGACTTCAGATCAAACATGGCCAGGGCTTGCTACGTTACTTCCCGGTCTGGCAATGGCAGCAGCGGGCACCTACTTCTCCACAAAGGAGAGTTAAGTTGTCCGTCCGTTATCTATTCAATACCGTTGGCAACTATGTAGCCTTTCAGCAAGGCAGCAACGTATTCGCGCCCAATGCTGAATGGCTAGGCTTCATTGTTGGCGGAAATCAACTATATGCCCCTGATGGAGAGTTCCTTGGCTACATCCTTGGTGATGATCGTGTCGCACGCGACAAAACTGAACAGCGTCGACCGAAGCTCGGCCCCCTTCAGCGCCCACAAAAGCCACTGCGACCATTAAAGCCATTGAAGCCTCTGAAGCGACTTCGGAAGCCCAAATTGCCGCACCCGTACGAAGATGTATTTGAAGATGGAATCATCGGAGCAGAACCCACCTCCCTCGCTTCCGACGTCGCGCTCGACGCACTACTCGGCTCTGCACTATACGCGGCAGATAATGTCCTTCTCGGCAAAATAAATCGCGACCCCTATGATTCAGGGTCAATAACCAATCAGTATGGCGAGTATGGCAATCCGTATAGCGGAAAATCCATATTCAACGAGTATTCCACCTATGGCAATCCTTACAGCGCCTTATCTCCATTCAACGAATTCTCGCGAACCCCTCCTCGGTTCGTTAAGGATGGAAAAATTCTTGCCTACCTAACGGTAAATCAGTTCATCACGCCCAGGGTGGATCCCAAACAATTTCGCGCGTGGCTAGGCCGCTAAACAATCGATCTAGGCAAGAATCTCCGCGCTTGACTTATGACCATTGATATATGGTTGATCTCAGCAGGTACACCGTGCCTACGCTCCCCAGCCTAACTGGTGGTTCAACGCGGACGCCAACATCGGCCAATTGCTTCGCAATTTTATTGGCCGCTGTTGGTGCCCTCCGCACTTCGTGCTCCGGCGCCGGTTAACCTAGGCGTTAGGCCGAACCAATATTAAACTCTGGAAACTCCAAACGCATTTTTGAAGTTCGTTAGGAATTCCATCTAGTCCACCTGCTCCATCACCATAAAAACAAAAGCCATGAACCCACTTGAAACTATCATTTCATTTTTTGAACGCCTAGGTGTCTGTGTCGCAGTCTTTGCCGGCAGCGCAGCAATCATTCATTTTAAAGATAAAGTTTTACCGTTTTTTCCGACAGGCGCGGTGATAATGGCAAGCGCACTACTGCTGTTTTCTTTTTTCTTATGCGTCTGGGTTGCCGCCGATTTTTACGCAAACATCTCAAATATCACAAATAAAAAGTATGCACGTTTCATCCTTGCGGCATTTGCAGTAGTGACAAGCCTGTTCTTCCTCGTTGCGGGTGGTTATGCATCTATCTCATCGCTAAATACATAGGTAAAGCTTGTCCCCTTTGGGGTAAACTCGAGCCGAACGGACGAATAGATCAATATGCAACGTTGCCCGCCCACTGGTGCACGCCATCCCTCTGGGAGTAGTAACGCCATCACCGCGCTTGGGCACCAGCCGCATGCAACCGCACTTTGGCCTAACTGGGCGGTCAAGCGGACGCCAACAAGGGCCATGCCTTCGGCATTTTCATGGCCCTTGTTGGTACCCTCCGCACCTTCGGTGCTCCGGCGCCGCTTACCTTGTTCCCCGCGCAGGTCCAACCTTGGTTCATCAACGCGGCATCACGCCATGAATCGGTACACGGGCACTCTCAGGCAGTCGTCAGGTCAATGGCCTGAACGCTTCGCCTTTGCTGAGCATCGCCCAGGCCATGCGCGCATTCTTGGCCGCCACCGCCACCACGGCTTTCCAGTACCCACGTCGCTCAGCCAGGTCTGCCACCCAGCGACTGAGCCGGTCGTCCTTCTTCTTCGCATTGGCCACCACCGCTCTCGCTCCCAATATCAGCAGCATGCGCAGGTAACCGTCACCGGCTTTGGTGATTCGCCCCAGACGCTGTTTGCCCCCAGAGCTGTACTGGCTGGGGACCAGGCCCAACCACGCCGCCAGCTGCTTGCCGCACTTGAAGTCGTGCGCGCTGCCGATGCTGGCCATCAGGGCGGTGGCCGTCTTGTCGCCCACACCGGGTATGGACATCAGCCTGCGGCAGCGGTCGTCGGCCTTGGCCATCGTCTCGATGTGGCGGTCGTACTCGGCAATGCGCTGATCGAGCCGGTGAACTTCGCTGAGCAGGTCACCGATGGCCGTGTTGGCCCAGCCGGGCAGGTCTTCCAGGCATTGGCCTGCTTCGCGCCGAACCACCTCGGCGCGCTGCGGCAGCACGTGACCGTACTCGCTGAGCAAACCTCGGATGCGGTTGATCGTGGCGGTGCGCTGTTCGATGAACCCTTGGCGCACGCGGTGGATGCTCAAGCGGCCTTGCGCGTCTTCGCTCTTGATCGGCACGAACCGCATCTGCGGGCGCTGCACCGCTTCGCAGATCGCCTGCGCGTCTGCCGCGTCGTTCTTGCCTCGCCGCCCGCTGAGCCGATACGGCGCCACAAACTTCGCCGCCATGATGCGCACCTGGTGCCCGAACTGCTGAAACTGCCTCGCCCAGTGGTGCGCCCCCGAGCACGCCTCCATGCCGATCAGGCACGGCGGCAGTTTGGCCATCAGCTCCAGCAGCGCATCTCGCCGCACCGCCGGACGCACCAGCACCGCCTTGCCCGCTGCATCCACCCCGTGCACCGCAAACACGTTCTTGGCGAGATCGATCCCAATCGCAATAATGGCCATGGACTTCCCCTTCCGAGTGAGTTGATGAGATTCGCAACCCCATCGTGGCACTTCGATGCCGTTCGCCGCAATACGCGGCTAGCTCGGGACGGGGAAGTCCCTTTCATTCGTTAGGCCGCGTTAATAGTGGTAGCGCAATTGGGCAATCAGCATTGAATCGCCATCAACTTTGTAAACCATGCGGTGTTCGTCGGTGATTCTTCTGGACCAATATCCCGCCAGCGCGTGCTTCAAAGGCTCAGGTTTACCGATCCCGGCAAAGGGTTCACGCTGCGCCTCTTTGATCAGCTTGTTGATGCGCTCAACCATGCGCCTGTCTTGTTGTTGCCAGTAGAGGTAGTCATCCCATGCGGCATCTGCGAAGATCAACTTCATTCGGCCAGCTCGCGTCCCGTGCCAGTACCAGCATTCAACTGCTCAATCGCGCCCATCAGTCGTTTCGCGTTCGAGGGGCTGCGGAGAAGGTACGCTGTCTCTTCAAGGGCAGTGAAGTCCTCAAGAGAGAGCATCACAACAGACTGTTGGCCGTTGCGCGTGATGATGAGGGCTTCATGGTCTTCGCACACGCGATCCATGGTGCTGGCCAAGTTGGCGCGAGCAGACGAGTACGAGATGGCATCCATGGTTGGAGGGCTCCAGAGTTGTACGCAACATTGTACAATAAAGCCGTGGCAACTGTCCAGCGCTCCGGTCAGGCTGCGCGGTCTAACCGGCGGTTCAACGCGGACGCCAACACAGGCCATGCCTTCGGCATTCTCATGCTGTTCTGGCCTGCGACAACAGCATCCCGCACTTGCTCACAGACGACGACATTCTGACGGCCTTTCAGCAATGTCATCGCGCGCTGCAACCCTGGCGGTGTGGCTGTGTTTTCGGTTCGCGATTACGGCGATCGACCGTAGATCGCCAGACGTGCGGCCATACGGGCTGCGCGTTGAACGCGATCGCCGGTTTCTGGCCGTTCAGGTGTGGGAGTGGGATGGGGACCAGTACAACGTGAGCATGTACCTCACCTCCGAGTTCGGTGATGGCACGTGCAAAACGGAGGTTCTTCGCAGCCGCTATGACGCGGTCTCGGTCGACCGATTGATGGATCTCCTCCATCAGGCGGGGTTCGAGGACGTCGAGCGCAGGGACGGCGTTCTTTTTCAGCCGGTCTTTTTCGGACGCACGCCCGTCTGAGAGCAGGCCGGCTCATGTCGATGTACGCTGTGCTCTCCCAACAATCCAGGAGACAAGCGATGTTCAGTCACGTCATGGTGGGCTCCAACGACATCGAGCGTTCGAAGCGCTTCTACGACGCGGTCCTCGGCGTTCTGGGCGCCGGAGAGCCGCTGCGCAATCAGAACGCGACCGGGCACACACGCCTGTTCTATCGGCATCAGGGCAACACCTTTTGCGTGGTTCAACCGATCAACAACGAGCCTGCGTGTCCGGCGAACGGAGGGACCGTCGGCTTTCAGTGTCAGTCTCCCGAGCAGGTGCAGGCCTTTCATGACACGGCAGTTGCGAACGGTGGCCAGTCGATCGAAGAGCCCCCTGGCCTGCGCGATGCCGGCGGCCTCGGTTCGCTGTATCTCGCTTATGTCAGGGACCCGGACGGCAACAAGCTGTGCGCGCTCTACCGGATGCCGAAGCCGGCTGCTTGACGCACGTGGCCCGCGCGGTCACGCGCGGCTGATCGACACACCGCCGTCCACCAGCATGGCGGTGCCGGTCGTGAAGGACGCGGCATCGGACGCGAGGTAAAGCACGGACTGGGCGATTTCCTCCGGGGTGGCCATGCGCTTCAGCGCATGAAGTGCCTTCACGTGGGCCTCCGCCTCCGGCGTGTTGGCCACCTCGCGGCCCATCGGCGTGTCGGTGCCGCCAGGCAGGATCGCGTTGACGCGGATGCCGCTGGGGCCGAACTCGGTCGCGAGTGCCTGTGTCAGACCGATGAGCCCCGACTTGCTGGCCGCGTAGGCCGCCATGCCTGGGAAGGCGGCGGTGTATCCCACGAACGTGGACGTGAAGATCAGGCTGCCGCCCTGCCGGTTCAGCATGGCCGGGATCTGATGCTTGGCCCCGATGAACGCGCTGGTCAGGTTTGCCGCCAGGGTCTCTGTCCAGTCGTGCAACGCGATCGACGGTGTGGGGCCCATCGCGCCGAGCGTGCCGGCGTTGTTGAAGGCGATGTCCAGTCCGCCGAACGTCCGCACGGCAAGGGCCACCAGGGCTTCGGCATGGCGTTCATCGCGAACGTCGCCAGCCAGGGCGACGGCGTCTCCGCCCCGCTCCCTGATCTCCGAGACGAGCGCGGCCAGTTCCGCCTCGCGCCGCGCGGTCACGACGATTCGCGCGCCCTGCTGTGCCATCAGCCGTGCTGCTGCGCGGCCGATGCCCGAACTCGCCCCGGTCACGATGGCGACCTTCTCATTCAACAGCATCATGTTTTGCTCCTTGGTGGATGAAGGGGCCAGTCTTGGGGCTTCGGGGTTGCGTGGCACTCCGTTTCTTGCTGTCAGCAACAGTTCCTTGGGATCGGTCTCTGGCAAACTCGATTCAACAGAGATGGCAGAGCATCACGACGCGCGCGCAAGGCTATGCGTTCCATCAGGCCGCGATGGCCGCGGGTGGTGTCGACAACGGGCCGCCCTGCCCTTCAGGCTTGCGATGCGTTCATGTTTGAGAGGACGTCCCGCACGATGGTGAGCGCCTTGCCATAGTCAAAGCGCGCCATCGCGTCTCCCAGCGCCGCCGTGTCGCGCTTGAAGTGAATCGTCAACTGGGGTGCGAGACGTTCCCACGCATCGGCCGCATCCATGTCGCCCACCGCCAGCAGATCTGCCAGGCTTTGCAGGTCGTTCCGCAATTCGTGGGGGGCGAGGCTGGCTTGCATCGCTGGCAAGTCTGCATCCGGTGCAGGAACGCACGCGAACGCCTGCCGGGCGTCCGAGAGGGCGGCCCTGAGGCGTTGCATCGCCGGGTGATGAGCGACCGAGCCCACGTCATGCTCTGGCTGCAGCAACAACTCGATTTCTTGTGCCGCCAGCCCGATGGCATCGAGGCCGAACATGAGCGCCACGCCGCGCAAGGTGTGCGCTCGCCGCCTTGCACCGGTGCGGTCACCGGTTTCTGTTTCAAGGCAGATCTGGGTCGGATCGTCGCCGTGCTCGTCAAAGAATCGGCGCAGTCGATCGTGGAGCTGCTGCACAGAACCACCCGTGTGGCGCAATGCTTCGGCGATAGACAGGCCCGGAACACCCGCGAGTGCGGCGAGCGTCGCCGTGGGCAGTGGCACGGGTGCCTCTGCCGAGCAGGCCGGATCTCCCAGGGTACCCAGCCAGCGCGTGAGCACCGCGCGCAGGGCGGCGGGGTCCACGGGTTTGGCCAGGTGGTCGTTCATGCCGGCGGCCAGTGCGTTGGCCCGGTCTTCGGTGAAGGCGTTGGCGGTCACGGCCACGATGGGCGTGGTGCCGAAGGCGGGCAACTGCCGCAGGGCCCGAGCGGCCTGCAAGCCGTCCATGCGGGGCATCTGCAGGTCCATGAGGATCAGGTCATAGTGCGCCTGGCTTGCGGCTTCGAGGGCGGCCACGCCGTCGGGTACGCTGTCCACGGTCAGGCCCAGGCGCTCGAGCAATTCACCGAGCACCTCGCGGTTCAGCGCGTTGTCCTCGGCCAGCAGCACGCGTTGTCCCGGCTTCAGGCGGGTGGGCGCATCGCCCGCTTGCATGGGCGCCGGCAGATGCTGGACGCTGGTCAGGGCAGTGCGCGCCAGCACGCTCACCACAGCCGATGGCAGGACCGGCTTGGCGATGAATCCATCGATGCCGGCTGCGGGGTCGGCATGTTCCGGGCTGCCGCTGCTGCCACTGAAGAGGATGCCCACGGGGTGGCCGGGCAGGGGCAGGTGTCGCAGTCGCCGCAACGCTTCGGCACCGGTCATGCCGGGCATGTTCCAGTCTGCGAACACGTGCGTGTACGGCGCACCCGCCTGGGCCGCCGCGGTCACGCGTGACAGCCCTTCTTCGCCATTCACGCAGGTGTCCACGCGGGCGGCGCCCAGCTGCGTGAGCACGACCTGGATCGCTTCGCGTGCCTCTTCCATGTCGTCCATGACCAGCACGCGGGCGTCGGGTGCGAAGCCGTGAAGCACAGGCGGCGCGTGCGCAGCGAGCGTGAAGGGCAGTTCGACCCAGAAGGTGCTGCCCTGCCCTGCCGCGCTGTGCACGCCCACCGTGCCACCCAACAGATCTGCCAGACGGCCGCAGATCGCCAGGCCGAGGCCCGTGCCGCCGTACAGGCGGGTGGTGGAATCGTCGGCCTGCTGAAAGGCGGTGAACAGGCGGGTCTGTTGCTCGGGACTGATGCCGATGCCTGTGTCTGCGATCTCGAAGCGCAACCATTGCCTGTCTTCTTCGTGCCGCGAAGTCCGCACGCGCAGCCGCACATGACCGCGCTCGGTGAACTTCACCGCATTGCTGAGAAAGTTCAGCAGGATCTGCCCCAGGCGCACAGGGTCGCCGTGGAGGGCGGTGGGCACATGGTCGAGGTCGGAGACCAGCTCGAGGTCCTTGGCTTCGGCCTTCTCGGCCACCAGCGAGAAGGCCTGCGAGATGACCTGCTCAAGGTTGAAGTCGGTGGGGTCGACAGAGAACTTGCCCGCCTCGATCTTCGAGAAATCCAGGATGTCGTTGATGACGGCCAGCAGGTGCATGGCCGCACCGGTGATCTTGTCCACGCGCTCTTGCTGGCGCGGGTTCAGCGCCTCGCCCTTGAGCAGATGCGCCATGCCGACGATGGCGTTCATCGGGGTGCGGATCTCATGGCTCATGTTGGCCAGGAAGGCGCTCTTGGCCCGGCTGGCACTCTCGGCCATGTCGCGCGCCACGATCAGGTCCTGCTGCGTCCGCTCGAGATCGCGCGTGCGCTCGGCCACCAGCGATTCCAGGTGCTTGCGATAGCGGTCCAGTTCGAACTCGGCGCGCTTGCGCTCCGTCATGTCCAGCCAGATCGCGCTGATGCAGTCCCGCCCTGGCAGGGCCAGCGGCTTCATGGAGACCCAGTAGTCGCGCAGCTCACCGGCCTTGGTGCGGCTGGTCGCTTCGAATTCGACGCCGCCTTCCGAGAAGACCTGCTCCACCAGTCCGTCGAGTTGCTCCGGTTTGCCGAACGCCAGGTCGTGCAGCGTGTGGGAGGCGAACTCGTCGGCGTCGTATCCCAGTGAGCGGTAAGCGGCCTCATTGAAGCGCAGCATGCCCAGCGTGTCGCGGGCGATCAGCGCAATGCCGGCGGGGGCTTGTTGCACGATGGTGGCGAACAGCTGCTCGCGCTCCTGCAAGGCGATCTGCGCTGCATCCCGCTCGCGCTGCACCTGTTGCAAGGTGAGCACCGACTGGGCCAGGGTCGACGTCAGGGGGTTCTGCGCCCGCGCGATCTCGCGGACGGCGGCGAATTCATCATGGTCCTCGCCGGCATGCTGGCCTTTGGCCAGCCGCCCCACGGCACGATCCAGCACCTCCAGACGCCGGGCCAGCACAACTGCGGCCACGGCCCACAGGGCGGCAGCCACCAGCAGTCCGATTCCGCTGATCTGCGTGGAATGGGTGCTGTAGCGTTCCACCTCGGCCTCGGTCGCTTGCAGGTGGGCCACACCCTCTTTCGACATGGCCTCGTTGAAACGCTGTAACTGCAGGGCATACCGCAGAGAGGTGTTGCGGCTCGCCAGCAGCGCCTGGTTCACCACGTCGAGTGGCTGTGCCATCAGGGCATCGGACGTGGCCAGAAAGCGCTGAAGATCGTCCATGAGCACCAGGGCCTCTTCCAGCGCCTGGCGACGCTCCGCGTCCTTTTCCCGTGCCAGCAGTTCCTGCAGCCGCTTGTTCTGCAAGGCCAGCCGCGCCTCCTGAATGCGTCGGAATGCGGGCCAATCTTCGGCTTGACGCAGCCCCTCCCTGCGGGCGTTGATCTCCAGGGCAATCGTCTGGATGAGCTCAAGCGTCTCGGACGAGACCGCGTTGGCTTCGAAGGCTGCGCGGATCGTGGCCACATGCTGGGCAGAGGCCGTCTGGTAGCCAGTGATGGCGACCTGATGGGAGTAGTAGTTCATGGCCGAGGCCAGGCCCAGCGTCAGCATCACGGGCCCGATCAACAGGGCGAGCAGCCTCCAGCGGCGGGGAATGTGCAAGCGTCTCTCCGTCAGGCGGCTGCAGGGTGCTCGTCGTCGGCGAAGTGACGCGCGACCTCGGCAAACTGGTCGACCAGTTCAACAAAGGCATCCACCACATCGGGATCGAAGTGTCGCCCCCGTTCGTCGCGGATCATGGCCACGGCCCGCGCCAGCGGCATGGGCTCCTTGTACGGGCGGCGCGAGATCAGGGCATCGAACACATCGGCCAGCGCCATCAGCCGGCCGGGCAGCGGAATCTCATCGCCCCGCAGGCCCTTGGGGTAGCCGCTGCCGTCCCACCGCTCGTGGTGGCTTTCGGCCATCTGCGCGGCGGTTTCCAGGAAGGCAAAGGGCTCCCCTGGCGCGTCGGGGCGGGCAAAGCGCACGCGGCCCACGGCCTCGCGCAACGCTTCGGCGCCCAGCGCCGCATGGGTCTTCATCACCGTCCATTCTTCCGGCGTGAGCTTGCCCGGCTTGAGCAGGATGTGGTCGGGGATGCCGACCTTGCCGATGTCGTGCAGCGGCGCACATTGGGCAATGCGATCGCGCAGCGCGGCATCCTCCAAGGCCTCGGCAAACCGCGGCTTCTGCTTGAGTCGTTCCAACAGCAGCGTGATGTAGGCCTGCGTGCGGCGCAGGTGGTTGCCGGTTTCGTTGTCTCGTTTCTCGGCCAGCGTGGCCAGCGCCATCAGGGTCACTTCTTTGACCCGCTCGTTCTCGGCCGTGCGACGGCGCACTTCGGCATCCAGAAAGGCGTTCTGGTCCGCCAGCCGATCGCGGGCGCGCTTGAGTTCAAGATGCGAGCGGACGCGCGCCAGCAGCAACGCGGGCTTGTAGGGCTTCGTCACGTAGTCCACGGCCCCGAGGCTCAGCCCCATCTCCTCTTCTTCGGCGGCGTCCAGCGCCGTCACAAAGATGACCGGGATGTCCTGCGTGCGGGGTGATTGCTTGAGTGCACGCAGCACCGAGTAGCCGTCCATGCCGGGCATCATGATGTCGAGCAGGATGAGCGCCGGCACCGGGTCCAGATCGGCCACTTCCAGCGCCCGCGCGCCGCTGTTGGCCACCCGGACGCTGTAGGCGGGGCGCAGCAGGTCGCCCAGGACACGAAGGTTTTCATGCGCGTCGTCGACGATGAGGATGCATGGACGAGGTTCGTCCGCCCCGGCTTCGGTGTTCGTCATCGACCCTCCGTGACCAGCATGGTCCGCGCCCTCCGGTGATGACAGCACAGAGAGCTCGACAGTTGTGTACGGAGGTTAACCGATAAGTAACAAATTGCGAACGCGGCGTTTCCCGGTGTCAGAAGGTGATGCGGACCGACGCGGCGCTTCTGTTTGCCTCACCGTGGTAGACCGCTTCGATGTTGTTGCCGTCCGGGTCCAGCACGAAGGCGGCGTAGTAGCCGGGGTGGTAGGGGCGCTCTCCGGGGGCGCCGTTGTCGCGGCCGCCATGCGCCAGTGCCGCCGCGTGGAACGCCTGCACCATGGCACGGTCACGAGCCTGGAACGCCAGGTGATGCCGTCCGGTGAGTGCGCCTTGCGCCGCGGCGCTCTCGGCCGTTGAAACAAACAGCTCGTCCGCCCAGAAGTAGTCGTCGGCCTCGCCTCCGAGCGGGATGCCCAGTGCCCCCAGGACCGCCTCGTAGAACACCTTGCTGGCCGGCAGATCCTGTACAACGAGTTGAATGTGATCAATCAGCCGGCCGCGATGCAGTTCCTGCGTTTCCATGGTGTGCTCCTGAGTGGGCATGAGTATGGGAGCGGCGGCCGAAAAGCGGAGGCGCTCATGGCAACCGACCCGTATGATCTCCAGCGATTCCTCGACGCGCAAGAGCACAGCTACGCTTCTGCTCTGGCAGAACTGCGCGCCGGCCGCAAGCGCTCGCACTGGATGTGGTACATCCTGCCGCAACTGCGGGGCCTGGGACACAGCGAGATGGCCTGGCGATATGGCATTTCCGGGCTGCCCGAGGCCGAGGCGTATTTGAATCACCCGCAGTTGGGCCCTCGGCTCATCGAGTGTGTCGAGGCCGCGCTCACGCACAAGGCCACCTCGCCCGTGGCGATCTTTGGGGACATCGACGCAAGGAAGTTTCACTCCTGCGTCACGCTCTTCGCCGCGGTCAGCCCGGCCGGCTCGTGCTTCCATGAAGCGTTGGGGCAGTGGTTTGCGGGCGAGCGCGATGGGAACGCTTTGGTGTTAAGGTGAACGGACAGACCATTCAGAAAGCACCCGCCATGGCCAAGCCCAATTACCAGTTCGAAAAGCGGCAGCGCGAACAGCAGAAGAAGCTGAAGAAGGCCGAGAAGGCCCAGCGCAAGGCGCATGCCGAACCGGCAGCGCCATCGCCCGACATGCCTGCCCCTCAGGGTGAGCCCCTGCCTGGTTGAGCCCCCGGACGCGAGGCCACACCTTCAAGAGGACCACAACATGCCCAAAGGCGAACAGCGCAGCAACAAGATGGCCAAGAAGCCCAAGAAGGACACCAGTCCTCCGAAGGAATCGACCGGCACGTCCACCCGGCCCATGGCGCCAACCACGTCCGTGCTGCCCAAGGGCAAGTTGAAGAACAAGTAAGGATCATCCCATTCGCCCCACTCCCTTGACCGCCGCGCTGGCCGGCGTCATTGCTGCACTCGCATGGCCCTTTCTGTGGGCCCGGTTCGGCGGCCCGACGGCCGCAGGCGGCGTCGAACTGATTGTGTCCACCCTGCTGGTCATCGCATTGCCGGCCCATGCTTTCGTGGTCGGCTTCGGTCGCCCCGCCGAGTCGTCGGGGCGCACGCTCGACACCGCGCTGCTCAAGCGCGTCGGCGTGTGGCTGCTCGCTGCGGCGGCCACCGTGGTCCTGCGTGGCGCTCTGGGGTTGTAACCTTCCCGCCATGCTCACCCCCGATCAGTTCACTGCCTTTCTGTTCGCTGCCGTGCTGGTCACGGCCACGCCCGGTCCGGACAACCTGATGGTGCTGGGGCTGGGCATGTCGAAAGGCCGCCGCCAGGGTATGGTGTTCGGTCTGGGCTGTGCAGTGGGCTGCCTGAGTCACACCGCCCTGGCCGTGCTGGGCGTCAGTGCGCTGATTGCCGCTTCCCCGGTGGCCTTCACGGCTTTGAAGACGGGCGGCGGGCTGTACTTGATGTGGCTGGGCTGGCAGGCCTTGCGCAGCCGGGGCCCGACCCCTGTACCGGGTGCCTCCGCGATGGATGACACCCCCTTGGGCCGTCTGTTCCTTAAGGGCATGCTGGCCAACGCGATCAACCCCAAGGTCGGGTTGTTCTTCCTGTCTTTCCTGCCGCAGTTCGTGGCGAAGGACCACGGTTCAGCGGCCGGCCAGATCGGGGCGCTGGGCCTCGTGTTCACCTTGCAGGCCGCCGTGCTGTTCGGCGCGCTGGGCTACTTTGCCGGGCGCGTGGGCCAGTGGCTGGCCAGACGCCCGCAAGTCGGCCCGTGGCTGGACCGTGTGGCAGGCGGCGTCTTCATGGCGCTCGGCCTGCGGCTGGTGGTGGCGCGCTGAGCGTTCAGACGCGCAGCAATTGCTGAAGCCCTTCGACGCCCACCGGCGGCTCGGCCGTCCACGGCACGACAAACACCTCACGCGCCAGACCGTCGGCGATGCGGGCCATCTGCTTGCGCTCGCCTGCGAGGCGCGCGGTCAGGAGCGGGTCGCGCGTGCCGGCAGCCAGAATCGAGCGGTTGACGACCCAGGCATAAGGCTCGATCTTCGCCCGCCGAAGGTCGGTCTGCAACGCGGCGGCCTGTGAAACGGGCGTCGTCTCGGGCAGCGTCACGAGGATGATGCGCGTGTACTGCGGATCCTGCAGCCGCATCAGCGGTGTGATGAGGTGTGCAGCCCCGCCGCTGCCCTCGAATTCGCGGGTCATCTGCCGGTGATAAGCCCCGGTGGCATCCATCAGCAGCAGCGAATGGCCTGTCGGTGCGGTGTCCAGCACAACGAATGCGCTGCGGGCCGACGCGACCGTGCGTGAAAAGGCATGGAACACCGCCACCTCTTCGGTGCACGGCGACTGCAGGTCCTCCAGCATCAACGCCCGCTCGTCGTCGCTCAGGCCGGCCCCGCGGCTCGCCATGATCTTGTCGATGTAGCGATGCGTTTCGGCCTTGGGATCGATCCGGCTGACGTCCAGCCCCGGCAACTGGCCATCGAGCGTGCTGGCGAGGTGGGCGGCCGGGTCGGTTGTGCTCAGGTGCACGGCATGGCCTCGCTGCACCAGGCCTACGGCCAGTGCGGCCGCCAGCGTCGTCTTGCCCACCCCACCCTTGCCCATGACCATGATGAGGCCCTTGCCGGCGGTGGCCAGATCGTCCACCAGGCGCTGCAGGGGCGCGGCGAGCAGCGAGGTGTCTGCTGGCACGGCCGTGGGTTGCAGAGCCTGCGCGGCGGCGTCGTCCAGCAGGGCGCGCAGGGCAGGCACCCCCACGGTGTCGAAGGCGCGCAGCGGCACCGAGGCCCGCGGCAGCGCTTGCAGGGCCGCCGGCATGTCGGCCAGCGCGGCGTGACCCCACGCTTCCATCGCTTGGGCGATGGGGTCGTCGGCGATGCTGGCCCGGAACACGCCATTGATCGCCAGCATCTGGCGCTGCAATCCCAGCGCGTTCAGTTCGACAGAAGTCCGGCCGGCCTCTTGCAGGGCGCCCTTCTCCGGGCGCGTGACCAACACCACCATGGTCTGCGCCGGGTCGGTCAGCGCGGCCAGTGCGGCATTGAAGCGGGCTTCCTGCATCTTCAGGCCCGAGTGCGGGCCCAGGCACGAGGCGCCCCGGTCGTTGTCCTTCAGGAAGCCGCTCCAGGCCTTGGGCAGGCTGAGCAGCCGCAAGGTGTGGCCCGTGGGCGCCGTGTCGAACACGACGTGGTCGAAGTCGGCGGCATCGCCGGCCAGCAGGCTCGAAAACTCGTCGAAGGCGGCGATCTCGGTGGTGCAGGCGCCGGAAAGCTGCTCGCGCACCGTGGTGCGGGCCTCGTCGGTGGTGTCGTCGCCCATCTGCGCGATCACGCGCCTGCGGTAGGCTTCGGCCGCCTCATCCGGGTCGATGTTCAGCACGGACAGGCCGGGCACGGCGGGCACCGGCGTCGGCGTGTTGCGCAAGGGCACGCCCAGCATCTCGTCGAGGTTGGAGGCCGCGTCGGTGCTGACCAGCAGGACGCGCAGGCCACGGTCAGCCAGCTGGATGGCGGTGGCGGTGGACAGCGAGGTCTTACCCACGCCGCCCTTGCCGGTGAAGAAGACGAATCGGGTGGGTTGGTCGAACAGTGTCACGTGCGGCTCCCTGCAGATTACAGCGCGCGCTGGTTGACGCGGCGCATCAGTTCCTCGGCGGATTCCTTGCGTTCACTGTAGCGGTCGACCAGGTACGGTGCCATGTCGCGCGTCAACAAGGTGAACTTGACCAGCTCTTCCATGACGTCGACCACGCGGTCGAGGTAGCTAGAGGGCTTCATGCGGTTGTGCTCGTCGAACTCCATGAACGCCTTGGCCACCGACGACTGGTTGGGGATGGTGAGCATCCGCATCCAGCGACCGAGCACCCGCATCTGGTTGACGGCATTGAAGGACTGCGACCCGCCGCACACCTGCATCACGGCGAGTGTCTTGCCTTGTGTGGGCCGCACCGCGCCTGTGTTCAGCGGGATCCAGTCGATCTGCGCCTTCATGATGCCCGTCATGGCCCCGTGGCGCTCGGGCGAGCACCACACCATGCCTTCGCACCAGAGGGTCAGCTCACGGAGTTCCTGCACCTTGGGATGGGTGTCCGGAGCGTCGTCCGGCAACGGCAGTCCGCTCGGATTGAAGATGCGGACTTCGGCGCCCATGGCGCGCAGCAGTCGCGCCGCTTCCTCGGTCAGCAGGCGGCTGAAGGCTCGCTCACGCAGTGAGCCATACAACATCAGGATGCGCGGCGGATGGGCCGACGGCGTGCTGGCCCGCAACATGGCCGGATCCGGCACGCGGAAGTGCTCTGCTGCGATCTGCGGCAGGTCGCTGAGATCAGGCGTGGCGTCAGACACGGCGTTGACCTTGCGCGTCGATCACCACTTCCCCGTCCTCCTTGCTGAACGGGCCCTGTTGCGGTTGGTGAAGGATGTCGAGCACCTTCTCGGAGGGCCGGCACAGCGCAGTGCCCTTCGGCGTGACGACGATCGGGCGGTTGATGAGAATGGGGTGCGCCACCATGAAATCGATCAGCTCGTCGTCGGACCACTTCGGGTCGGCCAGGCCGAGGGCATCGTAGACCTCGCCCTTGTTGCGCAGGACGTCGCGCACGGCCACGCCGCAGTCGGCGATGAGCTGGACGAGTTCAGCCCGTGTCGGCGGGGTGTCGAGGTAGTGAATGACCCGGGGCTCGATGCCCGCGTTGCGGATCAGCGCCAGGGTGTTGCGGGACGTGCCGCACTGCGGGTTGTGGTAAATCGTGGTGTCGCTCATGGCTCGATTGTCTTTCTTTGCTGCCTGAATCACTGGTCCAATGGCTCTCATGTTCACGCGCCGCGCGCTCCTGCAACTGGGCCTGGCTTTGCCGGGGGCTGCTGCTGCGTCGCGCACGGGTCTTTCTGCGTCCTGGCCGCAGTGGGAGGCCTACGCCGCAGCGTTCATCCAGCGCGACGGCCGGGTGATCGATGACCAGCACGCCACACGATACACAACATCGGAAGGACAGGCCTACAGCCTGTTTTTTGCGCTGGTGGCGGGGGATCGGACCCGGTTCGAGACCTTGCTCGACTGGACGCGGGACCACCTGGCGGGGGGCGACCTGGGCGCCCGCCTGCCGGGCTGGCGGTGGGGCCGCCACGACGATGGGCAATGGGGGCTGGTGGATGCGAACGCGGCAAGCGATGCAGACCTCTGGTTGGCCTACGCGCTGCTGGAAGCCGGCCGGCTGTGGCGCGAGCCAGGGTGGCGCCGCCTGGGGCGCCGTGTGCTCGCGCTGAGCGTCGAGGCAGAGGTCGTCCGGGCGGGCGGCCTGACGGTCCTCCTGCCCGGGCCGCTGGGCTTCCGGCTGGATGAGGACACCGTGCGGCTCAACCCCAGCTACCTCGTGCTTCCGCAACTGCGGCGCTTTGCGGCCGAGCAGCCTGATGGACCGTGGCGCGATCTGGCATTCGATACGGTGCGCTGCGTGCAGGGCGCGGCACCACGGGGTCTGGCCCCGGATTGGGTGCGCTTGCGCGCCGGGCGCTGGCTGCCGGACAGCACCGCCCCCGATGTCGGCAGCTATGACGCCATTCGCTGCTACCTTTGGGCGGGGCTGACGCATGCAGGCGACCCACTGCGGGCGCCGTTGCTGGCCTCGCTGCGAGGGATGGCGGGCGTGATCCGGGCACGAGGTGGCGTGCCGCCTCAGCACGTGAACGTACGCGATGGCACAGGCAGCGGGACCGCGCCCTCCGGCTTTGCGGCAGCGCTGCTGCCCTGCTTTCATGCGCTGGGCGACGCAGCTCAGGCGCAGGCGATGGCGGCCATTGTGAACGCCGCGCGGACGGCCAGACAGGGGCCGGCGGGTGCGCTGCCTGATGCGGTGGCACCATCTGCCCGATTGCTGGCGCAGCCGGAGCAGCCGCCCACCTACTACGACCAGGTGCTGGCCTTGTTCGGTACGGGCTTCATGGCACGCCGCTATGGCTTCCGAGCCGATGGCAGCTTGTGGACCGTTTGGCGGTCGTGAGCATCAGGGCACCCACGACATGCCAAAGGTGAGGTAAGTCCCCGTGCGGCCGTCCCGGTCTCGCTGCTGGCCTGCGCTGAACGTGGTCTGGACCCCGTGATCCCAGTTGCGCCCGATCACCACACCAGCAGCGGCATCGGCATAGCGCCGTCCTGCCTGGTAGGCCGCTTCTGCCCCGGCCACCCAGGCGCCACCGACCGGTCGGTGGCCTCTCAGTCGGACATGGTGGTCGCGGGGCCCCAGGCTGTACGCCGCTCTGGCTTCGAGCGTCCAGCCATCCGCAAGCTGTTGAATCAGCGCCGCCTGCGGCGACACCGAAGCCCGGGTGCCTTCCACGCTGTCGTCGAGCCCTTGGGGGTCGAGCCGGCTGTGCCGCGCGCCCACGGCCAGCGCCAGTTCGATCTGGCTTGATCCGGTCGACCATGCATGGCCGCGCGCGAACTCGATGCCGGGTGCATGCGCGTGCACTCGAACGCGCTGCCCGTTCTGCTCGGTGTCATAGCGATAGCGCAGCATGCTGACCACAGCCCGCGAGAAGGGCCCGCTGCCGAGCAGCTGCCCGGCATCGAAGCGCACCGCGCCAGCGTAGGTGTAAGCGCTGCTGCCCGAGAACTGTGCGCCCCCGAAGGCCAGCCACGGTGCCTCTGCTGTCGCGGCAGACTGGGCCCGGGCTTCAGGGCTGCCCGCAGCAATGGCGGGGGCGATCAGTGCAAGCACCAGCTTGTTCATGAGCGGGCTCCATCGTCCCGACGCTGCGCCGGCTGGGGCGGCAGGTGCCGCCGGCGGTAGATGTCCAGCGCCTTGCGGGTGAACCAGACGAGCAGGGCCAGCAGGACGATGAGGAGGAAAAGCGAGGTCCACGGGTACTGCGAGATCCAGAGGCCCAGCCCCCCGCGCAGCGAGTACGCCGTGAACGGCGCATCTTCCGCGGAATGCGTCTGCACCGTCTCTTCACCGGGGCGCCACGTGGCGCGGTCGCCTTTCAGCTGGCTCCATGGCCCGTGTGCGACCAGGGTGCCAATGGCAGCTTCGAGCGTGGCGGGCGTGGGCGCCGTGAACACCGTCATGGGGGCGTCGCGCACCAGGGCCGTGGCCGCAAGCGCACGGTTGCTGGGGCCGGGCCGCAACGTCACACCGGCCGACAGCACCGAAGGGGCGGCGTCGAAGTCCTCGATGTGGCGCCTGAGCGCCTGGAGGGTGTCGCCGCCTTCGAGCACGGCCACCGACGACGACTGGATCAAGGGGACCGCATCGACCAGTTCGCCCTCCGAGCCGATGCCGGCCGCATTGCGGACAGCGGCGGGGAGCTGTCCCAGCGCCCCGACCCAGATGCCGTGCCGGACGCCCTCGACGGGCCCGATGGCCATCTGCGTGCGCAGCAGCGGCCCCTTGAACACCTGCGTGAGCTTGGCCATCAGCGTCATGGCGGCCCCCACCGTGGCGTCGTCTCCGGCAGCGAGTTGGACCGCCATGCCGACGCCAACCGGTGCGCCGGGCGTGGGGCGCCCGCTTTGTGCAAGCAGCGCCAGATCTGGCCGACGCATGGGGCTGCCGCCAAAGGTCTGGATGGTGCTGTCGTCGTAAACCGTGACCGCCAGATTGCCGGGAAAGAACGGCTGGCACTCTCCCCCGCGGGTTTGCGGGACGAGAGCCGGCTCGAAACTCAGCGTGTTCCAGCCCGGGCGCAAGGCCCCTGCGGGCAGGCTGACCGCGTAGTTGTCATAGCTGCCGCCTGCGGGTTCGCTCAAGGGGATGGAGCCATGCACCACCCCATTGGCCACGATGTTCAAGGCCGATTGGGGCGCCATGCCCGCGGTGTAGCTGGCATGGACGCGCGTCTGGATGCGACCCTGCCAGGCGTCGTGCCACAAGCGAAGCGTGGTGCCACCGCTCTGCAGGCCCTTCAACGTGGCGGTGCGGTAGCCCAGCGCGCTCAAGGGATAAGCCTGGGTCGAGGGCTTCAGCGAGGCCGCCACCCCGGTGACGGAGCCGAGGGGCGGCATCCGGATCGAGGCCACCGCAGCCCAGGGCGTGTCGGGCCAGGGCATGGCCGGCATGGCAAACGCGGCGGCCGCCAGCCGCAGGTCCTGTTCCGTTTCTGCTGCAAAGACCACCATGAAGCGGGTGTCATCGCCGGGCACGTGCTGCAGCGACACGATGGGGCCCCGGTTGCGGGGCACGTTCGGGGGCAGGACGCTGGCCAGATCGGCAAAGCGCCCGGCCACGATGATGCCCGGTGCGTCGGCGGGCAGACTGGTGGCCAGTGAGGCAAGGCCCGGCGGCAGGCGTCCGGTGCGCAGCTGAACCGGGACGTAGTCGAGGCGCTGGCCCACGCCTTGCGCCACGAGGTTGAGCGCCGTGAGCATCTCGGCGCTTGCAGGGCGAGGGGTCAGCACAGGCAGTACGACGCGAGGCGCCCAGGTCAGGCGGGAGAACAGGTCTTCCAGTCTGTCCAGCCGGGTGGGGGGCGCGGTGAGGGTGTGCTTCACCGAGAAGCTGGAACCGGTCAGGTCCACGTCCGTCCAGAGTTCCGGTGCCAGCGGATACTCGCAGCGGTCCGTGTGGTGCTGAACGGCCTGAAGGCGCACATCGTTGTACCCGTGACGAAGCACATCGGGAGGCACGTCCAGATCGGCCTCAACCCGCGGGGATCGGCCATCCAGTGGCACTTGCCCGACGACGTGGCCGTTGACCGACACGGCGAGAGAGCCCGTCGTGAGCGCGGACGAGGCCGTGGCGCGCAGCCGCAGGCGCAGCTGCTGAACGGTCCAGTTCGGCGGCAGCGGCAGAGACACGCCGGCCTCGCCCTCCACCCCCCGCAATCGCAGCGGCGCAGTCGATCCCATGATGGCTGACAAGGACATCTGCCGCTCGGTGGGCAAGGGCTCTGCCCGTGCTGTCGTGAGCGCCATCACGCAACTGAGGAGCCCCGCGCCCCACAGCGCACTGCTTCTTGGCCACCACATGCATCATGCCTTTCCGCGATCCTGACGCGTGCCGTCAGCAAGCGAAGTGCCCGCCTGCGACGGCCGCCTTCGCACGCCGCGCTGCAGGGATTGCCACCAACGGTGGCCGACGCGCATGAGGTCGGCCTCGACATGCACCAGGTGGTCGATGCCATGGTGCCCGGCGTGCCGGAGCAGCCGCCACACCGATCGAAGAATCGATTGCCCCCCGTGGCGATGCCGGTTGTTGTCCACCAGAACCGAGCTGGAGCCAAAGGCGATGGAGACGGCCAGCCGTTCATCCTGCAGCGAGCGGAACCGGTATCGCACGCCCAGTGCCACCAGTCCGTCGGGGCGCACCCGCGCCGCCTGCACCGTGCCTTCCAACTCCACGCCTCGCCCGAGGAACTCGGCCCACACCGGCAGGCCGATCAACGACTCCACAGGCCGGTTGCCTGTCCATTGCTCAAGCACCAGGCCCGCGCCGGATGCCGAAGCGTCGACAGTCCGGCCCTGCCATGACTGGCCGTCCAGCAGCACGCCGGCCGACTCCCTGTGCGGCGCGCGCGGCTCGGCGCGCAACTGGCGGCGTTCGAGCGTGATGCCCAGTGCGCCCAGCAGGAGCACCAGGTCGACCACCGCCCAGAACTGCACGAAGGCGATGCCGCTACGCTGCCAGGTGGCGTCTGCATAGCGCTCGGCGCCCACGATGATGGCCATCACCGTGAGGGCCAGCAGGATGTAGAACGGCCAAGCCAGCGCCGAGACGAACTGCTGGTCCAGCACCTCGCCTTTCGGGGTCACCTTGAACGTCGGGGCCTGCGGCTGACGCAGCACCTTCCACAGCCCGGACACCACGTAGACCGACTGCACCACCTCGTACAGCTGCGACACGAAGGGCCACCGCACGCGGCCATAGAAAAACTGGGTCGACCACAGCGAGGCCAGCAGCGCCGGCCCGGCATAGGCCAGCAACTGGTCAGCGGTCGTGTCGCACAGCGTGATGCCGAACAAGAGGTAGACCGGGGGGGCCAGCAGCATGATCAACCGGGATGCCGCAAAGCCCCAGTACACGGCAAAGTTCGTGTAGAGCATGCGCTGCATGAAGCTCAGCCGCGGCTGCAACCAGGGGTTCTTCAGCAGGAAGATCTGCATCATCCCCTGCCCCCAACGGACGCGCTGCACGATGAAGCCCGAGAAGGTCTCGGGCTGCAGGCCGGACACCATGGGGCGGTTGTAGTAGGCCGAACGGTAACCGAGCGAAAGGGCATCGAGCGTGGTTTCCGCGTCTTCGGTGATGGTGCGGCCCGAGATGCCGCCCAGCTCATCGATCACCGCGCGACGCAGGATGGCCGCGGAGCCACAGAAGAACGACGTGCCCCAGAAGTCGAGACCCGGCTGCATCACGTCGTAGAACAGCTCGTTCTCTGACGGCGACGCCTGGTGGGTTTCGAGGTTGCGTTCGATGGGATCCGGGCTGACGAAGTTGTGCGGCGTCTGCAGCACGAAGAGCTTGGGGTCTGCCAGAAAGAAGCCGACGCACCGGGTCAGGAAGTCCTCCGCGGGGATGTGGTCGCAGTCCAGCACCAGGATCAGGTCACCCCGCGTATGCGCCAGGGCGCTGTTGATGTTGCCGGCTTTGGCGTTCAGATTGCGGTCCCGCGTCAGGTAGCCCGCCCCGGCCCGCTGGGCCAGCGCCTGCAGCGTGGTGGCCCGTTCGGCGGCGGCTGCCGCACGAGCGGGGTCGGCGTCATTCAGCTTCTGCGCCGTCCCGCCGTCGTCGAGCAGCCAGACGTGCAGCTTCTCGGCGGGATAGCGCAACTGCGTGGCCGCAATGAGCGTCGGGCGCACGATCAGCGGGTCTTCGTTGTAGGTCGGGATGTAGACGTCGACGTGGGGCCACGTGGCGGTGTCCGAAGGGAGCGGGACGGAACGCCGGTAGAACGGCTCGCTGTTGATGACGAAGCCGAAAAGCGTGTTGATGAAGCTCCACCCCTCCGCCAGAAAGAGCAGGAGCCCGCACACCATGGACAGCAGCCCGTACTGCAGGGGCAGGGATTCGAACGCGCGCCACTGCATGTAGCGAAGAAACAGGAACGTGCTGACCGCGATGACCGTCAGACGCAGCAAGGATTTCATCCGCAGCGTCCGGGCCCGTCCCGAAAGGCTCACCGCCAGCATGAGCACACCGAGCAAGGGCGCGGCCAGGAGAAGCTGCGCGCCATGTGCCAGGGGGAGAGTGGCCACGGCGGTAAAAATTGCACCCAGCGTCACCCAGGCGCCCAGGGTCGCCAGGTCTCGGTGCGGGGAAGGGGCAGCGGCCATCGGCAGGCTCGAGCAGCCGCTGTGCCCGGCTGCGCGTCGCTATGGCGGCGATAGGAAATGTTGCGTTGTTCCTGGGGTCGTCGGCTTCTAGACTTTCGAACACGTTGCGGAAAGAAACAGGAGTCCAGAGATGTCTACCGAAGCAAAATGCCCGTTCGCGGCCGGCTCGTACGCCGCCCCCATCGCCCAGGCCCGCCGGAACCACGACTGGTGGCCCGAGCAACTCAACCTGTCGGTGTTGCATCAGCGCTCCCCGCTGTCCGACCCCATGGGCGCCAACTTCAACTACGCTGAAGCCTTCATGCAGCTCGACCTCGACGCCGTGGTCAAAGACCTGCATGCCTTGATGACCGACTCGCAGGACTGGTGGCCCGCCGACTGGGGCCACTATGGCGGCCTGTTCATCCGCATGGCCTGGCACTCTGCCGGCACGTACCGCATCCACGATGGCCGGGGCGGTGCCGGCAACGGTTCGCAACGCTTCGCGCCCCTCAACAGCTGGCCAGACAACGGCAACCTCGACAAGGCGCGCCGACTGCTGTGGCCGATCAAGCAGAAGTACGGCCGCAACCTCTCGTGGGCCGACCTGATGATCCTGGCGGGCAACGTGGCGCTCGAATCCATGGGCTTCAAGACCTTCGGGTTTGCCGGCGGCCGCCAGGACATCTGGGAACCCGAACTCGACATCAACTGGGGCTCCGAAAGCGAGTGGCTCGCCACCAGCGACAAGCCGAACAGCCGCTACAGCGGTGACCGCCAGCTGGCCAACCCGCTGGCCGCCGTGCAGATGGGCCTGATCTACGTGAACCCCGAAGGCCCGGACGGCAACCCCGACCCGGTGGCATCGGGCCGCGATGTGCGCGAAACCTTTGCCCGCATGGCCATGAACGACGAGGAAACCGTGGCCCTGGTGGCCGGCGGTCATACCTTCGGCAAGGCGCACGGTGCGGGCGACCCGAAGCTGGTCGGCCCCGAGCCGGAAGGCGCGCCCGTCGAGGCGCAGGGCCTGGGCTGGATCAACCAGTTCGGCACCGGCAAGGGCGTGCACACCACCACCAGCGGCATCGAAGGGGCCTGGAAGCCCAACCCCACCCAGTGGGACAACGGCTACTTCGACATGCTTTTCGGCTACGAGTGGGAACTCACGAAGAGCCCGGCTGGCGCCCACCAGTGGACGCCGAAGAATTGCAAGCCGGAGCACCTGATTCCGGATGCCCACGACCCGAGCAAGAAGCACCCGCCGATGATGACGACGGCCGACCTGTCGCTGCGGTTCGACCCGGCTTACGAGAAGATCTCGCGCCGCTTCCATCAGAACCCGGCCGAGTTTGCCGACGCGTTCGCCCGGGCCTGGTTCAAGCTCACGCACCGCGACATGGGCCCGCGTTCACGCTACCTGGGCAAGCTCGTGCCGCAGGAAGTGCTGATCTGGCAAGACCCGGTGCCCGCGGCAGACCACCCGCTGATCGACGCGAACGACGTGGCGGCACTCAAGGCCCGCGTGATGGCGTCCGGCCTGTCGGTGCCTCAGCTGGTTCGCACGGCATGGGCTTCGGCGTCCACCTTCCGCGGCAGCGACAAGCGCGGTGGCGCAAACGGGGCCCGCATCCGCCTTGCGCCGCAGAAGGACTGGGCCGTGAACCAGCCCGAGGAACTGGCACAGGTGCTCGATGTGCTGACGGCGATCCAGACGGACTTCAATGCGATGCAGCCCGCCGGCAAGAAGGTGTCGCTGGCTGACCTGATCGTGCTGGCGGGTGGGGCCGCCATCGAGGCGGCAGCCAAGGCGGCGGGCCACGATGTGACGGTGCCGTTCGCTGCGGGGCGCACCGATGCGACGCAAGAGCAGACCGATGTCGAGTCGTTCGCCGTGCTGGAGCCGGTGGCCGATGGCTTCCGCAACCATGCCCGCACGGGCTCGCAGGCGCACGCGGCCGAGTTGCTGATCGACAAGGCGCAGCTGTTGACGCTGACCGCGCCGGAAATGACCGTGCTCATCGGCGGCCTGCGCGCGCTGAACGCCAACACGGGCCAGAGCACCCATGGCGTGTTCACGCACCGCCCGGGTGTGCTGACCAACGATTTCTTCGTCAACCTGCTCGACATGCGCACCGCCTGGAAGCGGTCGGCCACGGCGCCGGGCGTGTTGGAGGGCCGCGACCGGCAGTCCGGTGAGGTGAAGTGGACCGCCACCGTGGTGGACCTCATCTTCGGTTCGAACTCGCAGCTCCGCGCGCTGGCCGAGGTCTATGCGTCTCAGGATGCGCAGAAGACCTTTGTGCAGGATTTCGTGGCGGCGTGGACCAAGGTGATGAACCTGGACCGCTTCGACCTCGCCTGATCCACCCTGACCCGATGAGGGCCGGATCGGATGACGTGCCCGGACACCCTGCGTGCCGGGCACGTCTGTTTTGTGTTGTGCAGGGCAGGCAGAACCTGCCTAACATAGCGGCTCTCTTGCCGCTTGATGTGCCTGATCGCCCATGTCCCGACTTCTCTCCGAACTGCGCCGTCTGTATGGCCTCGACGCAGGGCCAGCCTCTGCCACCACCCCCGCGCTCATCGACGCCGAAGGGCGTACCCGCACGCTGGTGATCGAGCTGGCACGGCCCGCGGACTGGAGTGCGCTCGCCCGGCTCTGGGAGGGCCTGCAGGCCGATCTGGATTGGCCCGCCCCGTCGATCGCGATCAATGGCCGGGACGGCTTTCAGCTGTGGGTGTCACTCGCAGAGCCGGTGACGGCCGCGCAGGCCGGGGCCTTGCTTGCTGCGCTGGTGGCGCGCTACCTGGCCGACGTGCCCGCGCAGCGGGTGGCCCAGTGGCCCGGTCGTGCAGAAAGCGGCGTGGCCTGGCGCCATGTGGATCTGGTGCCTCGCGAGCATCCCGGCGGGCAGTGGTCGGCCTTTGTCTCTCCGGGGCTGGCCCCCGTGTTTGCCGACACACCGTGGCTCGACATCCCGCCCGGCGAGGACGGCCAGGCCGATCTGTTGAGTGGCCTGAAGTCGGTCGGCGGGGAGCAACTCCGTGAGGCGGTGGCGTCCCTCGGGGGCGAACGTCGTGAGGACGCGGCCGCTCAGGCGGTTCAACCCGCTGGGTCTCCGGATCGCGCCCCTGCTGCATCGGGCCCGCAGAGCGAACCGCATCGCTTTCTGCTGCAGGTGATGAACGACGAGCGGGTCGACATGGCGCTGCGCATCGAGGCGGCGAAGGCCTTGCTGCCCTACGCGGCGAACGGCGTGTGACGCGACCGGTCAGACCGGCCAGCCACGGAACGCCTCGCAGGCTGGCTCGACCTTGCCGCACAACTCCGGCCGGTAGCCCTCCAGCGCCTGAAACGCCGCCTGGCAGGCCGGCGATCGCAGCATGCCCAGCAGCCGCTGTGCGCCCTTGGTTTCCAGCGTACTGGCCGACATGAGCAGGCCGTAGCGCTCGGTCTGCACCGGGATGAACTCCAGGCCAAACCGGCGCGCCGAGGTTTCGACCCCAAAGCCCGCATCGGCCATGTGACTGGCCACGTGGGCGGCCACGGCCGAATGCGTGTGCTCGCCCGGCGTGCCATCGGCCAGCGGGGCCGGGTCCAGCCCTTCGGTGCGCAGCAGCGTCTCCAGCAGGAGGCGCGTGCCTGAACCCGGCGCACGGGCCACAAAGCGGACTTCGGGCCGCAACAGGTCGGCCAGCCTGTCGATGTGCAGCGGGTTGCCGGGCTTCACCATCAGGCCTTGCCGGCGGGTCACCATGTGAACGTAGACCGAACCGGGCGCGAGCCATCGGCCGTATTCACGCAGCACCTCGCCTTGCACCGGGCCGGTGGGCAGGTGCAGGCTGGCCACATCGGCCGATCCCCCGTTCAGCGCGGCCAGCGCCTGGCTGCTGTCGGTGTAACGCCAGTCCATCGGCTCACCGGCGTCGCGCAGCAGGCGCTGCAGCGTCTCGATGGCAAAGCCGTGGCTGGCACACACGCGCAGTGGGCGCTCGGCATCGCGCAGCGCGCGGTGCAGCTCGGCCTGAAGCTCGAACGCCAGGCTGTCGAGCTGTGGCCGCAAACGGGCCTCGAAGCGCCGCTGCGCCCACACCAGGGCCTGACCGAGCGGTGTCAGCTGAGACCCCTTGCCGCGGGCCATCACCACCAGCGGCGCGCCCATGGCGGCCTCGGCCTCGCGCACCAGCTCCCACGTGTGGCGGTACGACGCGCCGTGTGCCTTGCAGGCGGCCGAGAGGCTGCCGTGTGCCTGGATGGCCAGCAGCCAGGTCATCACGCGGGGCGGTAGCGGTGTGCCGCCCGGGCCTGTGACCTGCCAGGCCGGGTCAATGTGAACGTGCAGAGGCCGTATATGCTGCATGCGGCATATGTTATCGGCTGTCGGCCGCTTATTGCCACGGGCGCGCGGCTTCTCTACATTGCGCTGATGGACGGCCGCCTCGCTGCCAGGCAGGGGCACATGCTTGTTCTGGCATAAACACAGCGAGTGCACCGATGAGCGAAGCAAAGATCCAGTTCTACAAAGGCCCCGCCGGGGGATGGGGCGCATTGCGCAGCGTGGCGCGCCAGCTGCTGCAGCATCGCATCGCTGCCAAGGGCTCGCGCACGCTGCTGTCGGCCAACCAGCCCGATGGCTTCGATTGCCCCGGTTGCGCCTGGCCCGACCGCCAGCATGCCTCCAGCTTCGAGTTCTGCGAGAACGGCGTGAAAGCCGTGGCGGCCGAAGCCACCGCCGACCGCGCGACCCCCGACGTGATCGCCCGCCACACCGTGACGGAGCTGCGCGGCTGGAGCGACCACGCGCTGGAGGCCATGGGCCGTCTGACCGAGCCGCTGGTCTACGACGCGCACACCGACCGCTACCGCGCCATCGGCTGGGACGAAGCCTTCGCCATCGTGGCCCGCCACCTGCGCGCCCTGCCCTCGCCCGACGAGGCGATCTTCTACACCTCGGGCCGCACCAGCAACGAAGCCGCTTTCCTCTATCAGCTGTTCGTGCGCGAGTTCGGCACCAACAACTTTCCGGATTGCTCGAACATGTGCCACGAGCCCAGCGGCATGGGCCTCAAGGGCAGTGTCGGCGTCGGCAAGGGCACGGTCACGCTGGACGACTTCGAGCTGGCCGACTGCATCCTGATCTTCGGGCAGAACCCGGGCACCAACCACCCGCGCATGCTCGGTGAACTGCGTGCGGCGGCCCGACGCGGCGCACGCATCCTCAGCTTCAACCCGCTGCGCGAGCGGGGGCTGGAGCGGTTTGCCGATCCGCAAAGCCCCGTCGAGATGCTCAGCGGCGGCGCCACCACCATCTCGTCCGACTACTTCCAGCTCAAGGTGGGCGGCGACATTGCGCTGCTCAAGGGCATCATCAAACACCTGCTGCAGCTGGATGACGAGGCGGTGGCACGCGGGAGCGCGCGCGTGCTCGACACCGCGTTTCTTGCGGAGCACACCATGGGCTTCGATGCCCTGCGTGCCGACATCGAAGCCGAAGACTGGGCCCTGATCGAACGCGAGTCGGGCCTGAGTGCCGAGCGGCTGCGCCATGCCGCCGAGGTGATTGCCCGATCGGACAAAGTCATTGCCTGCTGGGGCATGGGCATCACGCAGCACCGGCATGGTGTGGGGGCGGTGCAGATGATTGCCAACCTGCTGCTGATGCGCGGCATGGTGGGCCGCCCGGGTGCGGGGCTGTGTCCCGTTCGCGGCCACAGCAATGTGCAGGGCGATCGCACCATGGGCATCTACGAGAAGCCATCGGCCGCCTTTCTGGATCGCTTGCAGGCCGTGTATGGGTTCGAGCCGCCGCGTGCCGAGGGCTACGATACGGTGGGCGCGATCGAGGCGATGCGCGATGGGCGTGCCTCGGTGTTCTTCGCCATGGGCGGCAACTTTGCCGCTGCCACGCCAGACACGCCCACCACCTGGGCCGCACTGCAACGCTGCGCGCTGACGGTGCACGTGGCCACCAAGTTCAACCGCAGCCACACGGTAATCGGCCGCGAGGCGCTGGTGCTGCCCTGCCTGGGCCGCACCGAGATCGATGAGCAGGCACATGGCATCCAGCATGTCAGCGTGGAAGACTCGATGAGCATGGTGCACCTGTCAGCGGGCATCAACGCGCCCGCCTCGCCGCACCTGCTGTCGGAGCCGATGATCGTGGCGCGCCTGGCCGCTGCCACCTTGCCCGACAGCCGCGTGCCGTGGATGTGGCTGGTGGAGGACTACGACCGCATCCGCGACCACATCGAAGTGGTGTTCGATGACTTCAAGGGCTTCAACGACAAGGTTCGGCAGCCCGGTGGATTCCGCCTGCGCAACACCGCGGGTGAGCGCGTGTGGGCCACGGCATCGGGCCTGGCGGAGTTCCACGTGCACGCCATCCCGACGGACACTGCCGTGCACCGTGCCAAGGCCGCTGCCGGTGGTGAAGGCATGGCCGGCATGGTGTTCACATTGACCACGGTCCGTTCGCACGACCAGTACAACACCACGGTGTATGGCCTCGATGACCGTTACCGCGGCGTATTCGGCCAGCGGCGCGTGCTGTTCATCCACGCCGAAGACCGCGCACGGCTCGGCCTGCTGGAAGGCGCCTGGGTCGACCTGGTGGGCGCCGCGCCGGACGACGACTGCGTGCGCGAGGCCGAAGGCTTCCGGCTTGTGGACTACGACATCCCGCGCGGGTGCGTGGCCGGCTACTACCCCGAGACCAACGTGTTGGTGCCGTTGAGCAGCCACGCGGTCGGCGCGCGCACGCCCACGTCCAAGTCGATTCCGGTCCGGCTGCGCCCTGCCCGATCCGTCCCGGAGGCCGCTTGAACCGCGATCCGGTGTTCGCGGCAGGCGCGCCCACGCCCGGTGTGGGCCATGTTGATGTGGTGCGCCATGACGGTGGCCAGGCAATCGTGCGGGCCGACGTGGTGATCGACGAGCAGCCCGTTGCCCTCGTCTACAACGGGCTGTCGCACGTGGTGATGATGGCCACGCCGCTTGACCTGGAAGACTTTGCCCTGGGCTTCTCCTTGTCCGAAGGCTTGCTGAACTCGGTGGATGAGGTGCGCGACCTGACCGTACAGCCCGGCGCCATGGGCACAACGGTGCAACTGGAGGTGTCGCCCCGGGCCTTCTCCCGCTTCAAAGACCGCCGCCGGCATCTGGCCGGACGCACGGGGTGCGGCCTGTGTGGTGTGGACAGCCTGCAGGCTTTCCACGACGCTTTGCCTGCGAGCAGCGTGACGCAGCGCTCTGGCGCCCTCCCCGGCCCCGTTGCCGTTGCACGCGCGTTTGCCGCCTTGCCCGCGTTGCAGCCGCTGCAGGCCCGGACGGGCGGATGCCATGCTGCGGCGTGGAGCAACCCTCAGGGGGAGATTCAACTGGTGCGGGAAGACGTGGGCCGCCACAACGCGCTGGACAAGCTCATCGGCGCCCTGGTGCGCCAGGGTGAGGCCTTGCCTGAGGGCTTCGCGCTGGTCTCGAGCCGGGCGAGCCACGAGATGGTCAGCAAGTGCATGCGCCTGGGGGTCGGCACCCTCGCAGCCATTTCGGCGCCAACCAGCCTGGGCGTGGACCTGGCGCGGCGCGGGGGGCTGCAGCTGTTCGGATTCTGCCGAAACGACGTGGCGGTGCAATATGCATGACCCGCCTAAACCGGCCGTGCGCAAACGTCAGTAGCGATTGCGTTCCGACGAGGAGCGCGGGCCACCAGCTTGCCGTCCGAAGGCCAAGACGCTAGCATGTGTATGCTTTTCATCAAGGGTACACATCATGCGCACGAACATCGAGATCGACGACAAGTTGATGAGCGACGCCCTTCGCCTCACGGGCTTGAAGACCAAGAAGGAAGCCGTTGAGCTGGGGTTGCGCACCTTGCTGAGGTTACGGCAGCAGGAAGAGTTGCGCCGCTTCCGCGGCAAGTTGCAATGGGAAGGAGACCTCGACGCCATGAGGACCGACAAGTGATTGTTGTGGACTCCAGCGTATGGATTGACTTCTTCCGAGGGGTGACGACGCCGCAGACCAACCGGTTGGACGCCTTGTTGGGCACTGAGCCCCTCGCTGTGGGCGACTTGATCCTGGCCGAAGTGCTTCAGGGGTTCAGCAGCGAGAAGGACTTCAACCAGGCCAGAAGGCTGCTGACCTCATTGGATGTGATCACCCTTGGCGGGCAACACGTTGCACTGCAGGCCGCGAGGAATTACAGGCTGAACCGCCCCGGCTTCTGCGGAGGCCAGTTGCTTTGAGTCAGACGTTGATCGCGGCCTGACTAGCGCGTTGGGAATGGTATCGGTCTTCGAACTCGGCAGGTGGCCTGTAGCCCAGGGGTGCCATCAGCCGATGGTGGTTGAACCAGGCGACCCATTCCAGCGTCGCCAGCTCGACCGCCTGCTTCGTCTTCCACGGCCCGCGGCGGTGAATCACCTCGGCCTTGTAGAGCCCGTTGATCGTCTCGGCCAGCGCGTTGTCGTAACTGTCACCGCGGCTGCCGACGGAGGGTTCGATGCCAGCCTCGGCCAAGCGCTCGCTGTAGCGAATCGACAGGTATTGCGACCCCCTGTCGGAATGACAGATGAGCCCGTCCTTCTCGGTCGGCCGCCGGGCGTACAACGCTTGTTCCAGAGCGTCGAGGACGAACTCCGTGTGCATCGAGCTGCTCTGGCGCCAACCGACGATCCGACGGCTGAACACGTCGATCACGAAGGCCACGTAGACCCAGCCTTGCCACGTCGAGACGTAGGTGAAGTCGGTGACCCACAGCTGGTTCGGATGGTCGGCCTTGAACTGCCGATTCACACGATCCAACGGGCATGGCGCCTTCGGGTCAGGCACCGTCGTGCGCTGTCGCTTGCCTCGGCGAACTCCCTGCAGGCCGTGCTGGCGCATCAAGCGCTCCACGGTGCAGCGCGCGATGTCGATGCCTTCTCGACGCAGTTGGTGCCAGACCTTGTCGGCACCGTAGACCCCGAAGTTCGCCTGCCACACGCGACGAATCTGCGGCGCCAGTTCAGCGTCGCGCAAGCTGCGTCGGCACAGCAGCGCCGGGTCGCGTTGACAGGCCGCGTGCCGCCAGTACGCCGACGGGGCGATCTGCAGCACGCGGCAGATCGACTCGACCCCGAATTCTTGGCGATGCCGGTCGACGAACGCCTTCAGGACTTGATGCGGCGGTCGAGCTCCGCCTGGGCGAAAAACGCGCTGGCCAGCTTCAGAATCTCGTTGGCCTTGCGCAGTTCGCGCACCTCGCGCTCGAGATCTTTGATGCGCTGCGCTTCCGCCGTCGTCGGCCCACCGCGCAGGCCGTGGTCGCGCTCGTGCTGCTTGATCCAATTGTCCAGCGTCTGCGCCGTGCAACCGATCTTGCCGGCGATGGACTCGATGGCCGCCCACTGTGACGGGTGCTCATCTCGGTGCTCCAGCACCATGCGCACCGCGCGCTCGCGAACCTCGGGGGAATACTTCGAACTTCTCATCTTGGCTCCATCATCTCAAACGAGGGAGCCTCCTTCAAAGCCGGGGCGGTTCAAGACACATCGGCAAATCTGCGTGGTATTGACCACATGTCGTGCAGTTGAAACCGTTCATATGTGAGGCCTAACGAATGAAAGGGACTTCCCCGTCCCGAGCTAGCCGCGTATTGCGGCGAACGGCATCGAAGTGCCACGATGGGGTTGCGAATCTCATCAACTCACTCGGAAGGGGAAGTCCATGGCCATTATTGCGATTGGGATCGATCTCGCCAAGAACGTGTTTGCGGTGCACGGGGTGGATGCAGCGGGCAAGGCGGTGCTGGTGCGTCCGGCGGTGCGGCGAGATGCGCTGCTGGAGCTGATGGCCAAACTGCCGCCGTGCCTGATCGGCATGGAGGCGTGCTCGGGGGCGCACCACTGGGCGAGGCAGTTTCAGCAGTTCGGGCACCAGGTGCGCATCATGGCGGCAAAGTTTGTGGCGCCGTATCGGCTCAGCGGGCGGCGAGGCAAGAACGACGCGGCAGACGCGCAGGCGATCTGCGAAGCGGTGCAGCGCCCGCAGATTCGGTTCGTGCCGATCAAGAGCGAAGACGCGCAAGGCCGCTTGAGCATCCACCGCGTGCGCCAAGGGTTCATCGAACAGCGCACCGCCACGATCAACCGCATCCGAGGTTTGCTCAGCGAGTACGGTCACGTACTTCCGCAGCGCGCCGAGGTGGTTCGGCGCGAAGCAGGCCAATGCCTGGAAGACCTGCCGGGCTGGGCGAACACGGCGATTGGCGATTTGCTCAGCGAGCTGCACCGGCTGGATGAACGCATTGCCGAGTACGACCGGCACATCGAGACGATGGCCAAGGCCGACGACCGCTGCCGCAGGCTGATGTCCATACCCGGTGTGGGCGACAAGACGGCCACCGCCCTGATGGCCAGCATCGGCAGCGCGCATGACTTCAAGTGCGGCAAGCAGCTGGCGGCGTGGTTGGGCCTGGTCCCCAGCCAGTACAGCTCTGGGGGCAAACAGCGTCTGGGGCGAATCACCAAAGCCGGTGACGGTTACCTGCGCATGCTGCTGATATTGGGCGCGCGAGCGGTGGTGGCCAATGCGAATAAGAAGGACGACCGGCTCAGTCGCTGGGTGGCAGACCTGGCTGAGCGACGTGGGTACTGGAAAGCGGTGGTGGCGGTGGCGGCCAAGAATGCGCGCATGGCCTGGGCGATGCTCAGCAAAGGCGAAGCGTTCAAGCCATTGACCTGACGACTGCCTGAGAGTGCCCGTGTACCGATTCATGGCGTGATGCCGCGTTGATGAACCAAGGTTGGACCTGCGCGGGGAAGGCTCGGTTAACTTGTGAAGGCGCCACGTGGCGACCTTGACTAACGAATGGAGCCCCCGCGTGCGTCTTTCATCAGGGTCCGCAGCACAGTGATGCTGCTTTGAAGACCGGTTGTAGTGTTGCCGTCCTTATCCCTTGGTTGACCTTTGCGCGACTGATCCCTGGGTTGGTGTTTTGATGGTTTGCAGGTTCCAGGTGAATCGCCTTCGGCGAATCACCCGGGGATGGTTTTGCTTGACAGATGGGGAAGCCCTTGTAGTTCGAGCTAAGCTGCCCGCGTAGGCATGTGCCGCAAGGCCGGGCTGCGAAGATGCGACGATAACCGCAGACCGGCCTTGCGGCGCATGCCGTAGCGGGTCAGCTTGAGCGAGGGGTTAGATTCGCTCGTACGCAAGCTTGACGGCCTGCGGTCCGTAAATGCGTTCAAGTCTGCGAACAGTGAAGTGACCCCGACTCATGTCTTGGAAATGGTCCATAAACAAGTAGTTGATTGCGCCGCCGGAGATCGCGCCGATTACCGGTATTGCCTGGGCCGCCGCCTTCTCAGTGACCTGCACTTGGAACCGGGAGGCAACCAAAACGACAAGGCGCACGAGCGCAGGAGCACCTTCTTCGGCAATGGTGTGTGCGGCAAGATACTCCGTTGCTTCGGTGACCGCGCGACTAAGCGCCGCCCTCATCGCAAAGTATGCTGTCTCCGAGGCGTCGTCCTTGCTTCCGGGGCCGCCCAAAGCAAAAACTTCAATACACGCCAGCTTTGTCTGCACGTCTGTAAGGCTCTCACCATTGGAGCGCGCAATATCCGCAATGGAGCGGCACATGATGGTCGTTGAAACTGGAAGCTCGATGGCAAGGGCGGGCAATCCAAAGAAGCCGCCTGCTGCACCAGTGATCGTGGCCGCGGCCTTGTGCCACCAAGGATAGGAGTCTGTCTCCGCCTTGCTCATCGTCAGCACTGCGCCCTTCAGGGCAACCATGAGGGCTTCGCGGGTGAACTCGCCTACCTTGTCCTGCCATGTAGCCGGTAGGAGTTCGATGCCTTTTTCGATTGGCTTCCCGAGCAGATTGCTTGCCTTTATTGCAAAGCCCGGGTTCTCCAGCAGTTGCTTTGCATAGCGAAGCTGGTCGAGATGCTGGGGTTCGAGTTGCTTCTCTTGCTTGGCCACAAGTTCCTCCTCCGCACGAGGCGGTTGTTGCGAATCTAACTGTGTTTTAGCGGACAAGACCGTCCGGTTACATTGTCCATTTATCAGTCTTGTAACACGAGACACCCCACCGCGGCACCCCTCCTAAGTAGGCGTTCCAACTAGACTTTCCTCGCGAACCCGGCGCCCACAGTATCCAGATAGGCCCCAGCCAAACCGGACATTGTTACTGTGCCGTTCGCCGCGTCGAAGCCGCTCCATCCTTGCGCTGATTCAGCGATCCACACTGCGCCACCTGGAATGCGCAGCACCCAAGCGTCACGAACGTCGCCGAGAATCACGCCCATGCCCGCCCGCCATCCCGCCCTCGCCCTGCTGCTCGCCGCCGCTTTGCCGGCGCAGGCCGCCCGCCCCTTCATCACTGACGACGCCCGTCTGACCACCGCCGGCAGTTGCCAACTCGAATCCTGGACGCGGGCGGAGAGCGGCAGCACCGAGTTCTGGGCGCTGCCTGCATGCAACCCGTGGGGCAATCTGGAGTTCACCGCCGGCATGGGCACGGCGCGCATCGAGGGCCGTCCCGACTCGCACGACCACCTCTATCAGCTCAAGACGCTGTTCAAGCCACTGGAGACCAACGGCTGGGGCTGGGGCCTGGGGGTCGGCACCGTTCGCCATCCCGGCGTGAACCCGGGTCCCAACCTGCTGGGGAACGTCTACGCCTATGTGCCGATGTCGTTCTCGTTGCGCGACGACCAGGTGGTGGTGCATGCGAACGTCGGCTGGCTGCGCGACCGTGCGAGCCGCGAGCACAACCTGACCTGGGGTCTGGGCGGAGAGATCCGACTGACCGACCGTGTCCTCGGCATTGTGGAAAGCTTCGGCGACCACCGCCACCGCCCGCTGTTTCAGATCGGCGCGCGGTTCGCCTTCGTGCCCGATCGCATCCAGTTCGATGCCACCGTGGGCGAGCGCGTGAACGGCCCGCACAGCAGCCGGTGGATCTCGTTCGGCGTGCGCCTGACCCCTGACCGACTTTTCTAACGGGTCAGGCGTGCCCTTGCACGCCCTCGGGTTCGGGTCGCAGCCCGCCGCCCTGCAAGGCCCACAGCACCCCGGCCACCAGCAGCCCCACGCCCACCAGGGTGCCCCGGTCGGGTGCCGTGCCGCGCAGCATCAGCGCGTAAGCCAGCGCGGCCAGCGTTTCGAACACGATGAGTTGGCCCACCAGGGCCGTGGGCAGTCGCTGGCTGGCTTCGTTCCAGCACAGGGTGCCGATCCACGAGGCCAGCAGGCCGATGGCGAACATGGTGCCGACGAAGGCCTGTGCACGCGGGCCGAAGGGCATGGCGAAGGCCGAGCCGCTGGCTGCGTTCCAGAGCCAGAACCCGGCATAGCCAATCAGCGCCAGGGGCAAGGTGGCCAGGCCCTGGGCCGTGGCCCAGGTGCGCGGATTGCGGTCGGGGTGGGCGCGCAGCCAGTCGGCGTTGCGCAGCGGATACCAGGTCCAGCACGCCACGCCGAACACCGCGAGCACCGCGCCCAGTGCGTAGTTCGCCAGATCAAGCTGGCCGCTCTCAGTCAGCAGGGCCAGTTCGGCGCGGTTCACCAGCCCGATGCCAGCCAGAATCAGCAGCAGCGAGGGCCCCAGTCGTTGCCACGGCAAGCGCCCATCGCGGCGGGCATTACGCCGGTTCGAGCACAGCGCGATGACGACCGGCAGCGTGCCGATGATGACGGTGGGCAGGGGCCCGCCGGCCAGCTGGATGGCCGACGCGAGGCAGCAGTAATAGACCACATTGCCGACCAGAGCGAGCTTGAGCGCATCCTTCCAGTCGGCCGCGGTGAGCTGGCGCAGGTTGGTGCGGTCCAGCCAGCCCAGAGGCAGTGCGATCAACCCGAAGGCCAGGTAGCGCGCAAAGGACAGCAGGGCCGCTGGGTATTCCGGCAGCAACACCGGGGCGATGAAGACGAGCCCCCACACCAGTCCGGCAACGAGGGCAAACAGGGTTCCGATCCACATCGACCGGATTATCCCAACTGCGGCGGCTGAAAGCGTTGGCGGGCCTCGGCCACCTGCGCGCGCACCACGCAATCGGCGGCGTGGTCATTGGCCAGCCCCATGGCCTGCATGAAGGCGTACATGGTGGTCGGCCCCACGTACTTCCAGCCGCGGCGCTTGAGCTCCTTCGACAGCGCGATGGACGATGCGCTCGTGGCCACGGGAGTGGGCGCTTCCTCGTCCACGCGCGGTGTCTCGAACCGCCAGAAGAAGGCCGCCAGCGAGCCCGCCTCGGACACCAGCTCCTGCGCGCGGGCGGCATTGTGGATGGCTGCCTCGATCTTGCCGCGATGGCGGACGATGCCCTCGTCCTGCAGCATCCGGTCGACGTCCGCTTCGGTAAATCCGGCCACACGCTGGAAATCGAATCGGGCAAAGGCACGCCGGAATGCCTCGCGTTTGTTCAGGATGGTCAGCCAGCTCAGACCGGACTGGAAGCCTTCAAGGCAGATTTTCTCGAACAGGCGCCGGTCATCGGCCACCGGAAAACCCCACTCCTCATCGTGGTACGCGCGGTAGGCAGGCGTGCTCAGGCACCAGCGGCAACGGACAAGGCCATCGGGGCCGGCGGCGGTCGGGATCATGCATCTGCTCCAGGGCGGGCGAAGGGCGGGCCAGCATAGCAGCCCGGGGTGACAGCGAGGCGGGCACCGCAATTGCCGGATGAAGGCATGCGCACGAGCGCTGCGCCCCACACCCCGGCGGACTGCGCTCAGAAGTTCCGCCTGACCCGAAGGAAAACGTCATGCCCACATCCAAGTCCACCAGCTCCAAGTCGAGCAGTTCGAAGTCGGCCTCTGCCTCGCAGGGCAAGACGGCGACGAGCCAGCCGGAAGCCGTCAAGCTGCTGGTGAAGGACCACAGGGAAGTCAGCAAGCTGTTCAAGGCCTATGCCAAGCTCGTGAAGGACGAGGCCGAAGGCACCGAGAAGCAGGCGCTGGTGACCGAAATCTGCACGATGCTCAAGGCGCACACCGCCATCGAGGAAGAACTGTTCTATCCCGCCGCACGCGAGCTGATCGAACAGGACATGGTCGATGAAGCGGTGGTGGAACACGCCAGCGCCAAGGACCTCATCAGTCAGATCGAGGCCATGCAGCCCGATGAAGAGCTGTACGACGCCAAGGTCACCGTGCTCGGCGAGTACATCGAGCACCACGTGAAGGAAGAAGAGGAAGAGATGTTCCCCAAGGTTCTGAAGGCCCGCAGCGATGTGGACTTCGACGAGCTGGGCGAACAGATGACCGCCCGCAAGGAAGAGCTGCTGGGCGAGATGGGCGCCGATGGCGCGATGCACTGAACGCCGCCACCTGGCCGGCAACCCAGGAGAACACCATGGATACCGCTGAAGTGACCCCCTCCCCCACGCTGTCCCGGCCGGTCGATCTGGCCGAGACGGTGCTGCGCACGGCCGAGCAGTTCTGCCAGATGAACGTGGCGGCCACGAGCGTGATGCTGCAGGCGCAGGCGCAGGCGGCTGGCGCCGTCGGCCTGCCGGACTGGTCGGCCATGATTGCGGTGGGCAGCGAGCAGACCCGCCAGATGCTGTCCCTGGGGACCGACCAGCTCGTGCAGGCCGCGCAGCATGCCGACGCCATGGCGTGCGAGATGCAGCGCAACACCTCGCAGATGCTGCAAGACCAGACGGCACGGGCGACGGAGATGGTGAACGCCAGCATGGACCAGATGGGCCAGCGCGCGCGGGAACAGCTCGACCGTGTGGGCTCCTGGCAGGATCGCAGCGTCAACGTTGCGGCCGGCTGGACACAGGCCACCGCAGAGGTCATGGAGCGTCTGCCCCGACCTGATCTGCGGATGGCGCCCCTGTCTCAAGCCGTTCAGAGCGCGCTGCCAGCCGGACCGTTCTGATCAGTCGCTGGCCCTCTCTTCCACGAAGGGGGCCAGCGCCTCTTTCACCGTCCGGGCGTGAATGTCGCCCCCGTCGGTGACGAGAATGTGCAACTGCACCGAGCGTGCTTCCGAGCGGTGGGTCTGTCCGGCAGCGAGCGCCGCATGCTCCTCGCTGGTCGCTGTTTGCGCCGTGTCGATCACCAGTTCCCACGATTGCGCCTCCGACACATGCGGCATCACGAAGTCGATTTCTTCATGGCTTGCGTTGAAGACGACGAACACCGTGGCGTCGTCTGACGGACGGTCAATGCCCGACGAGGGCGCACGCCCGTCGAGCAGCATGCCGATCCATCGACGTCCCGGGTCGTGCCACTGCTCTTCGGTCAGGTCGTTGCCCTGCTCGTCCAGCCACGCACAGTCGCGCAACTCGAACGCTTCACGCCATTCGCCGGTGAGAAAGCGGTTGCGTCGCAGAACCGGCAAGGCTTGCCGTAATGCCAGCAGCCGCTGCACGAAGCGCGTCAACCGCACCCCGTCTTCGCCGATGTCCCAGTCGAACCACGAGGTCTTGTTGTCCTGACAGTACGCGTTGTTGTTGCCGCCCTGTGTGCGGCCGCACTCGTCGCCGGCGAGCAGCATGGGCGTGCCCTGCGCCAGCAACAGCGTGGCCAGTAGGTTGCGCTTCTGTTGTTCGCGCAACGCCAGAATGTCGGCGTCGTGAGTGGGGCCTTCGGCGCCGCAGTTCCATGAGCGGTTGTCGGCATGGCCGTCCCGGTTCTCTTCGCCGTTGGCCTCGTTGTGCTTGTCGTTGTAGCTCACCAGGTCGTGCAGGGTGAAGCCGTCGTGGGCGGTGATGAAGTTGACGCTGGCCCATGGGCGCCGACCCCGGCGATCGAACTTGTCGCCCGACGCGGTCAGTCGCCTCGCCAGATCGGGCAGCTGCCCCTCATCGCCTTTCCAGAACGCACGCACCGTGTCCCGGAAGGTGTCGTTCCACTCGGCCCAGCCCGGCGGGAACCCGCCGACCTGGTAGCCGCCCGGGCCGCAGTCCCAGGGCTCGGCAATCAGCTTCACGGATGACAGCACCGGGTCCTGGCGGCAGCTGTCGAGAAACCCGCCGCCTTCGTCGTAGCCGTGCGGCTCGCGGGCCAGGATGGTGGCCAGGTCGAAGCGAAAGCCGTCCACGCGCATCTCGGTGGCCCAGTAGCGCAGGCTGTCGGTCACGGTCTGCAGCACCCGCGGATGGCTCAGGTTCAGGGTGTTGCCTGTGCCGGTGTCGTTGATGTAATAGCGCGGCTGCTCCGGCATCAGCCGGTAGTAGCTGGCGTTGTCCACGCCTTTGAAGGACAGCGTGGGGCCGAGCTCATTGCCTTCGGGCGTGTGGTTGTAGACCACATCCAGAATGACCTCAAGGCCGGCCGCATGAAACCGCTCGACCATGTACTTGAATTCGTCGATGGTCGGGGCACTGAGGTAGCGTGGGTGTAGCGCGAAGAAGCCCAGCGTGTCGTAACCCCAGTGGTTGCGCAGGCCCTTGTCGAGCAGGTAGGGCTGGTCCACGAACATCTGGACGGGCAGCAGTTCGACCGAGGTCACGCCGAGCTTGCGGATGCGCTCGATCACGGCATCCTCTGCCAGCCCCGCAAACGTGCCGCGCAGGTGATACGGCACATCGGGATGCTGCTGCGTGTAGCCGCGCACGTGCGTCTCGTAGATCACGGTCCGGTCCCAGGGCACACGCAGGCGTTCGTTCTGCTGCCACTGGAAGCGGGAATCGACCACCACGCACTTGGGCATGAGGTGGGCGCTGTCGCGCTCGTCGAAGCTCAGGTCGGCATCCGGGTGGCCGATCTCGTAGCCGAACAGGGCCGGGCCCCATTGCAGGGACCCCATGAAGGCTTTCGCGTAGGGGTCGAGCACCAGCTTGTTGGGGTTGAAACGGTGCCCCGCATCGGGCTCGTACGGGCCGTGGACACGGTAGCCATAGCGGGTGCCGGGCCCGATGCCGGGCAGGTAGCCATGCCAGACTTCATCGGTGTACTCGGGCAGCGTGACGCGCGCCCACTCGGTCTCGCCCGACTCATCGAACAGGCACAGTTCCACTTTGGTGGCATGCGCAGAAAACAGCGCGAAGTTGACGCCCTGGCCATCGTATGTGGCACCCCGCGGAAATGGAGAGCCTTCAGCCAGCGCCCCCAGGTCGTATCCTGAACCCATTGATCGAGACTCCCGTGGCACCCGCACCCGACGGGTGACTTGCAGCGGTGGCCACAGGGGCGATCACGGCAAACCTCGTGCCCGAGAGGTCAGGCCGATGCGCCTTGCAAAGCGCGTTGCACGAGCGTCTGCAGGTGCGGCACCTGTTCGGCTTCGAACCAGGGATTCTGTTTCAGCCAGCGGTTGTTGCGTGGACTGGGGTGAGGCAGCACGGCCGTCATCGGGTCTCCTGCAGGCGGCCGGCGCACGAGTTCGGCCAGGGATGACCGCGTGCCGGGCATGTGGTGCGCGAGCGCGTACCGACCGATCACCAGTTTCAACTGGAGGTCGCGCAGTTCATGCAGCAGCCTGGCATGCCACCGTGCCGCGCATTCCGGGCGCGGCGGCAGATCCCCTGAAGGGCCGGTGCCCGGGTAGCAGAAGCCCATGGGCAGGATGGCCACGCGGTGTGGGTCATGGAACACGGTCGCATCGAGGCCGAGCCAACGGCGCAGCCGCGCACCACTGGCATCGTTGAACGGGATGCCCGTTGCATGGACCTTGCGACCCGGTGCCTGGGCGGCGATCAGAATGCGTGCCCGCGGGTGCAGTTGCAGGACCGGGCGAGGCCCAAGGGGCAGCACACCTTCGCAGACGCGGCATGCGCGCACCTCGTCCAGCAATGGAAAAAGCGCCGACATCAGGGCAGTGTGCCCGATGAGCGGCGCTTCAGGTGAGGCAGCCTCAGCTGCCCCGACCGGCGTACCGGTTATCAGTAGCTCGGACGACGCGGGCGGAAGCCGCCGGCACCTTCTTCGCGGGGACGGGCCAGGTTGACCACGAGGGCACGGCCGTCAACCGACTGACCGTTCATGCCCTTGATGGCGCTTTGTGCTTCTGCACCGCTGGACATTTCGACGAAGCCGAAGCCCTTCGAACGGCCGCTGTCGCGGTCCATCATGACCTTGGCGGACACGACATCGCCGAAGCGGCCGAACTGCTCTTGCAGATCGCCGTCTTGGGTGGAGTAAGGCAGATTGCCAACGTAGAGCTTGTTGTCCATGAGGGACCTTTCAGAAAATGGCCGCGTCCAGGCAGACGCCTTGCGGCACGGGTTGAATCAGGGGTTGCGCGACGGAATGTCGGGCAATCAGAAACGACGACGGGGGGGCGGCTTCGGCGCGCCACCCACACGGGGTTCGAGGTGACGGAAGGTGATGCGGCCCTTGGTCAGGTCATAGGGCGACAGCTCCAGCGACACCTTGTCACCGGCCAGGATGCGGATGCGGTGCTTGCGCATCTTGCCGCCGGTGTAGGCGGTGAGCGTGTGCCCGTTTTCCAGGGTCACGCGGAAGCGCGAATCGGGCAGGACTTCTTCGACCTGTCCGCGCATTTCAATCAGTTCTTCTTTGGCCATGTGCGATGCCTCGTTGATGTTTGCGCCGGGGTGTGCCGCTCAGGCAGGCAATCCGGAAAGACGGAGGTAGCCCAGCCCCTGCTCCAATGCGTACTGCATGGCGGCCTGGGGGGTGGGAAACACGGGGATGAAGCGGAACACACGATCGTGTGTGCCGGAGCCCCGGCCGCTTCGAATGGAGAGCGAGGCGGCGTATTGGCCGCTTGGCGTCTGCTTGCTGAGCGGTGACAAGAGGAACTTGCCGACAGCGCGTGTATGAGATGGGATGCTTTTCAAGAGATCTCGGGCGGGCGCACTCAGGGTACGGCCGCAGGGCGGGCGCAAACCAGGCTGCACGATGCAGTCGGACGCCACGCGGAATGGGAGGAGTGGCTTTGCACACCCGGATACGGGTTGGGTGACGCAAAGAGGCTCTGAGAGCCAGGCGACGCTTGCCTGGAAGGGGCTGATCACGCCATCAAGGTGATCGCCGATGGGGCAGCTGCGGCGCCGTGGTGGCGGGCAGTGCGACAACGATGCTGCGGAGGTAAGCGGTGCTGCAGCAAGTGATCACACTCTAACAGCGAAACGCGGTTTGTGCCAACTTTGTTTTCACACCACGGCTTTGCGGTGGACAGGCTGCATCACCGATGGCCGGTCCGGCGGGCCAGCTCGGCGTCCATGTCGGCCATGGACAGGGGCTTGGCCAGGCACTCATCGGCACCCGCTTCGATGCATTGCCGGCGGACTTCGGCAGACCAGCCGGCGGTCAGGATCACGATGGGAAACGGCGGGATGTCGCCCCGCCGCTGCATGGCACGAAGCTGCATCGTGGCTTCAGCCCCGCCCAGAACGGGCATGTGGAGATCCATGAGCACCATGTCTGGCGCGTCCCGCATGCAGGCATCGATGGCGGCCTGACCATCCGTTGCGGTGCGGACGACATAGCCCAGCGCTTCAGCAAAGCCCTGCCCCACGATCAGGTTCATCGGGCCGTCGTCGACGATCAGGACGGTGGAGGGAGACGGCCCGCGCAAGGGCTCGGGCGTGGTGGTGTCGGCGACGCCGTCCGGGGAGGACAGGCTGCGGGTCATCTCGTCGAGGTCATGTGGGCTCAGCGGGTAGACGTGCACCTCATAGCCCTTGACGTGCGCGGGGTGACGCAGGCTGGCAGACCCGGCCTGGACCGCGTAGATCAGGCGGGCGCCGGCGTGCAGCAGCGGGGCCAGGTCCAGTGTGCCGTCTCGAGCGGGGTTGCCGGTTTCGAGCACGATAACCAGGGCCGGCAGCGCGTGCCTGGGCGTGGAACGAGCCCGCGCCGTCGCGTTCTCGAAGGAGCCGATGCGGGTGGTGGTCCAGCCGAGTCTGGCGAGGCGCCTTTCCCAGCTGCGGGCAAGTGCATCGTCGACGTTGACCAGCCATGCGTGGGCACCCTGCGCGTGCGGTGCAGGCGCATCGGTGGCCAGGGGCGCCTCGACGCCGGGCACGTTCAGGGTGACCAGAGCGCCGTGTCCTGGCATGGCGGTCATCTCGACCTGGCCCTGTGTGTGGGGGCAGATGCCCGAGGCGGTCACGGTGCCCGGGTCGACCGAGGCCGCCTGGCAACGCCACAGGCCGAGGTGAGCGTGCGCCGCCGTGACCGATGCCATCGTGACGTTCGTGCCGACGGCGGCGGCGCGAAGTTGCAGGGAGGGCGGCGATTGCGAGAGGTCGGCCCGTGCCGAGATGACGAACGAGCCGCCGGTCGACAGCCCGATCACCGCGAGGAACAGGCGATGCAGCGCCCCTTGCAAACTGCCCGGATCGCCGGCGATGCGCACGCCCGCACTCTGGCAGTCAAAGGTGAACGAGAGGCCTTGGCTTCGAGCGAGAGGAACAACTTGTCGCGCGGCGACCGTGAAGACCTCTGCGAAATCGAAGCTCATGACGATTCCCCTGAGGAGGAGCAGGTAGTCGGGGCACGGTAGCACGCGGCGACCCGGGCTGATACCCCACGGTCTGCATGTCGCTCCAGCGGCAGGCCCATCTGCACGCGAGCAGGGCGCGCGGACTAGACTGGCCCGATGACGAATGAAAACCGGGAGAGTGCTTTGCATGCGGGGCAGTTGCCGCGCGAGTTGAGTGATCGCCTGAAGCGGCCGTTCACACTGTTCTTCCGCGTCCACGCCGCTGGCGGCGGCGTCCTGCTGCTGTGTTCGCTGGTGGCGTTGGGGCTGGCCAATTCACCCTGGGCCCATGCCTATGCGGCCATCTGGGAGACCCGGGTCGGCGTGCACGCCGGAGGCTGGGTGTACGCGCGGTCGCTGCATGCATGGATCAACGATGCGGCGATGACGCTGTTCTTCTTTCTGGTGGCGCTGGCGCTGAAGAAGGAGTTGGTGCTGGGCGACCTGCGCAACCCCCGCATGGCAGCCTTGCCGATTGCCGGCGCCATCGGCGGCATGCTGGTGCCGGCGGGCTTGTTCCTGGCCGTGATGTCCGGCCGGCCGGGCAGCCAGGGGTGGGGCACCGTGATGACGACCGACACGGCCTTCGTGATCGGCTGTCTGGCGCTGCTGGGCACCCGCGTGCCAAGAAGCCTCAGCATGTTCATGCTGTCGCTGGCCATCGTGGACGACATCGGGGCGATGCTCGTGGTGGCCTTGGGGTACAGCGACGCGATCGACTGGCGTGCACTGGCCTGGGCTGTAGCAGGCCTGGTGCTCTTGCGGGCAGCGGCCTGGGCCGGCATACGGGGCTTTCCGGTGTACTTCCTGCTGGGCAGCTTCATCTGGGTGGCGGTCGATGCATCGGGCGTGCATGCCACGGCCACCGGCGTCGTGCTCGGCCTGATGACGCCGGCACGTCGATGGGTCACGGATGATCGCCTCTACGCGATCCTTGATCGGGTCGTGGCGCACCCCACCGCGTTGGAGCATGGCGGCGACACCCGCGACCGTGAGACGCTGCAGATTGCGGAGATTGCCGCGCGCGAAACGCTTTCGCCAGTGGAACGGCTGGAGATGGCATTGCACCCGTGGGTCAGCTTTGTGATCCTGCCCTTGTTTGCGCTGTCGAACGCCGGCATGACCCTGGGCGAAGGCCAGTCGGCTGGCACGCTGACGCTTGCCGTGGTGCTGGGGGCGGTGGTTGGCAAGCCGGTGGGCGTCCTGGCGTTTGCCTGGCTGGCCATGCGCTCCGGTGTGGCGCTGCGCGCGCCCGGCCTGGCCTGGCGCCACATGCTGGGTGGCTCGCTGCTCGCCGGCATCGGTTTCACGATGGCGCTATTCATCGCCAACCTGGCCTTCGACCACACCCAGCTTTACGAGGCGAAACTGGGCATTCTGCTCGCGTCGCTGGGTGCGGCCGTAACTGGTCTGGCCGTGTTGTGGTGGCCCTCGAGGCACAGCGTGCCCTGAGGGCACCCCGTCACTGGCCTGCCACGAAGGCGTCGATGGCCTGTTTGCCCAGCCACGGGTGGTCGGTGAAGAAGCCGTCCATGCCGAGGTTCAGGAAGGCCCTGACCTGCCCGGTCATGTCGCCCAGTTCAGCCGGGTTGCTGCTGCTGTCGAACTCGTTCGGCAGGAAGGTGTTCTCGGCGCGGAAGGTCCAGCCGTGCACCTTCAGGCCCGCTGCATGGGCGTCGGCCACCACCGTGGTCGGGGTGCCCAGCACGCCGCCCTTCAGCGGGATCATCAGGTTGGTGTTGGCCCCGATGCCGACCGCATAGGTGGCGATCTCTTTGAGGTTCGCGGGCTGGGTGAGGTCGACGTAGGTGCGGGGGTCTCCCTTGACGACGAAGTCGTACGGCTTGCCCGAGGCGCTCAGCAACTGGACCAGCGGCAGGCGCGTCATGCGCGAGAGGTCCTTCAGGTTGCTGACCTCGAAGGACTGGATGAACACGGCGGCGTCACGGCCGCGGTAGCCATTGCGGTGCAGGGTGCGAACCAGCGGCTCTTCCAGCGACAGGCCGATGCCGTCGAAATAGGTCGGGTGCTTGGTCTCGGGGTAGACGCCGATGGGCTTGACGCGCAGCGCGGCCTTCACGCCACCGCTGGCCAGGGCCTGCTGGCGACGACGCAGGTTGGCCTGCTCGACCAGGTCCAGCACCTCCTGGAAGGTCGGGACTTCGAACATGTTGTCGAAGCGCGTGTTGGCCGTGCGCAGCTGGGGCAGGCGCTCGCGGGCGCGCAGGGTCTTGAGTTCGGCCAGGGTGAAGTCTTCGGTGAACCAGCCGGTGATGCGGGTGCCGTCGATGGTCTTGGTCGTCTTGCGGTCGGCGAACTCGGGGCGTTCGGCGACGTCGGTGGTGGCTTCGCGGATGCTGCCGTCGGCGTTGAGGATGGCGATGGCATTTTCGTGGCGGGCCACGAGGACGCCGTCCTTGGTGCTCACCAGGTCGGGCTCGACGTAGTCGGCGCCCTGCTCGATGGCCAGCCAGTAGGCGGCGAGGGTGTGCTCGGGCACATAGCCGCTGGCGCCACGGTGGGCGATCAGCAACGGCCGGGTGTCCGCCGTGTCGTGGTCACGGGCGGGGCCATGGGCCGAGGCGGTGAGGGACACCAGGGCGAGCGCGACCGCGCTGAGGGTCAGTTTCAACATCGAAAGGACTCCGATCAAGTGAGGCTGAAGAAGATCGAGGCGCAGTCTCGCGGGCTTGTGTGTCGGGACCGTGATGGGGCATGAGGTCATCGGATCAAGGGGGATCACTGTCACAAACCTGTCAGCGATAGGTCAATAGGATCACGCCCGCTGCGTCACATCGACGGAAGCGGAAAAGGTATGGAGTCCATGAAGCGCTGTGGTGCGTCCCTTGACGGGGTGCCGTTCAAGAGGTGGGAGAAGGTCGGTGGCTTCACGCTGCTGGAGCTGCTGGTGGTGCTGGTCATCATCGGGCTGCTGGCAGGCTATGTGGGGCCGCGCTTCTTCTCGCAGATCGGCAAGTCGGAGGTGAAGGCCGCGGCCGCCCAGATCGATGCGCTGGGCAAGGCCCTGGATCAGTATCGGTTGGACACGGGGCGCTATCCCAGCACCGAGCATGGCCTCGGGGCGCTGTGGGTCAAGCCGGCTGACGAGACCCGGTGGTGGGGGCCGTATCTGCGCAAGGCGCCGCCGCGCGACCCGTGGGGCCGCGAGTATGTCTACAAGGCACCGGGTGAGCACGGCGACTACGACCTCAGCTCGCTGGGCAAGGACGGACGCGAAGGGGGCGAAGGGGAGGATCAGGACATCACCAACTGGTGAGCGCCTGAGCAGCCATGACCCCAAGCCGACCTGACCACCGCGGTGCGTCGCAGCCCGCTGTGCCGCCCGGCCGCCCTGCCCTGCGCGCGCAGCGCAAAGTGGCGTTTCCAAGACGCCTGTTCTGCCAGGAGTTGGCGGTGCTGCTGGACGCCGGCATCCCGCTCTATGAGGCCTTGCAGACGCTGTGCGAAAAGGAGGCGCATGCGCCCGTGGCACAGGTGCTGCGTGGGCTGACGCTGGCGCTGTCGCAAGGGCAGACGCTGTCGCAGGCGATGCGCGCCCACCCCGAGGCCTTCAGTCCGCTGCTGATCGCGTCGATCGAGGCGAGCCAGCGCACGGGCCAGACACCGGAGGCGTTGCGCCAGCACGCGGCCTATCTGGCCTGGCTGACCGGGCTGCGCGACAAGCTGGTGAGTGCCGCCATCTACCCCGCGATCCTGATCGGCGCCAGCCTGCTGGTGATCGGCTTTCTGACGGTGTTCGTGGTGCCCCGCTTTGCCGAGATCTACGAGGGGATGGGCGGTGAGCTGCCATGGCTTTCTGGCGTGCTGCTGCGTACCGGACGGGCGGTGGGCGCGCATCCGTGGGGCGCTCTGCTGGGCCTGGTGGCGGTGGCCGCTGCGGTGGTCGGCATGGTGCGCCATCCCGCGGTGCGTGCTGCGCTGGGCCGCTGGCTGTGGCAGGCGCCGGTGATCGGTGAGCGGTTGCGGCTGATCGAGCTGGCCTCGTTGTACCGCACGTTGGGCCTGCTGCTGCAGGCTGGGGTGGCCGTGGTGCCCGCCATGGAGGCGTCGGGCGAACTGATGGGCCCGGGCTTTCGGCGCGCACTGGGTGAGGCCACACGCCGCGTACGCGAAGGCATGCGGCTTTCGGATGCCATGCAGCAGCACGGGCTGATCACGCCCGTGTCGCTGCGTATGGTGCGCGTGGGCGAGCAGACCGGTGAGCTGGGCTCGATGCTGGAGCGTGCTGCCACGTTCTATGACGAGGAGCTGGCTCGCTTCACCGAGTGGGTAGGCAAGGTGGTCAGCCCGGTGCTGATGCTGGTGATGGGCACGCTGATCGGCGGCATCGTCGTGCTGATGTACTTGCCGATCTTCCAGGTTGCGGAGCAGATTCAGTGAACGCCATCCTGCAGTCGCAGCCCGACGAAGCGGGCAGCCTGGAAGCGGCCGTCGCGGCCGATGTGGATTCACCGCTCAACTGGCGGCTGTGCTGGGGCCAGTGGCCGCTGGCCAGCGCCTTGCGGCTGAAGGTGGTGGTGGCGCAGGACGGGACCGGGGCGTTCTGGGCTTTGTCGGCCGGGGCGCCGCAGCCGCTGCACCGGGAGCTGCTCACGCGCTCGGTGGGCCAGCCGGTGCGCTGGCGCACGCTGGATGAAGAGACGCTGGGGGTGCTGCTCGCGCGGGGTGAGCAGGCCTTTGAAGCGCGCGGCGTGTTCGTGCACCAGGCGACCGACGGAGGGACGCGTGAAGACGGCCAGCCTCATGCTCTGTCGGTGGAGGCGATCAGCCGTCAGAGCAGCCCGGTCATCCGGCTGCTGGACGCGACCCTGTTCGACGCGCTGAAGGCCCAGGCCAGCGACCTCCACCTGGAATCGACGGCCACGGGCATGGTGATCCGACATCGCCTGGACGGCGTGATGATCCGCGTGGGCGAAGTGCCTTCCCGGGAGGTGGCCGAGCAGTTGGTGTCCCGCCTGAAGGTGATGGCCGAGCTGGACATCGGCGAGCGCCGCCTGCCGCAGGACGGGCGCTTCAAGCTGCGCGTGCTGCAGTCGGCCGATGTGGGCGAGCGGGATGTCGATTTCCGCGTGTCCATCATGCCCAGCAGCTTTGGTGAAGACGCCGTGTTGCGGATTCTGGACCGGTCTCGCCTGACTGAGGAGGCTCAGTCGCTGAGCCTGGAAGGCCTCGGCTTTGATGCGCAGGACAGCGCGGTGGTGCGGGCGTTGGCGCGCAAGCCCTACGGCATGCTGCTGGTGACCGGCCCGACGGGCAGTGGCAAGACCACGACGCTGTACGCCGTCGTTCAGGAGATCAACGACGGGACGGACAAGATCATCACCATTGAAGACCCGGTGGAGTACCAGCTGGGCGGGGTGGTGCAGATTCCGGTGAACGAGAAGAAGGGCCTCACCTTTGCGCGCGGCTTGCGAAGCGTCCTGCGCCACGACCCGGACCGGGTGATGGTGGGCGAGATCCGGGACGCCGAGACGGCCCAGATTGCCTCACAGGCTGCCCTGACGGGGCATTTGGTCCTGTCCACCATCCACGCCAACAATGTGTTCGACGTGGTGGGCCGCTTCATGCACATGGGGGTGGACCTCTACAACATGGTGTCGGCGTTGAACGGCGTGGTGGCGCAGCGGCTGATGCGGCGCCTGTGCACACAGTGCGCAGCGCCCTGCCCGCCCGACGCGGCGGCGCTGCGTGCGGCGCACCTGCCACCCGACACCGCCGGCCACTTCCATCGCGCGGTGGGGTGTCCGGCTTGCCGGGGCACCGGCTACCGCGGCCGCAAGGCCATCACCGAGATCCTGTTGATGGACGACACCCTGCGCGACCTGATCGTGGCGCGGGCCCCGCTCACGCAGATCAAGGGCCATGCGCGGTCTCGCGGCACCCGGTTGCTCCGGGAGTCGGGCCTGGCGTGCGTGCTGCGCGGCGAGTCGACGCTGGACGAGTTGCAGCGCGTGACGCTGGCGGAGTAGGCATGTCGTCTTCTTTCTCACAAGAGGTCGGGCAAGCTGGCTGGGTCGCTCAGTGGGTGAGCCAGGCGTGGCGCCGAGCCCGCGGTCAGGCCCGCACGGTGTGGCGAGCCGAGGCCGTCTGGCTGGGGCCCGGTGCGCGGGCCCTGAGACGGCCTGCCGAGACGGCAGGCACGGGCGACGGGGCCATGGCCATGCCGGACTTGACCGACATGCTGAGCGCATGGCACGACTGGTGTGCGGCCCACCCCGGGGCGCGTTGCGAGTTGGCCTTGTCTGGCCATTGCTTTCTCACGCTGGTGGGGCCCGATGCGGGGCGCGAGGCGCAGGACCGCATCGACGCGGCCTGCGACGCCTGGGCACAGGCCACCGGCATGTCGCCGGTGCAACTGGTGGACGAGCTGGTGTGGCGGGCCTTGCCCGGCGATGGGCCCTCGCTGGTGTGCGGGCTGCCGCGCCGTGTTCTGGACGAGCTGCTCGACATCGCTTCCCGGCATGGCGTGCGCATCGAGCGCCTGGTGCCCTGGTGGGTGCCGCCGGCGCAGTCGTGGTCGGACACGGTGATCGCCGCGTCCGGGGGGGCGGTGACCTGGGTGGCGAGCGAGCCGGGCCTGAGGACGGTGTGGCAATGGCAGGCGGGCACGGACACGACGCCGCCGGCCTGGTCGGTCTGGTCCGAGCGGCAGGACGTGTGCGCGGACGGGCTGGGGCATGAACCCGGCATCGACCTGTTGCAACGGATGGGTGTGGACGCCGACACCTGCCTGATCAGCGGTCGGCTGCCGCCGTTTGCCGCGGGAGATGCGCCGTGACGCGGTGGTCCTTCCTGCATGTGAGGCCCGCCTGGGTCGATGCCATCGACTTTGTGGGCCCGCGGCGCCGTGCGAGTGTCTGGGGTTGGGCCCTGCTGGGTGTCGGGCTGTTGATGGCCTTGCAAGTGTGCGACGAGGTGGCCTCGCTGCAGCAGGCACAGGCCGACACGCAGGCGGAAGGCCAGCGTCTGGGGCGCGCTGTGCGCAAGGCCGAGCTCTCTGCACGCCTTGAGATGCAAGCGCCCACGGGCTCATCGACTGGCCAGGCGCGGTCCGCTGCGCCGCAGATGTCGCGCAGCGAATGGCGGCACGCCGCCGAGATGGCCGAGGTGCTGGCGCACGACTGGTTGGCCACGCTGGATGGTGCCGACGAGCGGGCAACCCGCGCGCGGGTCGTCCTCACCGGGTTGAGGCTGCAGGTCGGGCGTGCCGAAGGGGCGGGCGAGGCGGGTGCGGCGCAGCTGCAGGCGGCTGTCCCGGACGACCGCACGGCGCTGCGGTGGGTGGACAGTCTGGGGCCACAGGCCCAGCTGCGGGGGCGCCAGCGACTGCCCCAACCGGTGTCCGACGGGCAAGGCGAGCATGTGTGGCGGGTGGACGCCACATGGCCGGAGGCGGGGCGATGAAGGTGTTGCGAGATGCATGGGCCTTGCTGGGGCTGCCCGGCGCCGCGGGCATCGTTTTCATCGGGGGGGCGTTGTGGGCCCAGTCCACGCTGATGCCGGCACAGCAGGCCGAAGTGGATCAGGCCGCATCCGACAACCGGGCGTTGCGTCATCGTCTGCAGACGGTGTCTGCCTCACGTACGACAGCGGGTGCCGAGACGAGCGGCCCGAAGGCGCCCGCTGCGCCCGAGGCCGCGTGGGCGCTGCTCTGGCAATCCCTGCCGGTGCAGGCCGATCGGGTGGCGTTGCAGGACGGTGTGCTGCAGTGCGCCGCCCGCGAAGGCTTGCAGATCGACAGTCTGCAATACCGTGGCGAGCGCGTCCCCATCACCGGGGCAGAGGGCCTGTGGCGCCAGCGGATGGCGATGCCGATACAGGGGCCGTACAGCGCGGTGCGCCGATGGGTTGCGTGCCTGCAGCCGATGCCGTCCGTGGGGATCGATGCCTTGACGCTGGAGCGGCGTGATCCCGCCAGCGACATGGTGCAGGCTCAGGTCAGCGTGTCGCTGTGGTGGCGCCTGGCGGGGAGACCGTGATGCGGCAGCCGTTGATGTGGGTGCTGGCGGTGGTGCTGGGGCTGACCCTCTGGCTGTCGATGCAGGACGATGACGCGGCGTTGCCGGCGGCGCGCCAGCGCGATCCCGCCGCGGCCCGTGGTGACGGCCGGCCGCCCGCCCCGGGCGCCGAGCCGGCCGTGGACCGACCCGGCAATGAACGTCCTGGCCCCGAGCGGGCGCGTGCAGCGGCTGGCACAGCTTCGGCACCGTCTGCGGACGATGCCCGCCTGCTGGCTGCGGTGGTGCGCTGGCAGCATCGGGTGGCTGCGTCGGGTCCGGCGCCGGGCCAGACGCCGGGCAGCGCCTGGCGGGCGGTGGTTCCGCCGCCTCCGCCGCCCCCACCCGAGACCGCGCCCCCGCCCCCGCAGGCGCCCCCCTTCCCTCACCGCTGGATCGGCCGCTTCGAAGACACGGTGAACGCGGCTTCGGCGCCGCGTGCGCGGCAACGCGCCATCGTGGCCGGCCCCGTGTCGACCTGGGTGGTGTCCGAGGGCGAACTGATCGAAGGTCAGTGGCGGGTGGACCGCATCGAAGACCGAACCTTGCGTCTGACCTACATGCCGCTGATGCAGGCCCAGACGACCACGATGAGATGAACATGAAGCTGTGTGTGATGTCCCCGATGCCGGCCCGCCGGACGCTGCTGGCCGTGGCGCTCGCTGGCCTGGTCGCGCTCGGCGCGTGTACCACCCCCGTGGTGAGGCAGGCCCAGGATCTGGCGAGGGCGGGGCAGCATGAGGCCGCAGCGACCTTGCTGCAATCGGCCATTGCGGCCACGCCGGGCGATTCGTCCGTGCGGCAGGCCTGGTTCCAGCAGCGGGAGATGGCCGTGTCGCAGCTGGCGGTGCAGGCCGAGAAGGCGCGTCAGGCGGGGCGTGTGGACGAGGTGGCCGATGTGCTGCGCCGGATGCAGGCGGCCGCGCCGGAGCACCCACGGACGGCCGCCCTGCGCGACGAAGTGAGCCGACGCCAACGTCAGCAGCGCCTGATGACCGAGGCACAGGCTGCCTTTGATGCGCAGGCCGCGGAGCGCGCAGAAGCTGCGCTGCGCGCCTTGCTGGCCGAGGACCCGGCCCGTTCGGATGCCCGTGCCCTGCTGGCCCGCATCCAGTCGGCACGGGAAGCGCAGACGCGGGTGCAGTCCACCCGAGCGCTGGCATCGGCCACGCAGCCCGTGACGCTGGAGTTCCGCGACGCGCCGCTGAAGAACGTGTTCGAGGCCTTGTCGCGGGCGGCCGGCCTCAACTTCGTGTTCGACAAGGACGTGCGCAGCGAGGCGAAGGTGACGCTGTTCCTGCGGCAGACGCTGGTCGACGAGGCCTTGCGCGTGATCCTGAGCACCCAGCAGCTCGGGGCCAAGCTGCTGAACGACAACACGGTGCTGGTGTTCCCCGGCACGCAGCAAAAGCAGCGCGATCTGCTGGACACGGTCACCCGCTCGTTCTACCTCGTCAATGCCGACCCGAAACAGGCTCAGACGCTGATCCGCACGATCGCCAAGACCCGCGATGTCTTCGTGGACGAACGCCTCAACCTGCTGGTGGTGCGCGACACACCGGAGGTGATGCGGATTGTCGAGCGGCTGGTGGAAAACCTGGACGTGCCGGATCCGGAGGTGATGCTGGAGCTGGAGGTGCTGGAGGTGTCGGCCAAGGATGTGGACCAGCTTGGCCTGAGTTGGCCGTCCACCGCAAGCTACGGCGTGCCCGACAGTGTGGCCGCCATCACCTCGTTGACCGACTTGCGCTGGAGCACGGCGAACCCGTTGGCGCTGGCCACGCTGAAGGCCACCCGCGGTGCCACCAACCTGCTGGCCAACCCCAAGATTCGAGCGCGCAACCGCGAAAAGGCCAAGATCCTGCTGGGCGAGAAGCTGCCCGTCTTCACGACCACCAGCACTGCCAACGTCGGCGTCACGTCGTCGGTCAGTTACATCGACGTGGGCCTGAAGCTCGACATCGAGCCCCAGGTGCAGCTTGACGGGGACGTGACGATGAAGGTCGCGCTCGAGGTCAGCAGCGTCACCGACAAGACGACGCGCAACGACGGCTCCCTGGCCTACCAGGTGGGCACGCGGCAGGCCTCGACCACCTTGCGCCTGCGCGATGGGGAGACCCAGGTGCTGGCCGGCCTGCTCAATGACTCCGAAAGCCGCAGCGCGACGGGCATTCCGGGGTTGATCGACGTGCCGCTGCTGCGCCATCTGTTCGGTACCGTGTCCAACACGCGGGACAAGACCGAGGTGGTGCTGCTGGTCACGCCCCGCGTGCTGCGCAACATCGTGCAGCCGGCGTCGGCGTCGGCCCTCATGCCCTCGGGCACCGAGGCTCAACCGGGCGCGGTGCCCTTGATGCTGAGACAGGGGGACGCGCGAGGCACCACCGGGCGCGGTGGCGTGCCGGGAGCGCCTGCGGGCCAGCGCGATGATCCGTCGGGCGCGGCCTCCCGAGGCGGCGTGGTGGCCGAGCCGGCCCAGCTGTCGGGGCCGGAGGAGGTGATGCCGGGGGCCACGTTCTCGGTGTCCGTGCGCAACAACGGTGCCGTGCCGTTGTCGGCCAACCTGCTGGTGGATCTGAGCGTGGTCGAGCCCGTCGGCGCCACGAAGACGGGAGGGTTGGGCGTGGCGCTGCAGGGCCAGGAACAGGTGACCCTGACCTTCAAGGTGCGGGAAGACGTGCGCCAGGCCGACACGGAGATCGGGCTGGATCTGGGTGGCACGCCGCTGAAGATGCGCGTGAGAGGTGGCACGGTGACCCCGGCATCGGCCGGGCCGGCGGTGCCGCAGGACGACCCGGCCGATGCAGACCATGAACGTTGACCCCCGGCCCGCAGCGTCGCGCGGCTTCACGCTCATCGAGATGATCGTCGTCGTGATGATTGCCGGGATCCTGGCCAGCGCGGCCATGCCGTTGGCGGCCCTGCACAAGCGCCGTCAGCAGGAGACGGAACTGCGTGAGGGCCTGCGCACCCTCCGTTCGGCGCTCGATGCCTATCACCGGGCGTGGGAGCAGGGGCGCATCGAAAAGCGCAGCGATGACACCGGCTGGCCCCCTTCGCTGGACGTTCTGGTAACGGGCGTGCCGGATGCCAGCAACCCGAAAGGCGTGCGCATTTACTTTCTGAGGCGCCTGCCGCGCGACCCGTTTGCGTCGCCCGATGTGCCGGCCGAGCGCACGTGGGGACTGCGCAGCTATGCCAGCCCGCCCGACGCGCCCATGCCGGGCACCGATGTGTTCGACGTTTACGTCCGCACGCCGGGAACCGGCCTGGACGGCACGCCGTACCGATCATGGTGAGACGCACCCGCATGCCAGGCCAGCGAGGCTTCACGCTGATCGAGCTGATCGTGGTGTTCGCGATCATCGCCCTGCTGGCCAGCCTCGCTACCCCACGCTACCACCGCACGGTGGACCAGGCTCGTGAAGTGAGCCTGCGGACCTCGCTCAACGTCATGCGCGACGCCATCGACAAGTACGCAGCGGACCGGGGACAGTATCCGGAGTCGCTCGACGAGCTGGTCCAGCGGGGCTACCTGCGGCAGATCCCCGAAGACCCGTTGACCGGCTCCCGCCACAGCTGGCAGATGCTGCCGCCGCCTGCGGACAGCGCGGTGGCCGGGGGCATGGCCGATGTGCGCAGTGGTGCGACCGGGCGTGGCCAGAATGGCCTTCCGTATGGACAGTGGTGAGGTGCAGGGTGCGGCGAGCTCGTGGGTTCACCTATGTGTTGCTGCTGTGGTGGGTGGCCATCGGTGGCTTCATGCTGGCCGCGGCGGGCCGCTCCTGGCAGATGGATGCGCGGCGGCAGGCGGACACCGAGCTTCAGTGGCGCGGTGAGCAGATCCGCGCTGCACTGACTTCGTACAGCCAGGTGCCGGTGGCCGAAGGCGTCCGGCGTCTGCCCCTGCGGCTGGAGGATCTGCTGGAGGATCAGCGCACCGGCCAGACCGTGCGTCACCTGCGGCGCGTCTGGCCAGATCCCGTGACCCGGGGGGAGTGGGGCCTGCTTCGCCAGCCGGGAGACGGCGCCATCGTGGGCGTCTTCAGCCTGTCGACTCAGCGCCCGCTGCTGGCGCCGGCCGGCATCGAGAGCTACGCGGCGTGGCGGTTCGACATCACCGCACCTTGAGACACGTTGTGTACCGATCTCGACATGCCGTTCACAGAAGTCAACAAATCGTCATCGGCGCTCCCTATGCTGCCGTGAATTCTTCACACGGCCGCCATGCAACCCAACCCCTTCGCGCCGGAGCAGTCCGAGTACCTGCTGCGTGTCATGGAAGGCGCGCCTCAGGTGTGCCGCAGACACCAGTTCTTTGTGTGGAGCCAGGGCGACCTTCAGCGCTGGCTGCCTCACACGATCGCGCTGTGCGGCGCGTATGACCGCGAAACCCGCGCCCTGTCGTTTGACCTGTTCAACAGCCTGCCGATGCCGGCCGACATCATCGTCGGCTTGCTGGACGGGCGGTCGGTGCTGATTCAGCAGGCGCTGCACGTCTGGCAAAGAGGGCAGCAGCAGGCAGTCCGGGTGGGCATCCCCACGCCCGCGGAGTTGCAGGAGGGGTCGTTGGGTGCGCGCCTTCGCGATGTGGGCTACCGGCAGATGCTGGTGCATGGCACGACGCGGCCCGGGCGCTTGGACGAGCTGGAAAGCCTCTTCATCCTGATGCGCCATGAGGCCGAATACGACGATTTCGCCGTGGCCTCCTTCGGCATGCTGCTGCCGTGTCTGCACCTGACGTATCAGCGTGTGGCGGTGACCGAGCGCTTGATCTCGCCATCCCGCGATGTGCCCGCCGGCATGGACCTGGCCATCGGCCACCTGACGGGGCGCCAGCCGGCCATCACCGAACGGGAACGGGAGATTCTGCGTTGGGTGCGCGATGGCATGAGCAACCAGCAGATCGGCGAGCAACTGGGCATCAGCGGACTGACTGTGAAGAACCACGTGCAGAAGATCCTGCGCAAGCTGGGCGCGGCCAACCGGGCTCAGGCTGTGGCGAAGGCGATGAGCATGAATGCGCTCGGCGCCACACAGGGCAGCGCGGACGCGATGCCATTCAGGGATGCAACAGACCCTCGCTCTTCGGTGTGACGATGAAAGACAAGCTGTGTTTTTGCGCGCTCGCGCGTGGCGTGCTGCTGCCCGCGGTGCTGGGCATTTCGTGCGCGCAGGCGCAAGCGGTCGATGCGCTGTCCGACGCCAGCGATGGCGTGGCTGTGCGAGGGCGGCCCGCCGTGGCCGGGGCGCCCCTTGGCGCACGCGATGCGTCGCTGGGCGACGTCGGGCGCGGCGGCCCGCTCACGGCACCGAGGTCGGCGCGCTTGCCGGCCAACGAGCAGGCGCTGATGGCCTATCTGTTGCGCGGCGAGGGTGCTGGTGCGCTCAAGCATCTGCGCTCGGCGAACCCGCGACTCGATGTGACGGACGAAGCGTGGCGTACGCCCCTGACGCTGGCCATTCGGTTGGGTGACGTGCCTCTGGTGCGCGAGATGCTGCGCCGCGGCGCGCCGATGGAAGCGCGCGGCCAAGAAGGGATGACGCCCCTGGGGCTGGCGGCCTACATCGGACAGGACACCGTGGTGCGCGAGCTGTTGCGACAGGGGGCCGAGCCGATGGCGGTCAGCCAGCGTGGCCAGACGCCGCTGCACCTGGCCTTGGCCGGGGGGCAGTTGGGGGCTGCGCAGCTGCTGCTGGCCGCTCGGCCGGCCGCGCAATGGCAGCGGCTCTACAACGCCGAAGGGCGGCACCCTCTGGCTGAGGCCGCTTACCGCGGTCGGCTGGACGGGGTGAGGCTGCTGTTGCAGCACGGCGTGGCCGTGACGGAGCGCGACAAGCACGGGCTGGACGCGTTGCATGCGGCTGCACTCGGGCGGCAGGCGCATGTGGCCGATGCGCTGATCGCACAAGGCGCACGCCCCACCACCCCGCTGACCGCGCTGCTGCTGGCGCAGATGCGCGAGCCGCTGCCAGACCTGGCCACCGCACCCTAGTCCATGCTGACAGCCTCTTTGCCTGGTGACGCCCCGCATCCCGCGGGGCTTGTCGTTTCTGGGGACCCCCTTGCTCCCGGGGGGCTGGTGGCCGTCGTCCTCACTGCGCATCCCGTTGCATGGGCCGTTCGGATCAGCGGGCGCAGACGCGGTACGCGCCCTGGTGCCGACCCTTGTGCCGCTTGGCTCATGCATGGGCCGATCGGCGCGGCGCCATGTGCATTCCGGCTCATGGTGCTCCCCATCGCGGTGTCACGCCCGCTCCGAATACTGCGCTGGCGCTGAAGGTGCTGCAGATGTGGGCAGCGTCTTCGACGACGTTCACCTTCCCGATCAACGGGAACCACCCTTTCACGGAGCAAGCACATGAAACTCAAACTGATCGCCCTGGCCGCACTGGCCCTGTCGGGTGCCGCACAGGCCTCGCTGGACTCTGGCAAAGCCCCCACCTACAACAGCTCGGTCCTGTTCGTCGCGTTCGACAACACCGGTGCGTCGAAGAGCTCGGCCTTCGTGGACCTGGGCTTCAACCTGTACGACTTCACGCCGGGCTACACCACGGCCGGTGGTCAGACGATCGCCGAAGGTGCCCTGTCGCGCACCAACGTCTCGGTGGTCTGGAACTTCAACGCCAACACCATCACCTTCAACGGCAAGACCGTTGCCGCCAAGAATGACTTCTCGGCCGTGTCGACCTTCCTGTCCAACACCCAGCAGAGCGAATCCCGCTGGGGCATCGCTGCAACCGGCATTCGCCATCAAGAAGGCGAAACCCTCATTGCACCGGACCTGGCCCTGACGTCGGGCACCCCGACTGCCACCCAGTTGCGTGGTCAGGATGCTGGCTTCAACAGCGCTGCCGCCTTTGTGGGCACCGACATGACCGTGAAGGCCCAGGAGCTGATCGGTGGCCTGCCCGTTGACAACGGCTCTTACTACGCCCCCAACGGTTCCGACGCCGGCTTTTTCCCCAACATGGGCGCGTTCGGCACCAAGTGGCAAGCCAACCTGAAGTGGGAGATGGGGACCGTCTTCGGCAAGAAGACCAACCTGTGGCTGCTGGACGGTGAAGGCGACGAATTGGCCATCGCCAACCAGGTCGATGCTGAAAACAAGGCGGATCTGCTGAACGACAAGGGCACCTTCTACTTCGACGCGGTGAACAACACCCTGAGCTGGACCACGCCGACCGTCACGGCCGCCGTGCCCGAGCCCGAAACCTATGCCCTGGCCCTGATCGGCATGCTGGCCGTCGGCGTGGCCCGTCGCCGCGCCGCCCGCTGATCGGCCTGTCTGATCGCGCTCACACAAGAACCTGAAAGCAGTCGACCGGGCGGTCTGTCCGCCCGGTCTTGTCAAGCCCGCTTCTTCCTGAAACCGAGAACCATCATGAACCTGTCCAAGCTGATGATCGCCACGCTGGCCGTGTGCGGCGTGTCCCAGGCCCTGGCGGCCGGCCCGGCCCGTCTGACCGGCGCCTCTGCTTCCTCCATCAACGTGGCGCGTGCCGCCAAGGTGCTGTGCGAGAACGCCGGCGGCACCTACACCCTCTACAAGATCGGTGAGTCCACGGGCTCGCTGGGCAACGTGTTCACCGGCAAGTGCGATGTCGACTTCGAAGGCATCAGCGAAGACGAGGTTCGGGTGAACGTGTCGGGCGGCTCCGAGAACGCCGTCATCAACGCCACCGCGGGCGGCAACGTCAAGGTCGGCTTCATCAATGCCGCCACCGCGTCGTGCACCACCATTGCCGGTGCGGGCACCGGCTCGCTGTCCTTCATGGGCGCGGGCCGCATGCGCAACTGCACCGGCACCAACGAGTCGGCCACGTCCGACGGTGGCTACCTGGACGTCGAAGGCAACCACTTCAACGCCAACTACAACGCGGGTGACTTCACGCCGGCTGGCTTCAGCCAGGTCTTTGGCGTGGCCGTGAACAAGCGCCTGTACGAAGCACTGCAGACGCACCAGAAGACGACCGGCCAGGTGCCCGCTTCGTGTGCCATCGGTGATGCCACGGCGGCTTGCCAGCCGTCGGTGAGCAAGGCCGACATCGCCACCCTCATCAACAACGGCACGTCTGCCAGCGGTGCCAAGTCGCTGGGCGGTGGCCTGCTGATCCCGGGCAACACCACGAAGATCAGCTACTGCATGCGCCCCCAAACCTCGGGCACCCAGCAGGCTGCCCAGCTCTACTTCCTGAACTATGAAGCCACGGCCGCTGTGGGTGGCAAGGTGCCCGTCGTCGCTGAAGGTGCTTCCGTCGGCTCGCGTTACTCCTCGATCCTGAACTCCGGTTCGAGCAACGTGCGCGCCTGCCTGAACGACACCGCCCCGGCCACCTCGACCGACTTCCGCTTTGGCGTGCTGTCGGCCGAGAACAACCCGCTGGGCAGCAGCACCGACACCTATCGTTTCGTGAAGCTGAACGACGTGGCCTTCGCCGAAGGCGTCGCCGGCTCGTCGCAGACCGCCAGCGCCATCGCCGGCCGCTACGACTTCGTCTACGAGACCGTGGCGTACTGCCCCGAAGGCACCTGCGCCCCGATCGTCGACGCCATGAACGGTGCCTTGCCCGCTGGCGCTTCGACCCCCGGCCTGTTCCTGACCGGTGTCGAGTCGAAGTACGGCCGCGGTGGCAACTCGGCGGTGCCTTACACCCGTCGCTGATCGACGGAGAGGCCTGACGCCTGGCGCCTGCGGGGGCCAGGCACCTTGCGTGACGACAGTCCCCTCGCCAGGGGACTGTCGCTTTCTGTTGTTGGTGGAAATGAAAAATCTGTCCTCCGCGTGGGCCCCTGTGTTGTTGAGTCTGGGCGTGATCGCCCATGTGCCTGTTGCATGGGCGCAGAGCGCGACCCAGGACGCCGGGAGCGGGCCGGTCTTCGACGTCATGGAGTACGTGGTTGAAGGCAATTCGGCGCTGTCCGACGGGGTGGTGAGCCAGATCCTGACGCCCTACCTCGGCCCGGGCCGCCGCTTCACGGACATCGAAGCCGCCCGTGAGGCGCTCGAGAAGGCTTACCAGGATGCCGGCTTCCTGTCGGTGGTGGTGAGTTTGCCGGACCAGCGTGTGGACACCGGCGAGGTCAGGCTCGAGGTGACCGAAGCCCGCGTGGAGCAGGTGCGCGTCACGGGGGCGAAGCACCACCTGCCGAGCCGCATCCGTGATGGCGTGCCCAGTCTGGCGGCGGGACAACTGCCTTACTTCCCGGCCGTGCAGGATGAGCTGGCCGAATTGCAGACCCCGGCGCGCCAGATCACGCCGGTGATCGGGGCCAGCGATCAACCCGATCGCATCGACGTCGAGCTGAAGGTCGAAGACAAGCGGCCGGCTCAGGGCTCGGTGGAGCTGAACTCCCGCCAGGCCTACAACACGGAGCGCGGGCGGCTGGAAGCCGTGGCGTCGTACAGCAACCTCTTTCAACGCGGCCACAGCCTCGGCCTGAGCTGGCAGGTGGCGCCGACCCGGCCGAGCGATGCCAACGTTGTCTCGGCGGTGTATGACCTGCCGCTGGGCCGCGCCGACAGCCTCAGCCTGGCCGTGACCAACAGCGCCAGTGACACGCGTGCCGGCACCTCGGTGGGCGGCGTCACGATCACGCGCGGTACCTTCTACAGCCTGCGTTGGCGGCATGAACTGCCGGCGTGGCAATGGCCCGTCAGCCACAGCTGGTCGCTCGGGCTGGACCGCAAGCACAACCGGGATCGCTCGGTGACCGGCTCCGGCTTCTCCACCCAGAAGCCGGCGCTGAAGTACCCGGTGCTCAACCTGGCGTACGACGTGGCCTGGGATCACGGCGGGGGCGACCAGAGCACCGTGCGCACCGCGCTGGCCGGCTCGAGCCGCAGCTGGGCCGGGCGTGAAGTCGACTGCGATGGCCGCCGGCTCGACCAGTTCGAATGCAAGCGCGCGGGCGCCAACCCGGACTTTCTGGTCTGGCGATTCGGCATGACGCACCGCCGCGCGGTGGGTGGCGGCTGGCAGGTCGATCTGAGTGCCGACGCCCAGCTGGCTTCCGGCCCGGTGGCCTCGGGTGAGCAGTTCGCGCTGGGTGGCATCGACAGTGTGCGCGGCTACTACGACTACGAACAGGCCGGTGATCAGGGCTGGAGCCTGCGGGTCGAAGGGGCCAGCCCGCCCTTGTGGCAGTCGGGCAGCTGGCGCCTGGGCTCGCTGGTCTTTGTGGACCGCGGCAGCCTGATGTTGAAGAACGCGCTGGAGGGGCAGCGCGCCCGCGTGCACATGGGCAGCTATGGCCTGGGCTGGCGGCTGAGCAACGGCGAGGGCCTGAATGCCTCGCTGGATGTCGCCATGCCCTTCTACGAAACGGTGCGTGCTGCCTCCAGCGGCGGCGATGAACGCGCCACGCGCCGTGAGCCGCGCTGGGAACTCAGCGTTCGCCAGGCTTTCTGAACGTCTCTCCACAGGTTCCTGCCATGAACAAGCACGTCCATCGTCTGGTGTTCGACCGTCGCCGCAGCATGTGTGTGCCCGCCGCCGAACACGCCCGCAGCGCAGGCAAGTCGGCCAGTGGCCAGTGTCGCGCGCGCCGCGGCGCCCCGTGTCTGGGCGGCGCGGCCGCCGTGGTGCTGGCCGCTTGCGCCTGGGACCCGTTCGGCGCGCATGCGGCGGGGGGCATGCCCCTGTCGACGCTGATCCCCCGCAGCCCCACCGTGATGGCCGACAAGGCGGCAGCGGGGCGCCCGATGGCCAACCTGCCCCAGCGGTTCAGGGACTTCAGCGGCAAGACCCCCGGCAATCCAGTGGACGTCAACCGTTTCCGCATCGACACCACCGACCCCCGCACGATGCGCATCGACCAGTTCGATGACCGCGTCATCATCAACTGGGACACCTTCGACATCGGCCCGGGCTACACCGTGCGCTTCGTTCAGCCCACGGGGGGCTCGGCGCTCAACAACATCTGGGACAACCAGGCCAGCGTGATCCTGGGCCGTATCCAGGCCAATGGCGAGGTGCTGCTGCAGAACCAGAACGGCATCCTGTTCGGCCCGACCGCCCGGGTCGACACCCAGCGCTTTGTGGCCACCGCACTCAAGCTGGCTGACGAAACCTTCCTGAAAGGCATCCGTTCGGCGCAAGGTGGCAGCACGCCCACCTTTGGCGGCACCGACCAGCAGGACCAGGGGTTTGTGTCGGTGGAGCGCGGCGCCGAGATCAAGGCGCTGGCCGGTGGCGACGTGATCCTCGTGGCCCCCCGCGTGTACAACGAGGGCCGCATCGAGACGCCGTCCGGGCAGACCGTGATGGCAGCCGGCCAGAAGGTCTATCTCTTCAGCTCGACCGATGCGGCGCAGCGTGGCCTGTGGGTCACGGTCGATGCGTTCGACCCGCTGGTGACGCCGACCCGCGCCGGCGTGAACACCGTGGAGCAGGCGGCCACGGGCACGTACACCGTGCGCGATGGCGAGACGGTGACCAACGAGACCGGCACCACCGGGCTGGAACAGCGCATCAACGAGGTGGTGGCGGACAAGGGCCGCATCAACCTGGTCGGCATGGTGGTGCGCCAGATGGGCAAGCTGTCGGCCACGACCGCGGTGAAGGGCCAGAACGGCGCCATCCTGCTGCACGCGGTGCAGTCGACCACGGCGAGTGCCGACAACGTCGTCAACGGCAACCTGGGCCAACTGGAGATCGGCGCAGGCAGCGTGACCCGCGTGACACCGAGCGAGGACAGCGCCACGCAGAAAGACGCCGAGACCTTCTACCGGTCCACGGTCGAGCTCTTCGGCAAGGACATCCGCATCGGCGCGGGTGCGCTGGTGGAAGCCGTGTCGGGCAACCTGTCCATCATGGCCGCCGCCACGCAGCAGAACCCGCTGTTCAATGGTGAAGGCACGGCCACGCAGGAAGCCAGCCTCTTCATCGACCGGGATGTGCGGCTCAGTGTGGCCGGCCTGCGGGACGTGGCGTTGCCCATGAGCCGCAACCAGCTCATGCTGAGCCTCTACCAGAACGAGCTGGCCGACACGCCCGTGCAGCGTGGTGGGGTGCTGTATCGCAACCAGGTGTACTTCGATGCCCGCAAGCCGGTCGCCGTGGCCAACGTGAAAGGCGCCTACAACCTGATCGAGCGCACCGCACGTGAGCTGTCCGTTCGCGGCGGCAACCTCCGAGTGGAGGCCGATGGCGCGTTGGTGGTGGCCGATGGCGTGAAGTTCGATGTGTCCGGGGGCAGCAAGCGTTATGACGCGGGGCAACTGTTGACCTCGGTGCTGGGCCGCGGGGCCGGCACGTCGGTGTCGCTGGATCAGGCCCGACCGGATGTGCGCTATGACCGACTCATCAGCCCGGGCCAGCTGAGTGGCGAGGCCGCCCCTTTGTCGCTGGCGTCGACGGCGATACAGCCACGCGAGACCAGCTATGTGGAAGGCGCAGATGCCGGCTGGCTCAGCCTGAAGGGCAGCACGCTTTACATCGGCGCCGAGATCCAGGCCGACGCCGTGGTGGGGCCGCTGCAACTGTGGGGCAACCCCAGCGGAACGACGGTCTCGGCCGCGGACACGACGGTGCGCCTCAACACCAAGGTGTCGACCGAGCTGGGGCGGCTCGCCACCCTGATCGACAAGCCGCACCTGTATGCCGCTGTGCGGCCGCTGGGCGGCCGCGTCGACATCGAGAACACCCAGGGATCGGTGCGCCTGCAGGCAGACACCGCGGGTGGCATGCCCAATCTGCCCGATGAAGACGCGGGTGCAGCGTCGAACTGGTTGGCCGGCTTGGCGACCGAGACCCGCGTGTCGGCCAAGATGCTGCAGAACAGCGGGGCGTCGGCCGTGGCCCTGAAGGCGACCCACACCAGCGACGCGGTGCCGCATGACGTGAACGTGGATGCCGACGTGAAACTGGATCTGGGTGCGTCGGGTTCGTTCCTGGCGGCAAGCCAGGGCGGCGGCACGGTGACGATGGCGGGGCAGGTGCGCGCTGCAGGCGGCACCATCGCGCTGGAAGCCGGTCAGGCGCGCGCCAGTGGCACTGGCGAAGGCAATGCCACTGGCGCCGGCCCGGGGGATGTCGTCGTTGCGTCGACGGCCGTGCTCGATGTGTCGGGCGGGGCGAGCGCCCGCGGCGCGGAGGGCGATGGCGGGCAGATCGCGATCAAGGCCGGCCACAGCGCCTCGGTGGCCGAGGGCGCGCTGCTTGACGTGTCGGCCGCGCTGCTGCGTGGCGCACCGTCGGGCACGGTGAAAGGCGATGCCGGCGGCATCAACCTGCAGGTCAACACCGCCGTGCCGGCAGGCGTGCCAGAAGACACCGTCTCTGGAAAGCTGATCCTGGCTGGCACCCTGCGTGGCTTCGATTTCCGCCGGGGCGGCAAGCTGGCGATTGGTGGTTTGCGGAGCCTCTGGATCGGTGAGCCGACGGCCCAGGTGCCGCAGGCACTGCAAAGCGGACTGCAGATCGCGCCGGCCTTCTTCTCCGAAGGCGGCTTCGGCACGTTCACGCTTCAGACCAAGGGCGACATCGTGGTGGCGGACCACACCCGCATCGCGCCCAGGCTCGTCAACCTGAGCGAGCCGGTGAGCTGGTCGCAGATCAATGTGGGCCGCGCCGGCCCGACGGGCGTGGCCATGGCCGCAGAAACCGAGCGCGTGGTGCTGGACGATGCGCTGCGGCAGCCGGTTTCCATCACGCTGGATGCGTCGGCGTTGAAGGCCGATGTGGCGATGTCGAATCAGCCAACCGGGTTGAACCGGGGCGGCAGCGTCACGCTGGGCGAGGGCGCGGTGATGGACGCCGGGCTTGGCGGCAGCCTCACGCTGCGCGGCAGCTACCGGGTGGACGTGCACGGTGCGCTGGTGGCGCACGGCGGCGACGTGACGGTGGGACTGGGCACCGACACGGTGTTGCACCGCGTGGGCTCGTCGCCCACCAACGCGCTCGAGCTCGACCCGGTGGGCTACCTGCCTGACCAGGCCGTGCAACTGCACGACACCAGCCTGATCGACGTATCGGGCGCGGCCCGGGTGCGCGCCGCCACGGTGGCCGGCCAGACGCGACTTGTCGGCGACGTGCTGGGCGGCGGCACGGTCAGCCTCAACCCGGACGCCCAACGCGGCTGGGTGCTGATGGACGAAGGGGCGGTCATCAACCTGAGCGGTGCACAGGCCGCGTTGCATACGGGGGTGTCGCGTCAGGCCACGACCGTGAGCGCTGCAGCGGGCACGCTCAATGTGTCCTCTCTGTATGGCTTCTACCTGGGCGGCACCTTGATCGCCCACCGCCCGGACGCCAGCGTGGCCGGCGGGCAGTTCAACGCGCGCTCGGTGGCAGGCAGCATCCGCGATTTCCAGCTGCAGCCGGACTCGGTGCCGGGCTCGGCCTTTCCGGAGCAGAGCGTGTCCGAGGTGGGCCGCATCCGGGTGGTGGGCGAAGGGCAGACGGTGTCGACGGACGCCGCCGCGCGCACCTTTGGTGAGAGCCAGGTCTCGGCCTCGGGGCTGCTGGACAGCGGCTTTGATCGCCTGTCCTTCACGGCCAGCGAGCGGGTCGTGCTGGGCCGCGATGCCAACCTGGTCGCGAGACCGGCCGACCGTGCGGGCCATGTGCCATTGCGCTCGGTGGTGCTGGACGCGCCCGTCATCGCCGCAGAGGCCAGTGCTTCCGGCACGCCGAACGCCGTGACGGTACAGGCACACCATGTCAGCATCGGCTCGGCCCGATCGGCCGACCCGGCGTTGGGCATGCAGCCGCCGGGCGCGGCCACGACGGGCACGGCCGCGCTGACGGTGAACGCAGGGCTGATCGACTGGTATGGCACACACGCCTTCCAAGGGTTCGCCAACGTCGCGTTGCGGGCCACGTTGTCTGCCAAGCACGAGGTGGGCGCGCGCCGCAATGGCGAGATCCGGCTCAACGGCCTGGGCGCTGGCACGACGCGGCCGACCGCGGCCCTGTTGTTCGATGGCCACCTCGAACTGCAGGCCGGCAACCTGTACGCCAGCACGCTGACCGATGCCCGCATCGAGGGCACGGCAACGTCCACCCTGCAGACCCTGAATCCCCAGAAGGGCGCCAGCAGCGCGTCGCCGCTGTCTGCCCTGGGGCGCCTCACCCTGGACGCCGGCACGGTGAACCACGCCGGCACGATCGACCAGCCGTTCGGCGACATCCGGATCACCGGAACCCAGGTGGCGCTGCAGGACGGCAGCCGGCTTTCCGTCAGCGGTGAGGGGCTGGTGGTGCCGGTGGGCTTCATGCTGAACGGTCAGCGCTGGCTGTATGGCACCAGCGAGGCCGGCGTTGCCTCTTCTGCGGATGCGAAGGCCGTGCTGGATCTGGTGGACCTGCACAAGGACGTCACGGTCGACTCGCCCAACCTGACGGTGGCATCGAGTTCGCGTATCCAGGCCCAGGCCGGTGGTGACCTGCTGGCGTGGGAGTTCGTCGAAGGCGTGGGCGGCACGAAGGACACCTTCAACCGCGCCGGCGTCTATGCCATTGTTCCGGGCCACACGTACGAGTTTGCCCCCTATGACACGCAGACGGCGCTGACTGCAGCAGCCAACGGGCAGCCCCTGTCTGTCGGTGCGCAGGTGCGGATCACGAGTGCCAACGGGGCCCTGCCACCGGGCACCTACACGCTGTTGCCTGCACGCTATGGGATCCTGCCGGGCGCCGTGCTGGTGTCGACCCGAACGCTGGTGTCGGACCAGCCGCTGGCGACCGGGCTGACACGGCCCGATGGCAGCGTGCTGGTCTCAGGCTTCGAGACGGCCGTGGGCACCAACATCAACGGCGCCAACCGCCGCAACCTCGCGCTGCTGTTGGAACCGGCTGCGACGGCGGCCGCACAGTCACGGGTCGACCGCGTGTCGATCAACGATTTCCTGAGCGCGCAGGAGGGCACGCGACCTGCTTCGGGCGGGCGCGTTTCCCTGCTCTCGACCCAGGCGTTCGACTGGACCGCCAGCTACCAGCTCAAGGGCGGCGAGCTCGACCTCAGCATGGGCCGTTCCCTGGTGGTCGGCCTGGCCGGCACCACCCGGCTGGAGGACGGCGAAGTGCTGGTGTCGGCAGAAGCCTTGTCCCGTACGGAAGCCGACAGCATTCTGCTGGGGGGGCAGCGCGAGGAGGTGAAGGGCGAAACCGTCGTCACCGCCAAGGCCGAGCACATCCGGTTCGATGGCGACGTGTCCACCGGCGAGTTGATCGCGGTGGCCCGGCACAGCATCGATGTGGCTCAAGGGGTGAGCCTCACCGTCGACGAAGGCCAGCACGCCGACACGGATGTGCAACGCGTGGTCCGTGTTCAGGGTGACGGGGCCACGCTGGCCGTCAGCCACAACAAGGGCCTGGACGTGCAGCGTGACCTTGCCTCGGTGGCTGCGGGGGCGCGGCTGGAAGGCCGGCTGAGCATCGCCTCGTCGGTGGCCGCACCCAGCGCGCTGAAGGCAGCGCATGTGGTGATGGACGCGGCGGGCGCGCTGTCGGTGAACCCGGGCACGGCCATCCAGGCCAGGGCCATGAGCGTCGCCGCCGGGCAGATCGCCATTGGCGACGCCACCGCAGACCCCGGTCTGGTGCTGGCCGGCGGCCTGCTTGAGAGCGTCAACGCCGCCGAACGCGCGCAGATGCGCAGCTACGGTGCCATGCAGTTCGCGGCGAATGCGAGCCTGGGCAGCGCGAAGACGGCCCGGTTGACACTCGACGCCCCGGCCCTCGTCGGCCAGGGGGGCGACATCACCGTGCGCGCCGGCGAGGTGGTGCTCCGCAACACCACCGGGCGCGCGGCGCCGGCCGACCTGACCGGCGCCGGGCGACTGCGCCTCGAGGCCACCCCGGCCTTGTCGGATGTCCGCACGGGCGGACTCATCGTCGGGGCCGGGCCGGTGCGCCTGGCGGCCGAGTCGGTCACGCTGGCGAGCCAGGGCGATCTGGTGTTCGACGGCCGCGGCAAGCAGACCAACAGCCTGTCCTCCCAGGGCGACCTGACGCTGAGCGCGGCCCGGGTGACGGCGCTCTCGGGCGGAACGCATCAGGCCCGGGCCGATGGCGTTCTGCGCGTGGAGAAGGCAGCGGGCTCGCGCACGCTGGGTGAGACCACGGGCCTGGGCGCGGCGCTCACCCTGTCCGGCACGCGGGTTGAACAGCACGGCCGCGTGGAGGTGGCTTCGGGCAAACTGGAGATCGAAGGCCGCGGCGCGACCGACAGCGCCCGGACCGTGGTGCTGGGCAAGGGCTCGGTGACCCGTGCCGCGGGGACCGTCGTCCAGGCGGGCCGCACGTGGGCGGCCAGCTCGGCCGGCGGCGATGTGCGCATCCGCGCGGCTTCGGGCGACATCGAGGTGTTGGGTCAGATCGATGTGTCCGCCGGCGGGATCCCCGTGCACGACGGCACCGGCAAGGTGGTGGGCTGGAAGACGGCCTCCGCGTCCGACAGCGCGAAGGCCGCCGGCACGATCGAACTCAGCGCACCCACCGAGACCGGTCGCGTGGTGTTCGGCGCTGACGCCGCCCTGCTGGGCCGTGCCAGCACCGACACGCTCAGTGGCCAGCTGATCGTCGACGCAGGCCGTGTTGCCGAAGCGGCCCAGGCCAGCGCCGCGGCCGGTGTGCGCGGCACGCTGGACCGCCTGGCCGAACTGAGCAACGAAGGGGGAATGCACGGTGCGGTCACGGCCCGCCTGCGCGGTACCGAGGATCAGAGCCTGCACACGGCCATGAAGGCCGTTCGCACGCGCATTTCGGTGGATCAGCGCAGCCTCACGCTGGGCGGCGACGCCCTCATCGACGCCCGGGCGCCGCAAGGCGGGATGGTGCAGTTGTCGGCGCGTGGCCTGACGCTGGAAGAGGGCGCGCGCATCCAGGCCGCGTCGAGCCGAGCCGGCGCACAAGGCGGCGACGTGCTGCTGTCGGCAACCACCGGCACGCGCGTGATCTCGACCGTCGACCCCGACACGGGTGAAACGACCCTGAGCACCGTGACGGACCCCGGTGTGCTGGATCTGCGCGCAGGCGCCACCGTGGACGCTGGGACAGGGCGCATCGTGCTGCGCGCCGAGCGGGACGACAACGAACTGGCCGCCGCAGTGGCGCTCGCCACCGACGCGGCGGCGCAGGCTGGCGAGGGCAGCGATCCGGTGCTGGATGCCGAAGCCATGGCCCGCGCGCTCCGCATGGCGCCGGTGCAAGCCACATTGAAAGCGGGCGAAGTGCTGGTCGAGTCGGCCCGCGTGTACGAACGCAACGACAGCGGCGAGGCCTACACCGGCATCCGCGCGGCAGCCAGCAGCGGCACGCTGCTGGGCCAGCGTGACCTCAGCACGCATGCGGCCGAGTTCCTGGGTTCACGCGATGTGGTGATGCGCTCGCTGGGCCTGTTGGGCCAGGCGCAACTGCGTGCAGGCGTCGAAGTGCGTGCGGCCGGCGATCTGACCGTGTCCAGCGACTGGAACATGTGGCGCGCCGACCGCGCGGACGACCCCACCCTGGCGCCCCTCATGCTGACCCTCCGCGCTGGCGGACACCTGCGCATCCATGGCAGCCTGAGTGACGGCTTCACGACCGCCGCTGCCACGGGCAGCGTCGCATCGGGCGATGCGGCGTCCTTCCGGCTCACGGCCGGCGCGGATCTGAATGCGTCCGACCTGTTGGCCGTGCAGCACGCAGCGACCGAGGCCGACCTCACTGTGGCGGCCGGCAAGGTGGTGCGCACGACGACCGGTTCCATCGAGATGGCCGCTGCGCACGACGTCGTGCTGGCGCCGGGAACCGGCACCACGCCCGTGCAGGGGCTGGTGTATGTCGCGGGGCGCCCAGTCGATCTGCCGGCCGACCAGGTGGCGGCCGCGCCAGACGTGACAGCCATGGGCTACACCCACCGCGGGGGTCGACTGGAGGTCCACGCAGGCCGGAACATCGCGTCTGCCGCCCCGGTTCAGCTGCCGAGCAACTGGCTGCTGCACGCGGGGGTGATGGCCGACGACGGCAGCGTGGGCCTGGGCGCATGGGCCAGCTACCTTCCTGCCTTCCGCCAGGGGCTGGGCTCGTTTGGCGGGGGCAACGTGCACGTCTCTGCGGGCGGCGACATCGTCAACCTCGGCGTCGTGGCGCCCACGTCGGCACGTCATGTGCAGACCTGGGGCACCAGCGCAGAGGGAGAGGCCGTGCCTGGCACCCCCACGCTCGACCTGCGCAATGGCGGTGACGTGACGGTGCAGGCCGGGGGCGACATCCGGGGCGGCATCTACCTGCTGGGCCGGGGTGAAGGCCGGCTGGAAGCAGGCGGCGCCTTCACGACCGGCACCAACGTGAAGCCCGACGTGCCCGGGCAGGGCGCCATCCTCGCCCTGATGGATGGCCACTGGTCGCTGCAGGCACGCACCGGGCTGGAAGTCGCCGCGGTCTACAACCCCACGGCCCTGTCATCGCCCTCGGCCACGCGGATGCCCACCGAAAGTGCGGCCTCCTTCTTCACGTACGGCAGCGACAGCGGCGTGCGGCTGTCCAGCGCCGCGGGTGATGTCGTGTGGAATGCGGAAGGCGCCTTCTCGTCGTTCGAGACGCTGGTGGGCACGGCCACCCGGCCCACCACGGTACAGGGCTACTTCAACTACCTGCATGGCAGTGGCCAACTCATGCCGGCCGCAGACCGCGTGACCCGGTCGCTGGCGGTGAGCAACCGCCTGGCGCAAGTGGCGCCGCCCACCGTGCAGGTCAGCGCCCTGGACGGTGCAGTCAAACTGCTGACATCGGAGCTGTACGCGCTGTGGCTCTTCCCATCCGCCACGGGCAACCTGAGCGTCTATGCGGGCCACGACCTCGCCATCACTGGCGGCAGCCGAGGCGTCATCATGCTGGACGGCGACCCGGCACGCTGGCCGAGCGTCAGCCGCCCTGCCCTGGAAACCGGTTGGACGGACGGTGCCTACGCCACCTTGCGCCCGGCTGAACTCGGCCTGGCGGGTGACAACCGCAAGCTCTCGGTCGACACCCTTTACAGCAGCACCCTGCACCAGAACGATGCCCTGCCCGCCACGCTGTACGCGGGGGGCAGCATCACCACCGACACGCGGCTGACCGTGCCCAAGGCTGCGGTGGTGGAAGCCGGTGGGGACATCGTGGACCTCAGCTTTGCCGGTCAGCATTTCCACGAGACCGACGTCACGCTGATCAAGGCGGGCGGCCGCATCGTGGGACGCGACAACACGCCCAGCGACCGCGACAGCGGCATGATCCAGCTTGCCGGGCCGGGTGAACTGCAGGTCGAAGCCGGGACCGACCTCGACCTGCGCACGGCGGGCGGCATCCAGACCATTGGCAACCTGCCGGGCAGCTACTACGGCATCTCGGCCTTCAACGTCGGCAACGCCGCCTTGCCGGACACCGGGGCCAGCGTGCGCGTCAGCGCGGGCATGAACCGGCGTGTCGACGTGGACGCCCTGATGCAACGCTACCTTGCCTCCGACCCGCAAGCACAGGTGGCGCTGGTGAACCATGTGCGTGGCGTGCTGGCCCTGCCCGCGAGCCAGCTTCCAGATCTAAGCGGCCTCGTGGGCACCGAGTTGCGGACGGCATTGGCATCGGCCTTCCCGGCGGCGCTGCAGTACTACAGGCAGTTCAGTCAGGCTCATCAACTGAGCTTCGCCGAGGCGCTGGTCGACCGCGCATTTGTGGCCCGCTACGTGGCCCCGGGCCAGGCGTACGCCGACGCGTGGGCAGTCCGTGCCAGCGCGCTCGGGCTGGACCCGGCCCGCACCGAAGGCACGGCCTTCCAGCAGTTCAAGGACGAGATCCTGATGGGCGAGGTACGCCGGCTGGGCCAGCAGGCGGTCGAACTGGCCGACTCGACCGATCCGGCCGAGAACCAGCGCCGCAAGGCACAACGTGAGGCGCTGTGGGCCCAGGTCGACGAGGCCACCAGCCTGGCCGGACTGGGTGCCGGCTTCCATTTCGACGGCGACATCAACCTGGCTTCGAGCAAGATCCACACCCTGGCGGATGGCAACCTGTTGTCGGGGGGCGCCGACCTCTTCGCGCCCGGTGGGCAGATCCTGGTGGGCTACTCTTCCTCGACGCCGACCGACCGGGACAACGCGGCCACGCGCGGCCTGGTGGCCTACAACGGCGGCAGCATCCGCGCATTGGCCGACGCCGACTTCCAGGTCAACACCCAGAAGGCCTTTGTGGTCGGTGAAGGTGACCTCGTCCTGTACAGCCGGCGCGGGGCCATCGACTCTGGCCGCGGCTCGAACACGGACGTGACGGTGCCTGCGCCGGTGCCGGTGGTCGATCCCCTCACGGGGGCGGTGGTGTTCCGCTCACCCGCCGTCACCACCGGCAGCGGCATCGGCCTGCTGAAGAAGGCGGACGGCACGTCCCGCGGCACGGTGGACCTCTTCGCGCCCATCGGCGGTGTGCTGGCGCTCGACACCTTCATCCGCAACGAGTCGGGCGGAGACATCCGCGTGGCCGGGCCGGTCAAGGGCGGCGACAACCTCAAGGGCAACGTCAAGGGCGGTGCGCCCACCGTCGCCCGTCCGTCGGTGAAGGTCGGCACCAAGCTACCCGGAGAAGCCACCTCGGGCGCCACGCAGCTGGCCGAGGCCAGCCAGGCCGCGCGCCGCAAGGAGACCAACGGGATCCTCACGGTGGAATTGCTGAGCCTCGGCGATGAAGGCGTGACCCGGGGCGGTGCCCCCCAGGCGGGCTCGGCCTCGCCCTGCCCGCCGAACGATCCCGACTGCGCCCGCTGACAACGGGCGGCGCTCGCTCCGATGGTCCGATCTGCACCACCTGTCCAGGGGGCGCTGGTCCGATCGGACCATCGGCTTTACCAAGGGGGACACACCCCCTTCTGACAATCGCTCACCTGTCCTGAACATCTGTTGCCATGAATGCCGTCCGGAAAGCTGTCTGCCTGATTGCCATGTTGTCTGCCTTCGCCAGTGCGCCTGCGCGTGCCTGGTGGGATGCCGACTACAAACAGCGCACGCGTGTGACGCTGAACACGTCCAGCGATGGCGTGACCACGCAGGAGGCGCTCGCGGGTCCGGTCATTCCGGTGCGCCTGCATTCGGGCAACTTCGATTTTGTGGGGGCGCGCGAAGATGGCAGTGACCTGCGCGTCGTCGCCGCAGACGACAAGACCCCGCTGAAGTTCTGGGTCGAGCGCTTCGATGGTGCAAATGAACTGGCCGTGCTGTGGGTGCAGCTGCCGAACGTGGCACCGGGCACGGACAAGAACGCCGTGTACGTGTATGCCGGCCACGACAAGGCGACTGCCGAGAACACATCGCCCAAGCTCTTCGACGCCGCCATGCGGGCCGTGGTCCCCTTCAGCAGCCAGGCCGGTGAAGAACTCCTCAGTGGCCTGCAGCCTGCCGGGCCGGTGGCGCAGGAAGCGAACGGTCTGATCGGTGCAGCGGCCCGGCTTCAGGGGCAGCCGCTGACCTGGAAGGGCGAGACGCTGAAGGGCGACCCGCAAGGGCCTCACAGTGTGAGCCTGTGGCTGAAGCCGGCCACGCTGGATGGCACGGTGTTCGAACAGGGGGCGCTCAAGCTGGTTGTGGCCGGCGGATCGCTCAAGGCCACGCTTGGTGCGGCGCAGGCCGCAGGCGGCACGCTGCCGGCGTCTTCCTGGGCACACCTCGCCGTCACGGTCGGCGCGGGCAAGCTGACCCTGTATGTGAACGGTGCACAGGCGGCACAAACCGACCTCGCGGGCGGGCAGGCACCCATTGCCGGCGAGATCTCGGTCGGTGCCGGCCTGACCGGTCAGGTCGATCAGCTGGAGGTGGCCAACACCGTGCGCAGCAGCGACTGGGTGAAGTTCGCCCACGCGGCGCAGGGCGCCGAAGCCAAGCTGGTTCTGTCGGTGACGCAGACGCCCGAGACCGCCGAGTCCGAAGCGCAAGCCGGTGAGGCAGGCCACTTCGCCATCCTGGTCGACAACCTCACCACCGACGCCTGGGTCGTGATCGTGATCCTGGCCATCATGTTCGTCATCGCCGTCTGGGTCATGTACGACAAGGCCGTGCTGGTGGGCCGCGCCGACAAGGACAACCGCCGCTTCCTGGCCGCGTTCCGCGACAGCAAGGACGTGATGTCCGTGGCGGCGCAAGGCATGCCGCACTCGCAGCTGGCGCGGCTGTACCAGGCTGGGTTGCGCGAGTTGCGCAAGCGGGATGTCGGCGCACCCGGCGCAGCGCCACTGAGCGGCGCCTCGATCGACGCGGTGAAGGCCGCCATCGACGCCGACCTGGTGCGCGAGGGACACACGCTCAACAGCCGCATCGTGCTGCTGACCATCGCGATCTCCGGTGGGCCCTTTCTGGGGCTGCTCGGCACGGTTGTCGGCGTCATGATCACCTTCGCGGCCATCGCTGCCGCGGGCGACGTCAACGTCAACGCCATCGCCCCGGGCATTGCGGCTGCGCTGCTGGCCACGGTGGCCGGCCTGGGCGTCGCCATCCCGGCGCTCTTTGGCTACAACTACCTGGCATCACGCATCAAGTCGATCTCGGCCGACATGAGCATCTTTGTCGACGAGTTCGTGACGCGCGTGGCCGAAAACCACGGCGCACGCTGAGCGCGAGGCAGTCATGGCCGGTGACATCAAAGGCGATCTGCAGGCGTATGACGACATCAACGTCACGCCCATGCTGGACCTGGCCTACGTGCTGCTCGTCGTCTTCATCATCATGACGACCGCTTCGGTGCAGGGCGTGAAGGTGGAGAGCCCGCAGACGCTGGCGGCCAACAACCTGGCCAAGCCGCAAACCAAGGGCATCACGATCACCGCCGACGGGCAGGTGTACCTCGATGCCTACCCGGTGAGCCTGGAGGAGCTGCAGTCCACGCTGGCGCAGTACAAGGCCGCCAATCCGGCCCTGCCCGTGATCCTGAAGGCCGATGCCGCGGCGCAGTACGACAAGGTGATGGCGGTGCTCGAGATCGCCAAGCGCCTGGACATCACCGAAATCGGTCTGGCGACCAAACGGGCGCAGTGAGGGCGACATGCAGGTTCAGGACGACACCCGGCCCTACGACAGCATCAACGTCACGCCCATGCTCGATCTGGCGTACGTGCTGCTCGTCGTGTTCATCCTCATGACGACGGCGTCGGTGCAGGGCCTCACGGTCAACATGCCCAAGCCCAGCAACAAGCCGAGCACCGAGAAGCACGAGTTGAAGGTCGTGCAGGTGATGGCCGATGGCGCGTTGCTCCTCAACGGCGCGGCCATCAGCATGGCGGATCTGGAGCGCCAGCTCGCGGACGCCCGAGCACGCGACCCGAAGATGAGCGTCGCCATCAAGGGCGATGCACGCACGCACTACGCCAAGGTGGTGGCCGTGATCGACCTGTGCAACAAGCTCGAGGTGGGCATGGGCCTCGTCACCTCGCGCATCGGGACCTGAGGAAACGACATGGCCGAGCTGGCACTGAATCCGACTCCGGACGGTGGCGCTGCCGAGGGTGGCAAGCTGCGCTGGCTGGCGCCTGCAGTCATCACCGTGTTGCTGGTCTGCGGTGCGGGTTGGTTGTTTTCCACCCTGGGGGACGGCCCTGCCCCGCCCCGGCGCCAGACGGTGAAGATCGCGGTGCTGCCCGACACGCCGCCGCCTCCGCCTCCGCCCAAGGAAGAGAAGAAGCCCGAGCCCGACAAGCAGCCGCAGCAGGCTCAGCCCGTGCCCATGCAGCAGCCCAAGCCGATGGAAGCCCCGCCTGAGCCGCAGCAGCTGAAGATGGACGGCCCGGCGGGCGATGGGCCCAGTGCCTTTGCCGCTGGCACTGTCTCGCAGGACTACAAGGGTGGCGCGATCGGAACCGGCCCGGGCGGCGGCAACCGCATGCAGTTTGCGTTCTTCACCAACCGCCTGCTGCGCCACATCCAGACCGAGCTGGCCCGTCGCGCCGAACTCAAAGGCAGCGATTACCGCGTCAACGTGCGTGTCTGGCTGGCGGACGACGGCCAACTTCACCGCATCGAGCTGGCCTCGTCTTCCGGTGACCCGCAGACCGACCGCCTGCTGCAGGAGGCGCTGACCCGCCTGCCCGCCATTGACCAGGTCCCATCCAATCTGCCGCAACCCCTGTCCATGCGCATCACCAACCGCGTGACGGGCTGACCGTCCTCCATCCCATGAAGTTCACATCTGTTCCTGTCCGGCCCACCCTGATGGCGCTGTCCGTGCTGGCTGTCCTCGCTGCCCCCGCGGCCCGGGCCGACCAGGCATCCGCCATCGAAGCGGCACACCAGACGACGCTGAGCCTGATTGAAGTGCTGGTGGAATCCGGCGTGCTGACACGGGACAAGGCCGATGCCATCCTGAAGCAGGCCCAGCAGCGGGCGGCACAGGCCGTTGCAGCGAAACCGGCTGGCGCGGGCACCTTGCAGGCGAACCAGGAGCCCGGCGGAACCGGCACCGGCGCACGCCCCGTGATCCGTGTGCCCTACCTCAGCGAGGCAGCGCGCACCCAACTGCGCAACGAGGTGCGGGAAGAGGTGCTGGCCCAGGCCCGACAGGAACGCTGGGGGGTGCCGAACGCGCCGTCCTGGATCGACCGAGTGCGCATCGAGGGCGACATCCGCTACCGCTATCAGAAGGACCGCCCTTCCAGCGACAACACCCCGGCCGACGACTACGTGGCCGCGCTGTTCAGCGGAACTGGCGGCCTGACCCGTGCGGCCGATTTCATGGGCTACGAAGCCGTGACCATCGATGGTGCGGACTACGCGCTGGCGTCGGGTAACACGCAGAAGGCCCGCAGCCGCGAGCGACTCCGTGCGCGCCTGGCGATCTCGGCCAAGGTCAGCGACGAAGTCGGAGCCGGGTTCCGGCTGACCACCGGCAGCGCGACGGACCGCGTCTCCACCAACCAGACGCTGGGCCAGGACTTCAACAAGTACCAGGTGTTTCTCGACCGGGCTTTCCTGCGCCTGGATCCGAACGAGTACGTGACCCTGCAGGCGGGGCGCATTCCCAACCCGTGGTTCGGCACCGAAATGGTCTGGTCGGAAAACCTCAACTTCGAAGGCGTGGCTGCCAGCGCGCGGTGGTTCAACGAAGACCGCACCGCCGTTCCGTTCGCCACGGTCGGCTGGTTCCCGATCCGCGAGCAACGGCCGGGCGAGCGCGGCGGGCGATCCCTGATCGGCGCGCAGGTTGGCGCGCAGCTCGAGCCGACCTCTCGCACCAAGGTGAAACTTGGTCTGGCTTACTACCGCTACCAGAATCTGGAAGGCCGCGAAGACAACGGCTACTACGTCGAGTCCAGCGGCGGGAGTGTGGCCGACCCCATCGTGTACGGACGCCACGAGTACGGCCGCAACCTGCGCCAGAAGGGCAACACGCTGTTTCAGACCAACCCGGCCGACCTGACGCCGGTCTGGGGCCTGGCCTACAAGTTCGAGCCGATGGTGTTGACCGCGTCGGCAGAGTTCATGCACTTTGCGCCCTTCAGCCTGATGGTGTCGGCCGAGTACGCGAAGAACCTGGGCTTCGATGTCGCTGACTTCCGCCGACGTGCGGGCAGCGCCTTTGCCCGCGTGAACCCGGGTGGCAAGGACGACGGCTACATCATGAAGGCCGCGTTCGGCTGGCCCGAGGTGACCGACCTAGGCCACTGGCAGCTCACGACCTCGTACCGCCACATCGGCTCGGACGCGGTGCTCGACGCCTTCAACGACAGCGACCTCGGCCTCGGGGGCACCAACCTCGAGGGCTACACGCTCGGCTTCAACCTCGGGCTGGCCCGCCAGACGATGCTGGGCGTGCGCTACCTGGCCGGCCGCACGATCGACTCTCCGCTCAACAACCTGACCAACGCCCAGAGCAAGGCGAAGTACCAGGTCAACACGCTGCAGGTGGATCTCAATGTGCGCTTCTGACCTTCGGCCTCGCGCAACGACGCGCATGACCTGGGCGAAAGGCTGCGTGTGGATGGCCGTCGCGCTGGCGGCTGTGCTGCCGGCCCACGCCCAGTCCGACCGGGAACGCGAGCAGATCCGCCGCCTGCGAGAGCAACTACGCCAGCAACAGCAGGTGCAGTCGGAACTGCAGGCCAGTCAACAGGCCGCCCAGGCCGCAGTGGCACGCCAGAAAGGCGAGTTCGACAGCGCACTGGCGGCGGCACGGGCGGGCCAGGGTGCGGCGGCACGCAAGCTTCAGGCCTTGCAGGAGGAAACCAGCGGCTTGCGCGCCGACCGGACCCGTCTGGAGGCCGAGTTGCAGCAGGCGCGTGAAGAAGTGGCGCGCCTGAACGATGCCAGCCGCCAGGCCCGTTCTGCCGCCCAACAGGCCGAGCAACGCGCCCAACAACAGCTCACCGCCCAAGGGCAGAGCCTGGCTTCCTGCCGCGCAGACAACGCCACCCTGACGGCACTGGGCCAGGAACTGCTGGCCCGCTACGAGAACAAGGGCTTGCTCGACGTCTTCCAGGAAAACGAGCCCTTTGTCCAGGCAGGCCGCGTGACGCTGGAAAACGCCCAGGCCACCTACGCCGAGCGCCTGGCCAAGGCCCGCCAGCGCGCCGCACCCGACGCCCGCTAACCAGCCGCGCCGCCGTCACAGCACGTGAAAGCCGGCGTCCACGAACAGCGTGTTGCCAGTGATGGACTTGGCCGCATCGCTGACCAGGAAGGTGCACAGGGCCCCGACATCGTCCAGGTCCACCAGCCGCCGCAACGGTGCCCGCGCAATGGCATCGGCCATCAGCGCGTCGAAATCAGGAATGCCGGAGGCTGCACGCGTGGCCAGCGGCCCAGGTGACACCGCGTTGACGCGGATGCCTTTCGGGCCCAGTTCGCACGCCATGTAGCGCGTGCTGGCCTCCAGCGCGGCCTTCACCGGCCCCATCACGCCATAGCCGGGGATCACCTCTTCCGCGCCGACGTAGCTCATGGTGAGCAGGCTGCCTCCGTGTGCCATCAACGGCTCGGCCAGGTGCGCCATGCGGGCAAACGAATGACACGAGATGTCCATCGCACGAGCAAAGCCTTCTCTGGATGCGTCGGTGACGCGGCCATGCAGGTCGGAGCGCGGCGCAAAGGCAATGGAGTGCAGCACGAAATCCAGGCGGCCCCACTGCGTCGTGATCGCCTGGAACACGGCTTCCATCTGCCCGGGGACCTCCACGTCGAGCGGCATCAGAATCTGTGCGTCCACCGAACGGGCCAGCGGTTCGACGTACGGCCTGGCCTTGTCGTTGAACCAGGTCAGGGCCAGATCGGCGCCCGCTTCGCGAAAGGACCGTGCGGCACCCCACGCGATGCTGTGCTCGTTGGCCACGCCCACGACGAGGCCCTTCTTGCCTTGCAAAGAAAACATCTCACGCCCTTGCGATGCTGCGGTGCCGCAAATCCTCTCAGGTGTCGCGTCGCTCTGCAATGGGCATGTGAGGGGGTGTGGCGTCGCGGTCGGGCTCGACCGTCGCGGGCATCGGGTCGTGCAGCACTTCCTGCACATAAAGCTTCTGCACCAGGATCATCGTCACCACCATCAACGGCGTGGCGAAGACCACGCCAGCCACGCCGAACAGCAGCCCGAACACGACCACAGACAGCAGGCCCAGCACCGGAGGCAGCTCGACCGCGCGTCGCTGCACCACAGGCATCAACACATTGCCCTCGAACTGCTGGATCGCGATGGCGAGCAGGCCCACGTACAGCGCTTTCTCGGGGCCTTCGGTAAAGGCAAACAGCACCGCCAGCAGGCCGGATGCAATGGGGCCGAAGTAGGGAACGAAGTCCATGAGCCCGGCGATCACGCCAATGGACAGGGCCATGGGCATGCCGAGCACGGCCAGACCGATGGCAGTGGCGCAGCCCACGAAGAGCATCGAGATGCCCTGCCCCAGAAGCCAGCGTTGCAGGCCCTCCGAGCTCGCCTCGAACGCGGCGGCCATGCGGGGGCGCAGCGTCTGTGGCACCAGTCTCAGCACGCCACGTCGGTACAGCTCCGGGTCCAGCGCCAGGTAGATGGCCAGGACCACCATCAGCGCTGCACTGCCCAGTGCGCCGAACGTCAGGCCGGCTGCGTTCACCACCGGCGCCCACGACACCGCATCGCCCTTCATGCCATTGCGCCACCATTGCAGCACGCTCTGCCCGAAGGTTTGTTGCCGCAACCAGGTGGTGGCCGCCTCGATGGCCGCGGGCAGGCGCTCGCGCAACCGCTCCATCTGCTCTGCAAACCGATCGCCCACCAGCCAGCCGCCAAACGCGAGCGCCATCGTGACCAGCAGCAAGGTGACGATCACGGCGGTTCTTGGCGGCAGGCCAAACAAGCGCTCGAGCCGCGTCGATCCCGCAAGCAGCGCGGTGGCCAGCACGGTGGCACCGAAGGCGAGCACCAGCACATCGCTGAGCCGCCAGGCGAGCAGGATGACGCCGAGCGCCCCGATGACAAAGCCCACTTGCCGGGCGAACGTGCCCGTCACCATGGACGGAAAAGGAAGGAGGAAAGGCGTGTCATGCCCGGCCTAGAGCAGCCAGGATGCCCGCCCCCCGGAGACAGGGGGTGGCTGGACAGGCTCGGCGCTTGCTGCGCCGGCCGATACGGCAAATTGCCGCAATTGAACAAACTGCGGCAGTCGTTGCCGGCAATTTAGGAGGCGCAATGCAATGCGCCCGGGCCCGGTGCAGATGACCGGGCCGAAACTCAGACCTTCAGGTCGTCCAGCGATTTGCCGGCGGCCAGCGCGGCCTGCACCCACTTCGGCTTCAGACCGCGACCGCTCCAGGTGGCGCCGCTGTTCGGATCCTGGTATTTCGGGGCCACTTTCGAGCCCGCGCCAGCGCCGGTCTTGCCAGTTTTCACGGAAGCCAGGTCCGCCACGGTCAGGCCGTTGTCAGCCAGCATTTGGCGAATCTTGACGATGACGGCAGAGCGCTCGGCCTTTTTCGCTTCCTCGATCTGTTTCTCGAGTTCCTGTGCCTGACGCAGCAGATCGGCCTTCTTGGCGGACAGTTCTTGGTAATTCATACTCGTCTCCGGTGATGCAAAAGATATTCGCACGGATGATACACGGAACGCTGGTTTTGCGATGCGTTGCTCGCCTGCGCCCTGTGTCGACAACCGGCAGCCATAAAGAAATGTTCACGCTGCGCAATATTCGTTAGATTTCGCATCTCGAATTGGCTGTGCGGGTGTCATCTTCATGTGTGGCCTGTGTCCTTTCTTCTATGGACTGCACCACCATGTTCAGCGCAGCTACTGAATCCTCGAGATAGCGCTGCACCGACTCCAGCCGATGCAGTCCGAGCTGCGCCTGCAGCAGATGGGGCGACACGCCCTCGGAGAGCGCCATCTGAATGTGGGCCTTCCGCAGGGATTGGATGCCTCCGGTGAAAAGCCAGTGCACTGGATCGGGCGATGCCGCGCCGAGGCGCTCCAGTATCCGGTAGGCCGTCGAGGCAGTAAGCGAACCGCCCTTCGCCGTGGACGGGAAAAGGACGTTGTCAGCGCCTTGCAGCGCGGCTGGCATGGTCGCCAGCCACCACTTCAGAAGAACCTGCGCACGCCACAGGCCGAGTTGCCGCGGCCCACCGTCGTTTCGTGGCGACGCGATCGTGCGGTGTTTTGCCGTGCGGGCGGTTTCGTCCCGGTGCACCACGAGTTGTGCGCGTACGCGGTCGATCTGGACCGAACCTTGCCTGAGCAGGCGGATTTCCTGAAATCGCACGCCAATATCGAGCCCCATGGAGAGCATCACCAGGTCGCGCGCAAGTTTCCACGAGGCCGCCGGCGTTTGCGGCACTTCGATGGCCGGACCAGTGACAGGCAGCCGGGAAAGCACCTGCAAGAGATCTAAGGGCAGTTGCGCCATCAGCGGCGCAATCAATCGGTCGACCTCACCGCGCGATATCCAGGCCGTCGCACCTCCCATCCATTCATGATCAACATCGTTGCGAACGGCCGCTGCGGCAGGTCTTTCCGCTTGTCCTTCGATCACCACGAGCGCCCCGCCACCGTGCGCCCAGTGCAAGCGGGTCAGCAAGCGCGCATATCTCCGATGGGTGGCCGCTGACCACGGCCGGGGCCCTGTACAGCGCTCGGCCAGAAACCCGTTGATGGCCGTCTGGGGTTCGGCGAACACGTCGATACCAGCTGCGTGCGCCCACTGTGCATAGGCTGACACCATCGTGCGGTAGACCGCCACAGCCTCGGCGGACAAGGTGTCGGGGCCTCGGGTGCGGGCGCGGCTGGTGGCCGCATAGGCCTGGGTGTGCAGCGCCGCCAGGAGCGTTTCGACGGTGTACTGGACGGGCTGCACTATCGGGACCGCGCCGGAGGCGTCGAAGACGGGGATGGGCATCGACGGATTTCAACTAACCGCAAAGAGATTACCGAACTCTAACGCCCACCGAGCTCATGGGAACAGTTCCGACTAACTGTCCTCCTTTTGCGGTTAGTTGAATTCAGTCACCGACCCCGGTACACGGACGGACTTTGCCCAGCCCACCTCTGGAAGGCATGGATGAACGCAGCAGACTCCGCATAACCCAGCTGGTGCGCGATGTCCTCCACCGACAGGCTGCTGTGCTTCAACAGATGACGGGCCTTTGCGTAGCGCGCCTCAGCAAGCAGGTCGCGAAAGCTGCGCCCTTCTTCACTGAGCGCGCGGCGCAGGCTGCGCTCGCTGAGGTCGAACGTGCGGGCCACGGCTTCCACCGTCGGGAACGCCCCGCTGAACAGCCCTAGATGGGCCAACACCTTCTCCGACAGCGTGTCGTCGGTGCGCTCCTGCGCCTGCAGTTGCTGGTCGCACATCGCTCGGTACATCGCATGGCCTGACGCATCGGCCGTCGGAAAGCGCACCTGCAGGTGCTCGTTGCGCAGCCAGAACCGCGCCTCGTGCTCGCCAAAGCGCACGGGGCAACCGAAGTAGGTCTCGTACGCCGCGGCCTCCGCAGGCCGTGGATAGGGCATGTCGATGCGCTCGGCGTGAATGTCCATGCCCAGCGTGGCCTGCATGTCGCGCACCATTTTGTAGGTGCCTGACACCTCGCCGTCCACCCGGAAGCGGAAGGCCTGGGGTGGCATGGGCATGGGTTGCAGCACCAGGGCGCTCAGGCGCTCGCCGGGCTCCATGCGCAGTGTGCCGAACAGATAGGTCAGCTTCTGATAGCGGATGCCCATCTGGAACGCCTCGTACGCATTGGCGCAGGTCATCAGCAGCATCACCAGGGGGCCGTAACCGGCCAGCCCATAGAAGCCACCCAGCCGCAGGCCCACCAGCGGATCGTGCAACCCCTCAGCCAGGTCGGCGTAGATGCGTAATTCGCGCGAGCGCTCGATGCGCGTGCTCGGATCGAGCTGCTCCAGTGTCAGGCCGTGCCGCTGCAGCACCGGCTCGGGGTCTTCTCCGAGCTGCTTGAGGCCCTGAACCATGTAAATCAGGCCCAGGATCGATCGGGTGCTCATGTTGATTCAGATCAATTTGGCGGGCGGGGTTAACCCGGGAAACGGCCTGTTCTGGCCGAAACGATCAATTTGTCGGTCGAATCTAGCATGGCCCCTCGGGATGCGGGCGGCCACCATCGCGCCATGTTCGGAGACACGCCCCTGAATTGCACGGCGCGCACAGGTGGCCTTCACAACCCAGATCCCGAGGGACAAGACATGAACACCGCACACGCTGCTCGCCCCGTCGTTCATCAGGTCGAAGTGGCCATTGCCGGCGCCGGCTTCGGCGGCCTGGCCATGGCCATTCAGCTGCAGAAGCACGGCATCCACGACTTCCTGATCCTCGAGAAGGCGGGCGAAGTCGGTGGGGCCTGGCGCGACAACCATTACCCCGGCGCAGCATGCGACGTGCAGTCGCACATGTACTCGTACTCGTTCGAGAAGAAATCGGACTGGACCAAGCGCTATGCCCCCTGGCACGAGATCCAGCAGTACATCCTCGACACCGTCAAGAAGCACAACCTGCGTCCCAAGATCCACTTCAACCAGGAGGTGGTGAGCGCCGTGTTCAACGAAGGCACGGGCCGTTGGGTGATCAAGACCGCCGGCGGCGAAACCATCATGGCGCGCCACTGGGTGCTCGCCTCGGGCCCGCTGCATGTGCCGGCCTTCCCCGACATCAAGGGCCTGGACACCTTCCAGGGCAAGGTGATGCACTCGGCGCAGTGGGACCACGGCTACGACCTCAAGGGCAAGCGCGTGGCCTCGCTCGGCACCGGCGGCTCGGCCATCCAGTACGTGCCCGAGATTGCGCCCAAGGTGGGCAAGCTGCACGTCTTCCAGCGCACGCCGGCGTGGGTCATCCCGCGTGACGAACGCAGCTACTCGGGCCTGCGCAAGGCGATGTTCAAGGCCCTGCCCTTCACGCAGACGCTGCACCGCTGGCGTTGCTACTGGACGAACGAATCGCGCCTGTGGCCCATCCTGAATCCGTGGATGGCGCGCATCGGCGAAGGCCTGCTCAAGAAGTTCATCGCCTACCAGGTGAAGGACCCGGCGCTGGTCAAGAAGCTCACGCCCGACTACACGCTGGGCTGCAAGCGCATCCTGATTTCGAACAAGTGGTATCCGGCCTTCAACCGGCCCAACGTCGAGTTGGTGACCGACGCGATCTCGCACTTCACCGAAACCGGCATCGTCACGAAGGACGGCCGGGAGCGCAAGCTCGACTGCGTGATCCTGGGCACCGGCTTCGTGGTCGACCCGCGCATCTACATGAAGAGCTTCGAACTGCGCGGCCTGAACGGCCACACCGTGCAGGAGGACTGGAAGGTCAGCCCCACCAGCTACTACGGCATCACCACGGCCAACTACCCGAACATGTACCAGTTGGTCGGGCCGCACACGGGCCTGGGGCACAACTCCATCATCTTCATGATCGAGGCGCAGGTGAACTACATCATCGAGTGCATCAAGCTGGTCAAGCGCAAGAACGCCGATTGGATCGACGTGAAGCCCCAGGCGATGCAGCGCTTCCTGGGCGAGATGACACAGAGCCTCAAGGGCACGGTGTGGAGCTCGGGCTGCAAGAGCTGGTACCAGACGGCCGACGGCATCAACTTCGCGATCTGGCCGAAGTCGACGTGGCGCTACTGGCTGGAAACCCGCTCGGTGAAGGAGGCGGATTACGTCTTCGGCAAATGCAAGGCGCACGCGGTGACCGGCGCCATGGGCACACCGGCGGGCCTGGCCGGCCAGGCGATGGCGCGCATGGGCCAGCCGCGCTGAACGCAGCTCTGTCAGCCCGTCGCGTCGCCCTGCAGGGCCGCCAGGCGGGCACACAGGTCGGCGGGCACATCGGCCTCGGTACGTGCCACCCCGCGGTAGATGCGGCCGGCGTGGCCATCGAGGGTGAGGGTCTCGCCCTCCTGAAAGGTCTGCCCGCCCAGTTCCACACGGCGGGCCGCCAGGTCGATGCGCAGGGCGTCGCAGCCCACCAGGCAGACCTTGCCCAACTGCCGAGCCACCACGGCGGCATGCGACGTCCGTGCGCCGCGCTGGGTCAGCAGGCCCTCGGCGCGCTCCAGCGCGGCGATGTCGCTGGTTTCGGCGTCGACCCGCAGCAGCACGGTCGACACGCCTTGCGCCTGACGCGCCTGCACGCGGGCTTCATCCAGTGCGATCTCTCCGCTGGCCACGCCATCACAGGCCGGCACGGCTTCGGCCAACGGGGCCAGGGGCGCGCCATCCTCTCCCACGACGCGCCGGGAAGTCAGGTGAGCCGGCTTCAGGTGGCGCACGCGCGCCTGCGCTTCAGCCCGGGAAAGGAGGCCTTCATCCAGCAGGTCCAGCGCGATGCGGGCCGTCGCGCGCGGGGTGCGTTTGCCGCTGCGCGTCTGCAGCATCCACAGCGTCCCGTCCTGCACGGTGAACTCGAAGTCCTGCATGTCGCCCAGTTCACGCTCGAGGTGCCGGGCCGCGTCCTGCAAGGCGTGCCAGGTCAGCGGCAGCACGCTGGCGAGCAAGGTGTGTCCGTGCGCGCTGTGGCGGCCCGAGACCACGTCTTCGCCCTGCGCATTGAACAGGAAGTCGACCCAGAGGCCGGGCTCGCCGGTGGCGGGGTTGCGCGTGAAGCCCACGCCCGCGCCCGAGCGCCCGCCCGCATTGCCGAACACCATGGTCTGCACGGTCACGGCGGTGCCGATGTCATCGGCGATGCCGTGCGAGGCACGGTAAGCCTGCGCGCGCTCGGACTGCCAGGACGCGAGCACGGCCGTGATGGCCCCAGACAGCTGCACACGCGGGTCCTGCGGGAACGCGTGTCCGGCCTGTTGCTGGTACACCATCAGGTGTCGGTGCGTGAGGTCCCTCAGTTCGGCGAAATCCAGTTCTCGCTCATTGCGTCCGCCCGCCAGCGCCTGCGTGGCGTCTTCGAAGTGGCGGGCGTCGATGCCAGCCACCACCTCGCCATACGTCGCGACCAGGCGGCGGTAAGCATCCCAGACGAGGCGCGGGTGCCCGGTCTGCCGCAGCAGCCCCGGCACGGTGGCATCGCACAGGCCGATGTTGAGCAGCGTTTCCATCATGCCGGGCATCGACACCGGCGCACCCGATCGCACCGACAGCAACAGCGGACGGCCCCCATGGCCCAGCCTCAGCCCGGTGCGCGACTCCAGCGCGGCCAGCCCGGCCTGCCAGGTGGCCGGCTGCGCTGCGGCCGCACGGGATGCCGCATCGTGGCACCAGCCCGTTCCCAGCACAAAGGCCGGCGGCACCGGCAGACCCATGTCGGCCATTTTCAACAGGTTCCAGGCCTTGAACCCCATGGTATCGGGAGCGGGCTGAAACACCGGCAGCCTCGCCGTCGCCGTCCTGGGCAGGCACCCGATGAAGTAGGTGTCGTGCAGATCGGCCGCCATCTCAGGCTCCCTTGGCAGACTGATCGAGCACGAGCGCGCGCAGGGCATAGCCGGCGGCCAGGAGGCGGTCGGATGCAAGCTCGAGGCTCAGGGCCAGGTCGTTGGCCAGCATCAGTGCGGGCGCATCGTGCACGCTGCGCAGGATCTCGCGTCGCGCATGGCGCAGCAGCTCGTCGCACTGCTTCTCGGCGCGCACCACATTCCAGGTGGCGGCAAGAAACGCGTCGGTGTCGTTGGTCTCGCTGGCGTGATCCAGTGTGCGCGCAATGGCGAGCGCCTTGACGTGTTCCTGCACCGCCTGCAACACCGTCTGCGCCAGCCGGGACAAGGCCTGCCGCACCTCGGCGTTCCAGCCCTGCTGATGGTGGTCGGCCACCAGTCCCATCAGGAAGGAGGCCTCTTCCAGCGCATCCGCCACGTCGTCAGACAGGCTCAACAGTTGAACCACCGGCGCCAGGCGCGGCCGGCGCTCGGCCTCCTGCCGCGCCTGCATCACCAGATGGTCGGCGCGACGCTCCCAGGCCTTGGCCCGCGCGGCCAGGTCGGCAGCGGCATCACGCAGGCCGTCATGGCCCAGCAGCAGCACATCGCTCACACCCTGAGCCAGGGCGTGGCACCAGGCGGCGTGTTCTTCCAGCAGGTCGAAGCCGGCGCCGCGCTGGTGCACCATGCGCGACAGCAGCATGCGGGCCTCATCGGCCAGCAGGGCCGCCGGCTCACCGCGTCGCAAGGCTTCGCTGGACCGGACCAGCACGTCCACCAGGAAATGGCGGGCCCCCTCAGCGCCCAGCACCTCGTCCAGGCGGTCGCCGATGCGGAAGGCGCCCTGATCCACGTCCTGCATGGCCTGCCAGATCAGGTGCTCGCCACCCGCCTTCAGCCAGCCCATGTGGCCCGCTTCCGCCTCGGCCGCCGCGGTCAGCACCGCCACGGCGCCCACCTTGTCCACGAAGTGCAGCAGGCGCTTGCGCGCGCGGTTCCAGTCGATCAGGTAGACGATGCGGGCGCCGATGCCCTCCAGCGTGGCCTCCAGGGCCGCATCGGTCTCGGGCTCGAAACGCACGGTGCCGACCGTGTAGGCCTTGCCCTCGTTCAGCTCGGCAGTCTGCCGCGATTCGACGCCCGACCAGATGCCGCCCAGTGGCCCGAGCATGGCCTGGAAGAACGCGAACCGGCTGCGGTGAAGATCGGAGTAGGTCAGACTGATGTGACGGTCCTCGACCTGGATGACGAGCACATGGGCATCGTTGGTGCCGATGTCGTTCTGCAGCAGCAGCCGGGCGCCATCGCGCGTCGCTGCCGTGTCCAGGCCGGGGTGATCGAACTTCAAGGGCGCGGTACGGTTGAGGCCGCGCATGAAGGCGCGAATGCAGGCACGGTCGGCCTCGTCGATCTGCCAGACATGCGCACCGTCGATCACCTCGCTGGCCAGCTCCGCAGACAGGCGGTTGATGGCCTTGTGCAGGTCCATGACGAGCAGGTGCAGGCTGTCGTCACCATGCCGCTGACCATGGGTCAGGCTGCGCAGTTGCGCCCGGTCGAGCTGCTCGCCTTTCAGACCCGCAAGCCAGTCCTGCCAATGGCCGACACGGGCGTGGGGCTCGACGTCATCGGTGCAGGCCTCGAGCACGGGGCGCGCCATCACGGCGAGGTCTTCGCTCAGCGCGGAAACGAGCGCAGGCAACTCGGGCAGCAGCAGGGTGCCATCGACCTCGCTGGCGGCCGCCGGCATGTCGTGCAGCCAGCCGGCCGCCTCGAGCCCGGCCGCACGCAGTTCGTTCGACAGGTCAGGCGGCTCCCGGTCCGGGTGAGCCGCGCGCAGGGCAGAGGCCTGCAGCACGGTGAGGTAGACCTTCAGCCGGTCGTTGGCGGCCAGCGCGGCCTTCACCCAGACCGGCATCAGCAGCCCCCGATGTCCCAGCGATGCCACTGCCTGCTTTTTCAACATGCCGCCCTCCTGACGTGGTTGCACGTCGGGAGTCTGGACACGAAGTGTGACGCGGCCGTGGCACCCCCCAGTCAGGGTGCAAGCGTCTTGCCCACATCAATTGAATATAATATTTATACTATTTCATCAAGCAGTCACAAGAGAGGATTTCATGGCCACGCTCACCCCCAACACCCCGTCCGGATCGCCCGATCAGAAGCCCACCGAGGCGGCCGTGCTGCCCGTAGCACCCGCCGTCGCACCGACCCCGGCGAAGAAGGCTTCGTCCGCCAAGGCACCGGCCCGCACGCCGGCGAAGGTGGCGAAGAAGTCGACGGGCACGCCGGTGAGCGCCCGGAAAACGGCGCCGAAGGCTTCGGCCGCGCCCGTTCCTGCGCCGAGTGCCACGAAGGCCGAGAAGCCGTCCAAGCCCGGCAAGAGCGTCAAGGCCGACAAGCCGGCCAAGCCGCCCAAGGCCGCCAAGATCAAGATGGTCCGGGATTCGTTCACCATGCCCAGCGACGAATGGGCGCTGATCGATCAGGTGAAGTTGCGCGCGCTCGAATGGCGCATGCCGGTCAAGAAGAGCGAGGTGCTGCGCGCCGCCCTGCACGCGCTGATGGGCCTGAGTGACGCCCGCCTGAAGGAGACGCTGGCCGGACTCGCGCCCATCAAGAAGGGCCGCCCCAGCAAGGCCTGAAAGAGCCGGGGGGCCGCGATGGCCCCCCTCGTTGGATCACACGGTCGTCGCGCGGGATGACTCCACGCGGAACACCGACACCAGCTCCGCCAGCCGCGCTGCCTGGTCTTTCATGCTGGCCGCCGCCGCGGCCGACTCCTCGACCAGCGCCGCGTTCTGCTGCGTCATGCTGTCAAGTTCGCCCACGGTGCGGTTGACCTGCGAGATGCCGGCCGACTGCTCCTTGGTCGCCTCGGTGATCTCGTTGATGATGTGGTTGACCTGCTCCACCGCGGTCACGATGTCGCCCATCGAAGTGCCGGCCTCTTCCACCAGGCGTGCGCCGGCCTCGACCGACTCGACCGAAGCCCCGATCAGCGACTTGATTTCCTTCGCGGCCTCGGCCGAGCGTTGCGCCAGCAGACGCACTTCACCGGCCACCACGGCAAAGCCGCGACCCTGCTCACCCGCTCGCGCGGCTTCCACGGCGGCATTCAGCGCCAGGATGTTGGTCTGGAACGCGATGCCGTCGATCACCGAGATGATGTCGACGATCTTCTGCGAGCGCTGGTTGATCTCGCCCATGGTCGTGACCACCTGCGACACCACGGTGCCCCCGCGCTGGGCGGCACCCGCCGCCTGACGGGCCAGATCGGCCGCGGTGCTGGCCGACTCGGCGGTCTGCAGCACGCCGGTCGCCACCTGCTCCATGGACGAGGCGGCGCCCTGCAGGCTGGAAGCTGTCTGCTCGGTGCGGTTCGACAGGTCCATGCCACCGGAGGCGACCTCGCTGCTGGCCACGCGGATGGAGTCGGTGGAGTAACGCACCTCCTGCACGATGCCCCCCAGCGACTGGCGCATGGCCTGCAGAGAACGCAGCACCTCGGACACTTCGTCCTGCCCTTCGATGCGCGACGAGCGGGTCAGGTCCCCGTCGGCAATTGCCTTGGTCACCTTCACCACATGGGCCAACGGGCCCGTGACGGACACGGTGATGGCGCGCGCCACCAGCACGCCGATGAGCAGACAGGCGCCGCCCAACGCGAGGATAAAGCCCTGCGCCGCGCTCACTTCGTCGTCCACCGTCTTCTGTATGGCCTGCGCGTGGGCCTGCGTCTTCGTGCCCACCTCGGCAATGGCGCTCAGGTAGCGTTCGGCGAGCGGCATCATCTCGCGGTCAATGAAGGCCGCCGCGTCGGGTTCACCGGCCTTCAGCCGCTTGAACGCCTCGTCCCGGGACGCCACGTAGGCCTTGCGGTGTTCCGCAATCGCCTTGAACGTGGCCCGCTCCTCGTCGGTGTCCGCCCCCTCTTCCAGGGTCTTCTGGAGCTTGGAGATCTCGGCCGATGTCTGCTTGATCTGGCCGCCGAACTGCGCCTGCACCGCTTCGTCGTTCCCCGACTTGGCGATGGCCAGTGTGCGGGTCACGTTCAAGGTGGTGAGGCTGTGCCAGTGCTCGGCCATCTCCGCCACGCTGCTGACCTCGGCGACATGCTCCACGCCTTCACGGGTGGATTGCAGCTTGAACCAGCCGAGGGCACAGATCCACACAACGAGCGTCAGCACCACGGCAAAGCCGAGCCCCAGCCGTCGGCCCATCTTCAAGTTGTTCAGCGCCTTCATGACCCTCGTCTCCTGGTAATTTCCCAGGTATTTCGGACGGGCGCGGCCGTTCTTGAGGGGCCGGGCGCCGCCGTACCGAGAAGTAAGCACGGCGGCGAAGGCTGCGTGGCCTCGCTCAGTTCAAGGCACTGGTCGGCACCACGGGCAGCACCACGCTGGAAGGCCGGGCCGGGTCGCTGTAGATCGTGGTGACGTTGCCCAGCGCACCGGCCTGCTGGGGCGCGGGCCACACGCCCATGGCCTGGTTGCTCGCGCTGATGGCGATGCGCAGCTTGTGGCCCTTGCGCACCAGGGCCGCAGCCGGGAACACCTCCACCGGCACCAGCATCGGCTGGCCCGGGATCACGGCCAGCCGCGAAGCCTCGGTGAACGGATGCCAGGGCTGGATCATGACACCGTTGACATGCCGCGAGCGCATCGGGTCGACCGCCCGGAAGGCGGCCGACTGCAGGCCCGTGCTGATGGGCGTGGCCTTGCCGAACACATCCACGTCGTCCACCCGCACGGCCAGGGCGGCGTCGGGCCGGGTGGTCGACATCCAGACATCAGCCTGGATGGGGCCGTTGAGATAGAGATCGCTCTGCAGCGGCTCGGTCTCGTAGATCACCGCGCCCTGAGTGCGCTCGACCACCGCACTGTTCGTGTAGCAGGCCTTGGGCAGCAGGCCCGGCAAGCCCAGCGACCATTGCACGAAGCTGCTCGAGCAGTCGCTGCCATCGTTGATCTGGACCTTGGCCTTCACCGTCGTGCCGTCCTCGCTCTTCTCGTAGGTGATGACGGGGGCAGCCGGCTCTCTCACCGTGCGGGCGGCCTCCATCGTGGTGGGCTTCAGTGCGCTCAGCTTCGCGTTGCCGCGCAGGTACATGCGCTGCGGACTCATCTGCGGATGCGGCCAGTCGGTGGCCCGTGCGTACCGGGTGCTGCCCAGTACACCGTAGCCTTCCACGAACTGCGTGACGTTGGGCATTGTGGCGGCGCCTGTGTCCATGCCGCGCAGGTACTGATCGAACCACTGCAGCATCAGCGAGGCCGAGCCCGGCGCGCCACGGGCGGTGAGGTTGTCGGCCCCGCCAGAGGCGGCCAGCACGGCCTGGATGTGGGCGCCCTTCAGGATCACCAGCTTGGTCGTGGCGCTCTGCTTGATCTGCTCGTACAGCAGGGGCTCGTCGCGCTGGAAGATGTCGTTCGAGCTGCCCACCAGGAAGGTCGGCACCTTGATGCGGCTGGCGCCTTCGATGGGTGAGCGCACCGACCAGAAGGTGCCGTCGTCCGTTGCATAGCCCGGCTTGCCCGCCAGCGCGTTGCCCACCGTGGGCAGGTACCAGCTGTCGATCGACGCGATGTGCTGCTGGTTGGCCGCCTCGATCTGCGCCGCGTAGGCCGGGTTGCTCTTGATTGCCAGGTCGTTGGCCACGCTCAGCGAATGCGTCAGTGGCAGCCAGATGCTGATGAAATTGGCGTTGAGCAGGCCGCCCGGGCCCACCGTGCCGCGGAAGGCATCGCCCATCGGCACTTGCGCAAACACGGCCTTCACCGCCGGATGCTGCTGCTTGGCGGTCTGCAGGCTGGTGATGCCCAGGAACGAGGTGCCCGCCAGACCCAGGTTGCCGTTGAACCAGGGCTGCTTCGTGATCCAGTCGACGGCGTCGGCATACGCCGCCTGCTCGGCCTCACCCAGCAGGGCCGCCTCGCCGCTCGACATGCCCGATCCCAGCACGTCGACCGCCACCGAGATGTAGCCACGCCGGTTCATGAAGCGGTCCTGCCCGCCCACCAGCAAGGTGTTGCCTGTGCCCGAGACCGAGCCCAGCAGCTGGCCCACGTCGATGCGGTAAGCCGTCTGGGTCAGGATGGCCGGAAAGGCGCCTGGTACCGGCTTGCCTTGCGCATCGGCCGGCACCGACACCAGCACCGCCAACTTGTGGCCGCTGCGGGTGGTGATGAACTGCAACGGCAGCGTGATGGAGCCGGGGTGCTCTTCAGCCCGCGCGTACGCCTTCCACACCGCGCCTGCGTTGCTGGTCACCGGTGTGAGGGCCTGGGCCGTGGTGCCCCGTGTGCCCAGCGTCGTGCTTTGCGCGGTCGCGGTGCCAGCCAGGCACAGCACTGTCGCAGCCAGGCTGAGTGCACGCAAGGTGGCCGGCACCGAGGCGGGGCGGTCAAGGGTTGCAGATGGGTTCATGGCTCCTCCAGGGGGTTTGAAATGGGCGGGTCAAAAATCGCGCAGCAGGATGTGCTCGATGTTGCGTTCGGCCAGGGCGGCGACGGTCAGGGCCGGGTTGGCCACCAGGGCGCCCGGGATGAGGGCGCCGTCCATCACGTACAGGCGTTCGTAGCCAGCCACGCGGCCGAACAGATCGGTGGCCTTGCCCAGTGGGCAGCCGCCCACCGGGTGGTAGGTGGTGCTGTCGGCAAAGGTCTTGCCACTGAACAGGTCGGTGCGGTAGTGGGTGCCGGCCGCCTGGTTCACGCGGTCGAACACGTGCCGGGCGCTGCGCACGGCCGGCGCGTTCTGGCCATTCCAGTTCAGCACGGCGCGGCCCGTGGTCGGGTCATACGCAAACGTCCCGAGCTCGGGGTTCTGCGTCATGACAATGTTCATGTTGGTCCACGATTCCACGCCCAGCGGGAGCGGAATGTTCATCGAGAACACCGGCAGCCCATCCTGATCCCGGGCATGGAATCCGGTGGCCGGTACCAGCGACTGCTTCGTGCCCGTGGGGCTCCAGACCGGGTTGCCCCGCACCACGAAGATGTCGCTGTTGGCGCTCCACTGTGTGCCGATGGCCCGGTTGAGGTTGGGCAGGGTGCCCGTCTCGCGTGCGCGCACCAGCATCTCCGACGTGCCCATGCTGCCGCCGGCGAGGAACAGGTGGTCGCAGCTCAATGCATAGCGGCGCTGCAGGTTGCCCAGCGTGTCGATCTCTTCGACCGTGACGACGTAGCGCCCATCGGGGGCCTGCTCGATGCGCTTGACGGACGACAGGGCGCGGATGCTCACCCGGCCCGTGCCCAGCGCATCGGCCAGGTAGTTCTTCGTGAGGTCGCGCTTGCCATGGTTGTTGCCATAGCCGCCCTCCATGCCGAGCGCCGACTTCGGCACCAGACCGGCTTCCTCCTGCTCCATGTACTGGAAGTCGTAGCCGCAATCGAGGAACTCGGTGCTGTAGCCCGCCCTGGACAGGGCCGCCCGGTTCACTCGCGCGTAGCGGTGGTAGGGGCTCGCTTCGAAGTAAGCCGGTCGAATCCGATTCTGGTTCAGCTGCGTCAGCGCCCGGGGGCAGAGGCGGCGCAGGAAGTCGTCGACATCGAAGCCGGCCGGCATCAAGGTTCGCAGCACCTCGCGTTGCGGCGTGATGAGGATGGCCATGTTGACGAGCGAGCCCCCGCCCACGCCGCGGCCGCAGTAGACGTCCATCGCCCCGTTGGGCGCCCGCAGCACGTCCAGCACACCGGCCCCGTACGGCACCTTGATGTTGATGGGGATATTGAACAGGCTGGTCGTCACCGCGGCCGCGCGGGTCGAGAACCACATGGCCCGCTCGTCGGGTTTGAGGCTGTTGCAGAACACCTTGCCGTCGGCGCCCGGCTTGTTCCACAACTGGCCCATCTCCAGCATCGTGACCGGCACGCCGGCCTGGGCAAGCCGCATCGCCGTGACCGCGCCGCCATAGCCGGTGCCCACCACCAGCGCCCGCACATGGTCCACCCCGGCGGCGGCCTGGGCCGCCCGCGCCGCGACCGCCGCCGCCCCCCCCAGGGCCACCGTGCGCCCCAGGTGGCCGGTGGCACCGACGGTCTGCAGGCCCCATGCCGCAGCGGCATCAAGGAGCTGTTGTCCGAACTGACGACGGGTGCTGGCCATGGGTCGCTTTCTGGTGTGCGGTTCAGTGAGGGGCCATGCTAGGAAGCGCTCTCGCCGTCGGCATTAGCCGCAGCGGCCAACTTGTGGCTGCGCGGGTGCAGACAATCCCGCATGCGACGTCACACCGGGCATCGGCCCGCCCGATCGCCATGTGGCCGGGGTCTGGCCCGACCACCGCCGGAAGGCGCGATGAAAGCTGTGCACCGAGGCGAAGCCCAACGCGTCGGCAATCTGCTTGAGCGGCATCCGGCCTTCCGCGAGCAGGCGCTCGGCCGTCAGCCGCTGGCACTCCTGCACCAGGTCGGCGTACGAGGTGCCGAGCGCGGCCAGCTGTCGCCTCACCGTGCGGTCGTTCGCGCCCAGCCGGGCCGCCAGCACGGGCAGCGGCGGCACATCTGGAAAGGCCAGCAAGAGCGCGGAGCGAACCTGCTCGGCGAGGTCGTTGCCGGCACGCAGCGCGGCCAGTAAGGCCTCGGCCCGCGTGCGCGCCGAGAGGTAGGCGACCGGATCATGGCCAGGCAAGGCCGCATCCAGCAGGCGCGCATCGAAGTGCACCGCGCACGCCTTGCTCGAAAAGGACAGGTGCGGCCCGAACGTGGCGACATAGCGCGACAACTGGTCGGCGGGCGCTGCGTGGGGAAAGTGCACCGCCTGGATGTCGGCAGGCGTGGCGCCGGCAAGCCGCAGCATCTGGACGGCACTGGTGGCCACCAGCTCGGTGCGGAAGCGGCCGCTGGCACCGCCCTGCACCACCGGGTGGATCTGCAGCTGCGCCCGAGCCCCCTCTTCCACCAGTTCGATCTCTGCCCGGGGCACCACCAGCGGCGCGAAATGCCCCACATCGCCCAGCAGGGCGCGCAGCGACGGCGTGGAAAGCACCACCGGCGTGATGGCGCCGTACTTCATCAACGCCAGGCTCTTGCCCGCAATCAGGCCGAAGCTCGGGTCGCCGGTGATCTCGATCGCCGCGGCCATCATGTGGTCGAACTGCGCCAGCGGCACCCACTCGCCGTCCTCGGGCAACTCCTCCATCGCGCACAGGCCGCAGCGGCGCAGCAGTTCGCGTGAGTCATGGCCTTCCACTTCCAGCGTGTAGGCAAGGATTTTCAGGTTGACGGGGGCGACGCGCAGCATGGCAAGGCAGGAGGTTTCACGCGCTGAGCATGGGCCGCATAGCCCCTCACCGCTGTCCGTGAAATCCATGCCGTCACCGCGTTTCGGGGTGTGGAAACCTTTCCCGACGCCGGGTCCGGCCGGCGTATGCTCTCGCGCAAATTCGCACCCCGCGCCCTGCGCTCTTCCCCATGCACGCTGCTCCTGCCTCGCACCGCCCGCCCGCATCCCGCCCGCGGCGGCCCATCCTCGCCCTGGCCTTGGTGATGTGGGCCGGCATCGCGCACAGCGCCGCCGCCGAACCGGGGCCCTCGGCCTTGCCAGAGTTGCTGTGCGCGCTGCGCGTGGCTGGGCACACCCAGCTGGTGCGATCGGCCCTCACGGCCGACCCGTACGCTCCCCGGGCCGCGGACGTGCGCGGACGCTTCCGTTTCAAGGCCGTGCTGCTGGGCGACGGCGTGCAGGCTGCGCATGCGACGGTGACTGTCACGGACACCGAAGCCGAGGAAGGCCCTGCGGTGCTGCAGCAAGTGAGCTGGCCGGCGGCGGCCACCGGCACCGGGGGGCTCCTCACCGAGGTCGATGCGTGGGCCCCCCGGCTCAGCGGCTGGCAGCGCGTGTACTCGCCTTACCTGGGGCGCGAGCTCACCTGGGGCTGCGCCCTGGTGCGTTCAGGCGCCACGCCGCGCGGGGCGGCCGATGTGGACGGCACGGTCCCATCCGTGGTGGCCGCGCCCTCGCCTGCGCCACAGGCCAGCGTGACCGACGCCGGGCCCACCGTGCGGCTGGCCTGGATGGGCGACGTGATGCTGGCCGATGGGCCGGGGCATGTCATCCGCCGCGGGGGTGACCCGTTCGCGGCGGTCGCCAGCCGGCTGGCCTCCGCCGACCTGCGCATCGCCAACCTCGAATGCGTGATCGCCCGCAGCGGCAAGGCCCTGGCCAAGCCGTGGACCTTCCGGGCCCACCCGCGCGTGCTGCCGGTGCTGCAGAAGCACGTCGATGTGGTGTCCCTGGCCAACAACCACTCGGGCGATTACGGGGCTGAGGCCTTCGAGGAGATGCTGGCGCGCCTCGACCGTGCCGGCCTGCCCTATGTGGGCGGCGGCCGCAATCTGCGCGAAGCGCACCGGGTCCGGGTGATCGAGCGTAAGGGCGTTCGCATTGCGCTGATCGCCTACAACGAGATGTTCCCCCGGCGCTTCGAAGCCGGCGACGACCACGCCGGCATCGCCTGGAGCGACGACGAACAGGTGCTGCACGACATCCGCCTGGCGCGCGCCCGGGCCGATGTGGTCATCCCCTTCATGCACTGGGGCCAGGAAGACAATGAGCAGGCGCATGCGCGGCAACGTGCGCTGGCACGCCGCATGATCGAAGCGGGTGCGGCGGCCGTGGTCGGCACGCATCCCCACCTGGTGCAGGACACGGAGGTGATCGACGGCAAGCCCGTGGTCTACAGCCTGGGCAACTTCGTGTTCGATGGCTTCACCAAGCCGCTCAACAACACGGGCGCCCTGCTCTGGATGGAGGTGAACCGCCAGGGCGTGGCGTCATGGCGCATGGAGACCGTGCGCATCGATGCACGCGGCGTGCCGCACCCGGTGTCGAAGTAAGGAAGGGGCCGCCGGGCGGCCACCGCTTCACCGGTCGCGCCAGGGATCGGGCAGGCTGCCGCCCTGCACGGCGGCCCGGCGCACCGAGCGGGCCTCGCGCTCGCTTTCGTCGCGCATGCGCACCAGGGTGCGGTCCACAAAGTCAATGTGGGCTTCAGCCGCCGCCTGCGCCGCGGGCGGGTCGTGCGCCTCGATCGCATGGAAGATCGCCAGGTGCTGCGCCAGCAGGTCGCTGGACACGGTGCCGACGGCAAACAGGTTCGCAATGTTGTCGTGCACGTGGGTGCGCATCATCGTGAACAGACTGGCCAGCAGGTGGCTGAACATCGCGTTGTGCGCCGCATCGGCAATGGCCTGGTGGAAGGCCGCATCGGCCTTGGACAGGGCTCCGAGGTCCTTGGCCGCGTGCGCCGTCTGCAGCGTCGTCACCACGGCGCGCAGGCGGGTGAGATCGGCCTCGGTGGCGCGTTCGGCGGCATAGCGCGCCGTGCTGCCTTCCAGCATCCGTCGAAACTCCAGCACGTCACGGCGCAGTTCGGGGTGGCTGGCCACCATGCTCTGCCAGGGGCTGGAAAAGCTGGCTTCCAGCTGGTCGGACACGTAGGTGCCGCCGCCCTGGCGGCTGATGAGGAGGCCGCGAGCGGCGAGCTTCTGGATCGCCTCGCGCAGTGAAGGCCGCGACACGCCGAGTTGCTCGGCCAGGGACCGCTCGGGGGGCAGCGCATCGCCCGCCTTCAGGCTGCCCTCCAGAATCATCGATTCGATCTGCTGGACGATGGCATCGGAGAGCCGGGGCACGTTCACCCGTTTCAAGGGCTTGGGGAGGGCGTCGTTCATGGTCTGACCAAAATGCCGAGCCGCAACGATAGCAGGTCTGTCACCAGCCCCCCCGGCACGTGTGGCGCCATGCCGCATCACAGCTGGCGGAACAGCGCGGCCACCACCACGCCCGCGGCGATGGCAGGCAGGGGCTTCTTGATCACCAGCATGACGACAGCGGTCGACAGCAAGGCGAGCCGGCCGCCACCATCCCCCCTCATCGCCAAGGGCGCGAGGACCGCCACCAGGACCGAGCCCGACATGGCGGCAATGAAGCGCCTCGTGCGCTCGCCCAGCGGCACGAAGGACATGATGAAGACGCCGCCCCACCGGGTGGCCAGGGTCACGGCCGCCATGACGAGGACCACCGGGAAGGGGCCCCAAGCAGCAAGGTCAATCGCCATGAGGTGCTTCCTTCCACGCGGCGCCCAGCAGGCCCCCGGCCAGCGCACCCACCACCACATGGCTGTTCTCTGGCAGATGGCGATAGGCAGCCAGCGACGCACAGGCCGCCACCCCCCAGATGGCGAAGGTGCGCCCGTTCTTCTCGCCCCCCACCGCCATCGCCAGCATGAAGCAGCCCATCACCATGTCGAGCCCCCACCGGCGGGCGTCGGCAATCAGGTCGCCCACTTGCGTGCCCAACCACGTGCCCAGCACCCAGAACACCCACAGCGCGGCGCCGCCACCGAGCAGCATGCCCAGGCCTGGCTGTCCGCGGGCCAGCGCCTGCATCGACATGGCCCAGTTGGCGTCGGAGGCCAGCGTCATCAGCCCGTAGCGGCGACCGGGTGGCAGGTCGCGAAGCCAGGGATAGAGCGACGCCCCCATCAGAAGGTGCCGTGCATTGATGGCAAACACCGTCAGGGCCATGGCCAGCATCGGCATCGCGGGCCCCCACAGATCCAGCACCGCGAACTGCGCCGTGCCCGCAAAAACCAGGGCGCTCATGCAGACCACGGAGAGGGCATCCAGACCGCGCTGGGTGGCGGCCAGACCGAAGGCGGCACCGAAGACCATCACGAACAAGGCCATGGGCACCATCTGCCGAAAGCCGGTCCACACCAGGTGACGGTTCAGCTCACTTTGAGAGACGGTAGCGGGATCGGTCGAAGTCATGAGGGCAGCGGCACAAGGGCAGGTGAGGATCTTCGTGCTTGGGCCTCACACTGTGATGAATTCGGGGCCTTCCGAAAAGCGCAAAATTCACATCGCTTGCATTCGATCATCGAATAGAAAGGAGCCGGCAATGCTGCAGAACCTCCAGATCGACTGGCTGAAGTGCTTTGTCGCCGTGGTGGACACGGGCTCGCTGTCGAGCGCCACCGGAGAGGTGCACCGGTCGCAGTCGGCCATCAGCATGCAACTCAAGAAGCTGGAGGAAGCCGTGGGCCGTCGGTTGCTCGACCGGGGGCCACGCAAGCTGCTGCTGACTCAGGATGGCCAGATGCTCCTGGGGTACGCGCGACGCATCCTGGATCTGCAGGCCGAGGCCTTGAGCGCCCTGCATGGCGACGAGCTGACGGGTCGCGTGCGACTGGGCGTGCCGGATGACTATGCCACCCGCTACCTCACGCCGGTGCTCAAGCGCTTTGCGCCGAAGCACAGCGGGGTCGAGATCGAACTCAACTGCGAACAGTCGCCCGCCCTCATCCCTCGTGTGGCGCGGGGTGAACTCGATCTGGCGCTCGTCTCGCGCGACCACGCGCGGCGCGGGACCCTGCTGTTTCATGAGCCCATGGTCTGGGTGGGCTCGCCTCAGTTCGAGCTCTGGCGACGCGACCCGCTGCCGATCGCGGTGTACGAAGAGGCCAGCCTGGCCCGGCGCGGGGCCATTCAGTCCCTGGCGCAGCAGGGGCGGCGCTACAAGGTTGTCTACAACAGCTCGAGCCTGGCAGGCCAGATTGCCGCGGTGGACAGCGGGCTGGCCGTGGCCGCGCTGACGCAGTGCAGTGCCCCGCCTCACCTGCAGGTCCTCGGGGCCGCGCACGGGCTGGGCCCGCTGGCCCCCATGGAGGTGGCGGTCTATCGGAGCCGCGAATCGCGCGGCAACAAGGCCGTGGACAGCCTTCACGGCCTGCTGATCCGGACGCTGAGGCAGTCCACCTGATCGGATCGGCAGACCACAAATTGGTCTGACCAATCATCATTTTATCTATCGCCAGGGTTAACCCTGAATTCGGGGCGTTGACGCCCCTTTTGCGCCTCTTCTACAGTCACGCCCTGTCGATGCCAAAATTGGTTTGACCAATTACCCGAGGCCAGCCAGCGTCCCGGCTTCCGGCCTCACGCCCACAGAGCTCATGACTGCCCCCACCGACGTCTACTTCTTCGCCACCTGCCTGGTGGACCTTTTCCTGCCTGACGCGGGCATGGACGCAATCACCCTGCTGGAACGCGAGGGGGTGCGCGTGCATGTGCCCAAGGGACAAAGCTGCTGCGGTCAACCGGCCTATACCAGCGGCCAACGCGAAGAGGCAATGACCGTCGCCCGCGCCCAGCTCGGCCTGTTCCCGCAGGCCGACTGGCCTATCGTCGTGCCCTCGGGCTCGTGCGCAGGGATGATGAAACACCACTGGCCGCAGTTGTTTGCGGGCACGCCCGATGAGGCCCGTGCCGTGGCCATTGCGGCCCGCGTGGTCGAGCTCACCGACTTCCTGCTCAACACGCTGGACCTCACCCACCGGCCCAGCTGGCCGCAACACGGCGAGCCCACGCGCGTGGCGGTGCACACCTCCTGCTCGGCCCGGCGCGAGATGGGCACCCACCAGCACGGCTGGGCCCTCGTCGACGCGCTGCCGGGTGTCGAGCGCGTGGTGCACGACCACGAATCGGAATGCTGCGGCTTCGGCGGCACGTTCTCCATCCGCCACCCCGACATCTCCGGCGCCATGGTGGCCGACAAGGCCGCAGCGCTGCACGGCACGGGCGCCACCACCTTCATCACGGCCGATGGCGGCTGCCTGCTCAACATCAACGGCAAGCTCGCCAAGTCAGAGTGCGGCAGCTTCTGTGGTCAGCACATGGCCACCTTCCTGCTGAAGCGCCTGGAAGGCGCCAAGGAGGTCAAGGCATGAGCCACACGCACGCCCACGACGCCACGCCGCGTGGCCGCATCCTCGCCCGGCTGCGCGGTGCCCTGGCCGATGCGCCCGCCGCGCACACGCCCCCTGCGGCCACGGCCGTGGCCAGCCACTACGCGGGCAACACGCCGAGCTGGCCCCTGGCCGAGCGCCTGACCCGGCTCGTGAACATGATGCAGTCGGTGCAGACCGAAGTGCACCTCGTGCGCGAAGGCGACTGGACGGCGCGCCTCGCCTGGGTCGTGGCCGACAAGGGTGTGCGCCAGATCCTGCTGCCCACGCAGACCGCCCACGGCACACGGGCTGCTGCCGGCCTGCAGAACGCAAGCAGCACCGCCCGCATCCGCGCCTTTGACCGCGACATCGAGCACTGGAAGGCCGAGCTCTTCACCGACATCGACGCCGGCTTCACCACCGTGCGCTCGGCCATCGCGGCCACCGGCAGCCTCATCCTCTGGCCCGATGCCGACGAGCCTCGCACCGTGAGCCTGGTGCCGCCACTGCACATCGCCCTGCTGGACGGCCGCAAGGTGCACACCCACTTCCATGAAGCCATGACGGCCGAAGGCTGGGCCGCGGGCGGCATGCCGACAAATGCGTTGCTCGTGTCCGGCCCCTCCAAGACGTCCGACATCCAGCAAACACTCGCCTATGGTGCCCACGGCCCCCGCGCCCTGGTGCTGCTGCTCATCGTGCCCGACGAGGTCGACCTGACCGCCCTGGCCACCGCCACCGGAGCCTGCGCATGAAGCCGATCGTTCACAAACTCGAGTTCATGCCCTCGCGCGAGTTCAAGGCCCGCGCGCACGAGGCCCTGGGCAACACCGGCCAGCGTCGCAGCTTCCGCGGTGCCATGGACTTCCTGCAAGCCAAGCGCGCCGCGCAGTTCCCCGACACCGCCGAGCTCGAGGCGCTGCGCACGCTGGGCGAAGGCATCCGCCAGCGCTGCCTGAGCAAGCTGCCCGAGCTGCTGGAAACGCTCGAAGCGCGCCTGACCGCCAAGGGCGTGCAGGTGCATTGGGCGGAAACGCCCGAGCAGGCCAACGCCATCATCCGCGGCCTGGTCGTGGCCGCGGGCGGCGACCTTGTGCTCAAGGGCAAGTCGATGGTGAGCGAGGAGATCGAGCTCAACCACCACCTGGCCGAACACGGCATCACCGCGATCGAATCGGACATGGGCGAGTACATCGTCCAACTGGCTGGCGAAAAACCCAGCCACATCGTCATGCCAGCCGTCCACAAGACGCGCGCGCAGATCGCCCGGCTCTTCCACGAGAAGGTGCCGGGCGCTCCTCTTACGGAGGACGTCGACGCCCTCATCCGCATCGGCCGCCACGCCATCCGTGACCTCTACCCTCAGGCCAAGGTCGGCCTGTCGGGTGTCAACTTCGCCGTGGCCGAAACCGGCACGCTGTGCCTGGTCGAGAACGAGGGCAACGGCCGCATGTGCACCACGGTGCCCGACGTGCACATCGCCATCACCGGCATCGAGAAGGTCGTCGAATTCCTGAGCGATGTGCCGCCGCTCTACAGCCTGCTGACGCGCTCGGCCACCGGCCAGCCTGTCACCACCTACTTCAACATGATCAGCGGCCCACGCCGCGACGGTGAGCGCGATGGCCCGAAGCAGGTGCACCTCGTGCTGCTGGACAACGGCCGCAGCCAGGCCTTTGCCGACGAGCAGCTGCGCGCCACCCTGCAGTGCATCCGATGCGGCGCCTGCATGAACCACTGCCCGGTGTACGCCCGCGTGGGCGGCCACGCCTATGGCACGACCTACCCAGGCCCCATCGGCGCCATCATCTCGCCGCACCTGCTGGGCCTGCAGAACACCAAGGACCTGCCCACCGCGTCCAGCCTGTGCGGCGCCTGCGGCGAGGTCTGCCCGGTCCGCATCCCGATTCCCGACCTGCTGCTGCGCCTGCGCGAAGAGGCCGTTCGCGCGCCGGATCAATCGGTGAGCCACCCGCTCAAGGGCCAGGGCGCTGCGCACGACCCGCACCTGGCCGGCGTCTGGCGCCTGTGGGCCTGGCTGCACGCCAACCCGCTGCGCTACCGCGCCTACACCTGGCTGGCCACCCGCCTCCGCGGCCTCATGCCGCGCAAGCAGCTGGGCTGGACCCTGCACCGCATCGCCCTGAAGCCTGCCCCGAAGACGCTGCAAGAGCGCCTTGCCGAACGCCAACGATGATGACCCCGCAACACCAGGCCTTTCTGGCCGACCTGTCCCGCCACCTGCCGGCCGAACGCCTGCTGACCGACCCGCTGCGCACGCTGGCCTATGGGACGGACGCGAGCTTCTACCGCCTCGTGCCGCAGATCGTCGTGCTGGCGCGCAACGAAGCCGAAGTCGCCACGCTGCTGCGCCTGGCGCACCACCACCAGGTGGCGCTCACGCTGCGTGCCGCCGGCACCAGCCTGTCGGGCCAGGCGGTCAGTGATTCGGTGCTGGTGCTCGTCAACGAGGGGTGGACGCAGCAGGAGGTGTTGGACGAAGGCGCCCGCATCCGCCTGCAGCCCGGCGTGATTGGCCAGCATGCCAACGACACGCTGCGTCCCTATGGCCGCAAGATCGGCCCGGACCCGGCCTCGATCGCCACCGCCCGCATCGGCGGCATGGCAGCCAACAACAGCTCGGGCATGTGCTGCGGCACCCGGCAGAACAGCTACCACACGCTGCACGCGCTGCGCGTGATGCTGGCCGATGGCACCGTGCTGGACACCAGCGATCCGGCCAATGTGGCGGCCTTCCGCATCAGCCACGCCGAATTGCTGAAGGAGTTGAGCTGGCTGGCCACGCAGGCCCGCGAGAACAGCGCCCTGCACGCCAAGATCCGCCACAAGTACCGCCTGAAGAACACCACCGGCTACGGCCTGAACGCGCTCATCGACTTCGATGACCCGGTGGACATCCTCACGCACCTGATGATCGGCTCGGAAGGGACGCTCGGTTTCATCGCCAGCATCACCTACGACACCGTGCCGGATCTCGCCCACAAGGCCTCGACCCTCGTCCTGTTCGACGAGCTGGACGTGTGCTGCCGCGCCGTCACGGCGCTGAAGGAGCAGGGCCGCGTCGCCGCCGTGGAACTGGTCGACCGCCGCAGCATCGCCGCCGTGCAAGGCAAGGCCGGCATGCCGGCCTTCATGTACGGCAACCTGCCTTCGGATGCCGCCGCCCTGCTGATCGAAGTGCACGCCGGTGACGCGCAAGCGCTGCAAGGTCACATCGCGGCCGTCGACACGCTGCTGCACACCTTCTCGCCCGCCGCCCTGAGCGGCTTCTCCACCGACCCCAAGGTGTGCGACACCTACTGGGCGCTGCGCAAGGGCCTGTTCCCCGCGGTCGGTGCCGTGCGCCCCGTGGGCAGCACCTGCGTGATAGAGGACGTCGCCTTCCCCGTGGAACGGCTGGCCGAGGGCGTGCGCGGCCTGACCGCCCTGTTCGACCGCTTCCACTACGACGAGGCCCTGGTGTTCGGCCACGCGCTCGAAGGCAACCTGCACTTCGTGTTCGCACCGGCCTTCGACAGCGACGCCGAAGTGCGCCGCTACAGCGACTTCATGGACGCCGTCAGCCAGCTGGTGGCCGTCGACTTCGGCGGCTCGCTCAAGGCGGAACACGGCACAGGCCGCAATGTGGCGCCGTATGTGAAGCTGGAATGGGGCGAGGACGGTTATGCGCTGATGCGGTCCATCAAGCGCCTGTTCGACCCGGCCGGCCTGCTGAACCCCGACGTCATCATCAGCGACCGGGACGACGTGCATCTGGCGGATCTCAAGCGCCTGCCCGCGGCCGACCCCATCGTCGACACCTGCATCGAATGCGGCTTCTGCGAGCCCGCCTGCCCGTCCAACGGCCTGTCGCTCACACCCCGCCAGCGCATCGTGCTGTGGCGCCGCATCCAGCAACTGCGCCGTGACGGCAGCGACCCCACGCTGCTGGCCGAACTCGAAGCCGAGTACGGCTGGGCCGGCGTCGACACGTGCGCCGCCACCGGCATGTGCGCCACCCGCTGCCCGGTCGGCATCAACACCGGCGCGCTGATGAAGCAGCTCAAGGGCCCGAGCCCGCACGCTGCCATGGCCAGCCGCATCGAGCGCAACCTCGGCACGGTGGTGGGCACCGCCCGCATGGGCCTGGGCGCACTGCAGCTGGCCCGCAGCATGGTCGGCGAGCGCGCCACCCACAAGCTCAACACCCTGGCTCACAAGGTGATCCCGGTGTTGCCCATCGCACCGGCCGCCACCCCGGGCCCGGCCGCACCGCTGCCCCCCGCCCCCACGCCGGCCGCCACCGAAGACAACCAGGTCGTCTATTTCGCCAGCTGCGTGAACCGCTGCTTCGCGGAAAGCCCGCAAGGCGGCGACAACCTCGCCACCCGCACCTTCAACCTGTTTGCCAAGGCGGGCCTCACCCCGGTCTACCCGCCCAACCCCGCCACGCTGTGCTGCGGTCAACCGTTCGAGTCGGCCAACGCCACCGAAGCAGCGCAAAGCGCCCTGGCCCGCACCAACGCCGCGCTGCTCGTCGCCAGCCAGCAAGGCCGACTGCCGGTCTACCTCGACAACGCGCCCTGCTCGCTGCGCCTCATCGAAGCGCAACGTGCGGGCCAGCTCGACGCCCGGCTGCAGCTGTTCGACGCCACCCGCTTCCTGGCCGAACGTGTGCTGCCCCGCGTGGCCGTCGTGCGCCAGCTTGACCACCTCGCGGTGCACGTGCCCTGCGCCACCAGCAAGGCCGGCCAGCGCGACGCGCTGCTGCGCGTGGCCCGCGCCTGTGCCCGCCAGGTCACTGCGCCCGACATTGCCTGCTGTGGCTTTGCCGGCAGCAAGGGCTTCACCCTGCCCGAGCTGAACGCCAACGGCCTGCGCCACCTGCGCGCCGCCCTGCCCGATGCCTGCGAGCACGGTGTCTCCACCAGTCGCACCTGCCAGATCGGTCTGAGCACGCACAGCGGCCGCCCCTACGCCAGCCTCGAAGCCCTGCTCGATGACTGCACGGCGGCCCGCCCCGGTGCGGCCTTCCATTCCCCGCATACCCATTCATCCACCGCGACACCGAGGAGACCCATGACAGAACACGCGACCACCTCTGCACCGCTGACCCAAGACTGATCCCGGCGCCCTCCGCGCCGCACCCCTTCCCTTCAACCTGAGCGCCAGGGCTGGCCACAAGCCCGCCTGCGCGCGAAAGCGCTTTCCATGACCACCTGGATCCAGAACTACGCCCCCTTGGGCAGCCTGGGCCTGTCGGCCGCCGTCGCCGTCCTGCCCGTGGTGTTCTTCTTCGTTGCACTCGCGGTGTTCCGCCTCAAGGGCCACGTGGCCGGCACCATCACAGTCGCCATCAGCCTGGCCGTGGCCATCCTCGGCTATGGCATGCCGGCCGACATGGCCTTTGCCGCCGCGGGCTACGGCTTCCTCTACGGCCTGTGGCCCATCGCGTGGATCATCATCACCGCGGTGTTCCTCTACAAGATCACCGTCAAGACCGGGCAGTTCGACGTCATCCGCGCGTCGGTGCTGTCCATCACCGATGACCAGCGCCTGCAGATGCTGCTCGTGGGCTTTGCCTTCGGTGCCTTCCTGGAAGGCGCGGCCGGCTTCGGCGCCCCGGTGGCCATCACCGCCGCGCTACTCGTGGGCCTCGGCTTCAACCCGCTGTACGCCGCCGGCCTGTGCCTGATCGCCAACACCGCCCCGGTGGCCTTCGGTGCCATGGGCATCCCCATCCTCGTGGCCGGCAAGGTCACCGGCATCGACCCGTTTGCCATCGGCCAGATGACGGGTCGCCAGCTCCCGCTGCTGTCGGTGTTCGTGCCGTTCTGGCTGGTGTTCATGATGAACGGCATGAAGGGCATCCGTGACACGTGGCCGGCCATCCTGGTCGCCGGTGGCTCGTTCGCCGTCACCCAGTTCATCACCGCCAACTACGTCGGCCCCGAACTGCCCGACATCACCTCGGCCCTCGTGAGCCTGGTCTCGCTGACGCTGTTCCTGAAGGTCTGGCAGCCGCGTGAAAGCTTCCGCTTTGCCAACGCCGGTGACGGCGTGGGTGCGTCGGCCGTCGGCGGCGCCGTGCTGACCGGCGGCCCGGCCCGCGGCCGCGCTTCGGGCTATACCGCCGGCCAGATCCTCAAGGCCTGGTCGCCCTTCATCATCCTCACGGTCATCGTCACCATCTGGTCGATCAAGCCCTTCAAGGCCCTGTTCGACAAGGCCGGCCCGCTGGCCAGCTGGGTCTTCAAATTCGAAGTGCCGCACCTGCACAACCTGGTGATCAAGTCGGCGCCCATCGTGGCCGAAGCCAAGCCCTACGAAGCCATCTACAAGCTCGACCTGTTCTCGGCCACCGGCACCGCGATCCTGATCTCGGCCCTGCTGACCGCCGTGGTGCTGCGCTTCAAGCCGCGTGACTGCGTCGAGACCTTTGTCGAGGTGCTCAACGAACTGAAGCGCCCCATCCTGTCGATCGGCATGGTGCTGGCCTTCGCGTTCGTCGCCAACTACTCGGGCCTGTCCAGCACGCTGGCCCTGGTGCTGGCCGGTACCGGCGCCGCCTTCCCGTTCTTCTCGCCCTTCCTGGGCTGGCTGGGCGTGTTCCTCACCGGCTCCGACACCTCGTCGAACGCGCTGTTCTGCTCGCTGCAAGCCACCACGGCCCACCAGGTCGGCGTGTCCGACACCCTGCTGGTCGCGGCCAACACCACGGGCGGTGTGACAGGCAAGATGATCTCGCCGCAGTCCATCGCCGTGGCCTGCGCGGCCGTGGGCCTGGTCGGCAAGGAATCGGACCTGTTCCGCTTCACGCTGAAGCACAGCCTGTTCTTCGCCTTCCTGGTGGGCCTGATCACCATGGCGCAGGCCTACTGGCTGACCTGGATGATCCCTTGATCACGCCCTAAGGAAAACCCGCAGCAAGGGAAATTTGCCCGCGCCCGGCGCGGGTTTTCCCTTGAACCAACGGCCTGGCGAGGCGCTCACCGCACTGCTTCGCTCCCTCGTGCCACCCGCCACCGAACCATTGCTTCATGCTGGAGCAGTGTTCAGCGTGTCGGGTGGCACAGTCTTTTGGGTAAACCCTGCGCTCCGCGCAGGCCAAAGCCGCGTCAACTGCCGCCACTGTGTCAGCGATGCGCGATTGGGGCCCGAATCAAACTGGCACGGGCTTTGCCCTCTGCAGACCTCGTCCTTCCCCCAACACTGAGGAGACTCGAATGAAGTTGAAGACCCTTTCCCTCCTGATGGCCGCCGGCCTGGCCTCGTTCAGCGGCCAAGCCAAGGTCACAGACGCCATGCTGGCCAACGACGCCAAGACGACCGGCGACGTCCTCTCGTGGGGCATCGGCACCGAGGGTCAGCGCTTCTCGCCGCTCAAGAGCATCAACACCAAGACCGTCGCCAAGCTGGTTCCGGCCTGGTCGTTCTCGTTCGGTGGTGAAAAGCAGCGCGGTCAGGAGTCGCAGCCGCTGGTTCACAACGGCAAGATGTTCGTCACCGGCTCCTACTCGCGCATCTACGCGCTCGACGTGAAGACCGGCAAGAAGCTGTGGAAGTACGAGCACCGTCTGCCCGAAGGCATCATGCCCTGCTGCGACGTGATCAACCGCGGCGCCGCCCTGTATGACAACCTCGTGATCTTCGCCACGCTGGACGCCCAGCTGGTTGCCCTGAACCAGGACACCGGTGAAATCGTCTGGAAGGAAAAGATCGACGACTACGCTGCCGGCTACTCCGCCTCGGCCGCTCCGCTGATCGCCGAAGGCCTGCTGCTGACCGGCGTGTCGGGCGGCGAGTTCGGCATCGTGGGCCGCGTGGAAGCACGCAACCCCAAGACCGGCGACCTGGTCTGGGTGCGCCCGACGGTGGAAGGCCACATGGGCTACACCTACGACAAGGACGGCAACAAGAAGGAAAACGGCATCTCCGGCACCCGGAACGCCACCTGGTCGGGTGACCTGTGGAAGACCGGCGGCGCTGCCACCTGGCTCGGCGGCACCTACGACGCCAAGACCGGCCTGGCCTACTTCGGCACCGGCAACCCGGCTCCGTGGAACAGCCACACCCGCAAGGGCGACAACCTGTTCTCGGCCTCGACCGTCGCCATCGATATCAAGACGGGCCAGATCAAGTGGCACTACCAGACCACGCCGCATGACGGCTGGGACTTCGACGGTGTGAACGAGTTCGTCACCTTCGACATGAACGGCAAGCGCATGGGCGCCAAGGCCGACCGTAACGGCTTCTTCTACGTGCTGGACGCGACCAACGGCAAGCTGGAAAACGCCTTCCCCTTCGTCAAGAAGATCACCTGGGCCAAGGGCATCGACCTGAAGACCGGCCGTCCGATCGAGAACCCGGAAAGCCGTCCGGGTGACCCGGCTGCTGGCGACGGCAAGAAGGGCAAGACCGTGTTCAACGCCCCGTCCTTCCTGGGCGGCAAGAACCAGATGCCGATGGCCTACAGCCCGAACACCGGCCTGTTCTACGTGCCGGCCAACGAATGGGGCATGGACATCTGGAACGAGCCGATCGGCTACAAGAAGGGTGCTGCGTTCCTGGGCGCCGGCTTCACCATTAAGACCGTCTTTGACGACTACATCGGTGCGATGCGCGCCATCGACCCGAAGACCGGCAAGATCGTCTGGGAAGTCAAGAACAACGCCCCGCTGTGGGGTGGTGTGCTGACCACCTCCGACCTGGTGTTCTGGGGCACCCCGGAAGGCTACCTGAAGGCAGCTGACGCCAAGACCGGCAAGATCGTGTGGGAGTTCCAGACGGGCTCCGGCGTGGTTGCGCCTCCGATCACCTGGGAAGACAAGGGCGAGCAGTATGTGGCCGTCGTGTCGGGCTGGGGCGGCGCGGTTCCCCTGTGGGGCGGCGAAGTGGCCAAGAAGGTCAACTTCCTCGAGCAAGGTGGCTCGGTGTGGGTCTTCAAGCTCGCAAAGTGATTCTGTGATCTTCCTGTGATTTCTGCAGAGGCCCTGTGACCCAGGGCTCTTTCAAGAGGCTCCGGCGCTACTCCACCGCCGGGGCCTTTTTTTCGTTTGTGTGCGGGCGAGGGGTGCTTGCGCGCCTAACTGGTCGGTCAAGCGGACGCCAACACTGGCCATGCATTAGGCATTTTTATGGCCAGGCGTATGTGATGGCTGAATCGCCCCGGCTTCCCTAGACATGAACCGCCCCGGCTTTGAAGGAGGCTCCCTCGTTTGAGATGATGGAGCCAAGATGAGAAGTTCGAAGTATTCCCCCGAGGTTCGCGAGCGCGCGGTGCGCATGGTGCTGGAGCACCGAGATGAGCACCCGTCACAGTGGGCGGCCATCGAGTCCATCGCCGGCAAGATCGGTTGCACGGCGCAGACGCTGGACAATTGGATCAAGCAGCACGAGCGCGACCACGGCCTGCGCGGTGGGCCGACGACGGCGGAAGCGCAGCGCATCAAAGATCTCGAGCGCGAGGTGCGCGAACTGCGCAAGGCCAACGAGATTCTGAAGCTGGCCAGCGCGTTTTTCGCCCAGGCGGAGCTCGACCGCCGCATCAAGTCCTGAAGGCGTTCGTCGACCGGCATCGCCAAGAATTCGGGGTCGAGTCGATCTGCCGCGTGCTGCAGATCGCCCCGTCGGCGTACTGGCGGCACGCGGCCTGTCAACGCGACCCGGCGCTGCTGTGCCGACGCAGCTTGCGCGACGCTGAACTGGCGCCGCAGATTCGTCGCGTGTGGCAGGCGAACTTCGGGGTCTACGGTGCCGACAAGGTCTGGCACCAACTGCGTCGAGAAGGCATCGACATCGCGCGCTGCACCGTGGAGCGCTTGATGCGCCAGCACGGCCTGCAGGGAGTTCGCCGAGGCAAGCGACAGCGCACGACGGTGCCTGACCCGAAGGCGCCATGCCCGTTGGATCGTGTGAATCGGCAGTTCAAGGCCGACCATCCGAACCAGCTGTGGGTCACCGACTTCACCTACGTCTCGACGTGGCAAGGCTGGGTCTACGTGGCCTTCGTGATCGACGTGTTCAGCCGTCGGATCGTCGGTTGGCGCCAGAGCAGCTCGATGCACACGGAGTTCGTCCTCGACGCTCTGGAACAAGCGTTGTACGCCCGGCGGCCGACCGAGAAGGACGGGCTCATCTGTCATTCCGACAGGGGGTCGCAATACCTGTCGATTCGCTACAGCGAGCGCTTGGCCGAGGCTGGCATCGAACCCTCCGTCGGCAGCCGCGGTGACAGTTACGACAACGCGCTGGCCGAGACGATCAACGGGCTCTACAAGGCCGAGGTGATTCACCGCCGCGGGCCGTGGAAGACGAAGCAGGCGGTCGAGCTGGCGACGCTGGAATGGGTCGCCTGGTTCAACCACCATCGGCTGATGGCACCCCTGGGCTACAGGCCACCTGCCGAGTTCGAAGACCGATACCATTCCCAACGCGCTAGTCAGGCCGCGATCAACGTCTGACTCAAAGCAACTGGCCTCCGCAGAAGCCGGGGCGGTTCAGTCGCGCTCCTCGGTCACGCGCTTGAGTTCGGCCTTCAGACGGCGCAACTCTTCGGCCTGAGACAGCTGGCTGTGGCGCGCATCGGCCGGCTGCCTGGCCTCATTGATCCACTTGTACAGGCTGTGCGCGCTGACGCCCAAACGACTCGACACATCGGCCACCGTGTGGCCGCGTTCGGTCACTTGCTTGACCGCCTCGATCTTGAATTCTTCAGGGTAACGCTTGGTGCTCATCTCGGCTCCTTCTGGGCCAGTAGTTTGAGGCTCACAAGCGTCTAGGAGCTCCGGGGCGATTCATAGCACGATCCCGATGTGGATCTATGCCGGGACGGAACACTAGGGAAATGCGCCGCGCTTCCGGCGCTTCACCGCTTCTCGACGCGTTCGTTACCGGCGGTTAGCATTCACCGACGCGGTGGCTGCCTACACTGGCCGTTCCGCAACCTTCCGCTGTCACGCCTCATGAAGCTTCTGACTGCCTCCGCCATCGCGCTCATCCTCTCCAGTGGCTCCGTCCACGCGGCCGAAGTGCCTGATAGCCTGATCGAGAAAACACTCGGCATCACCGGGGTCAAGCACGAGAAGGTGACCCACACCAAGTACGGCATGACCTACTCCGATGTTTCGTACAAGACGCAGAGCGGCGAACTGCTGCTGATCCTGCGTCTCGGAACAGCCGAGCAATACGCCTTCTGGAAGCAGGCAGCCGGCCCAGCCGTGGCGCCGGTGTCGGGCGTCGGCGCAGAAGGGTTCCAGATCAAGAAGCCAAAAAGCCTGTGCGCGAAAAGCCAGTCCACCGCCGTGTGCGCCACGCCCGACTACTTTCTGAAGAACCCGAAGATCACCGACGAGCACCTGCAGGCCATTGTCAAGGCCGCCCTGTAAAGAGCGGGTTTTTCTTCTATGGTGTCAACCATGGAAGAAGAACCGATCCTTGACATCGAGCCCGCAGCACCGCCCTCCACCGCCGCGCGGGACGCCTTGTTCGTGCTCTGCGCCGTGCTTGTGTACTTCGCCCTGGCCGCGCATTTTGAAGCGTTCGAGTACGTACTCGGCATGACACGAGGCCAAGAGCACTGGCAGATCGACGAGCTGCCCATGACCGCTCTGGTTCTCGCCATCGGAATGAGCTGGTACTCGTGGAAGCGCACCACGGAGTCTCGTGCCGCACTGCGGGGGCGCATCGCGGCACAACGTCATGCGCAAGCGCTGCTTCAGGACAACCGCCGCCTCTCCCAAGCCCTGCTGCGCATTCAGGACGAGGAACGGCGTGCCCTTGCACGCGAGCTGCACGACGAGTTCGGACAGAGCTGCACCGCCATTCGAGCCGACGCCAGCTACATCCAGCAGCGAAGCACAGATGAGCCCATCGTCGAGAGCGCGCACCGGATCACCGAATCGGCCACCCGGTTGAACCTGCTTGTGCGCGACATGCTTGGCAGGCTCCGCCCGCCCGATCTCGACTCGCTGGGCCTGGAGGCCGCGCTGCAAACGCTGTGCGAGCGTTGGGAACAGCAAAGCGGCGTGTCATGCAGCCTGATACCCAGAGGGCTGCAGGCCAGCATCCCCGATGAAGTGGCCGTGGCGCTGTATCGGTTGGTGCAGGAGGCGCTCACCAACGTGGCCCGACATGCAGGTGCATCGTACGTGCATGTCAGCACGCAGGTGGAGACACGGCCCGATGGCACAGCCCGCCTCGTGAACCTCCGCATCGAAGACGATGGCTGCGGCCTACCCAGCGAGCTCGCTCCAGGACAACAGGGTCATGGCCTGGTCGGCATGCGTGAACGCGTGTGCTCATTGAACGGATCGATTGCGTTCCGGCATGTACTGCCAGGCCAGGGCTTGCGCATCGAGGTACAGATCCCGGTGGCCCACATCGAGCACCAGGCCTAGCACGACAGACATCAGGGCTTCTGCTCGGCAGGAGGCGGCGCCTCCAGAAATGTTCGCACCGCCCATACCGCCTCGGACGACAGAACGTCCCGCCAGGCTGGCATGTGTGTCACACCGAGCTTCACCTTGCCTTCCATCACCGACTTGTAAAAGTAATGGTCTGCGTCTGCAACGCAGCGCGATTTCAGCGAGGTCTCGGTGATCCTTAGGCAGAAGCGCCCCACGGCGCGCAACGAAGGGGCAGGCCCCATCCGGGTGGCATCCGCACCATGACACACCGCGCAAGATTGGTTGTACACGGTGCGCCCCACTTCCACGATCCGGGCGCGCGCCTCATGGTTGCGGTAAGGGTTGGGCTCGCTGCCCGCGGCCACAGCGGGCAATGTCGTCGCGTCGAAGAAAGGAAGCACGGGGCCTGGCGCCGCACAGACAAGGCCACTCATGATGGCCGTCATCAACAGGGCCCCGCACCGGCTCAAGGGATGGCTGGCGTTGACGCTCATTTCCAGTTCTCCTTGTCGGGGCACCCTTCGCACCCCTCAAAGTCGGAATCCGGGAAGATGGTGTAACGGAGGAAGTTGCCTTCGAACGTCGCTCCACGCAAGTTGGTCGTGACGAACTTCGCCTCCTGCAAATTGGCACCCGCAATGCGCGCCCTGGCAAGCCATGCAAACTGCAAGCGCGCCATCTCGAGGTTGGCACCCGTGAAGTCGGCCTCACTGAAGTCGCTGCGCATCAGGCGTGCCTGATCGAGGTCGGTTCCGACAAGGCGGGCCCTTCTAAACGTGGCGGCAGGGGCGTTGACATGGTTCATCTTCGCCGCCGTGAGGTCGGCATCGTCAAGCAGTGCACCAGCGAGGTTGGCAGCGTGCAGGTCTGCACGGATCAGTTTGGCCCCGGTGAGGTCCGCACCCACCAGATTGGCCCCGGCCAGCCTTGCGTGCCGGAGATCCGCCCCGGGACAACGGGTGTAGGGCCAGATGGGACAACCGTTGACCACCATCGGCACAAAGCCCGGGCTCTCCCCTGCAGGGGGCGCGGCACGCAGGCCGGTGGTGAAAAGCGCTGCAGCAATGATGAGCAGACGCGCGACGCAGAAAGCCATGGCGGGTTCTCCGGTGGAAGTAAGTGCGCAGAGCAGGGGCATGGCCCCCGCTCTACCTGTTGCAAGTTGGGAAACGCTTACTTCCTGGCCTTCGGCAGCTTGAAGGCCCAGAACGACCCACCCTGTGTGACCTGCTTGGTCAAAGCTGCCATGTCACCGCCCCACAGCGGCACCGCGCCACCAAAGCCACTCGATACGCCGATGTACTGCTCGCCATCGGTTTCCCACGTGACCGGCACCGAGACGATGCCGGAGCCCGTCTGGAACTTCCACAACTCCTTGCCGGTCTTCGCATCGAAGGCCTTCACGTAGCCGTCGGTGGTGCCGGTGAAGACGAGGTTGCCGGCGGTGGTCAGGGTCCCGGCCCACAGGGGGAAGGTCTCCTTGTGCTCCCACGCGATCTTGCCGGTCTTCGGGTCAATCGCGCGCAAGATGCCCACGTGGTCATCGAACAGGCGCTTGATGCGGAACCCCTGCCCCAGATAGGCTGAACCGGGCTTGTAGGTCAGGTGCTCGGTCCAGTAGTCCATCGCCCAGTGGTTGGCCGGAATGTAGAACAACCCGGTATCGGGGCTGTAGGACATCGGATGCCAGTTCGTGCCTCCCAGAAACGGCGGCGAGACGAATACGGTCTCGCCCTTTTCCTGCCCGTCCTTGGGCTGGGGTGGGCGATTCCCCGTTTCCACGGGACGCCCGGTCTTCAGGTCAATGCTCTTGGCCCAGGTGATCCCGTCCACGAATGGCCATGCACCGATCAACGATGTCGGCTTGTTGGGATAGCCGCTGCCTGTGGCCAGCTTGGTGCGGTCGGTCACATAGAAGAAGCCATTGCGGTCGGCGTGTGCACCGGCCTTCACCAGCTTGCCGTTCTTGTCCTTGTACTCGAACAGCACGATCGAGTTGTTGCCGGAAAAGTCCCAGGCATCGTTCGGGGTGTGCTGATAGAAGCCTTTGAGCTCGCCATTGGATGCATCCACATACGCCTGTCCCGAGGTGAACAGACTGTCCCAGTTGCGGGGGTCGTCGCCTTCCTTCGTGCGCTTCCAGGTGTTCCACGGCGCGGGGTTGCCAGCGCCGATGACAATGGTGTTGGTCTCGACGTCGAAGCTCGCCGTCTGCCAGGGCGCGCCTCCACCGTGGCTCCATGCCTCGACGAGTTTGCCGTCCTTGTCACGGGGCCACGAGGGGGCCTTCGGGTCACCGGTGTACGAGCCGTCCTTGCCATTCAGACGGCCCTTGTGGCCCTCCACGAACGGCCGGGCCCACACCTCTTCTCCGGTCTCCGGGTCGCGTGCGAACAGCCAGCCCACCACACCGAACTCATCGCCTGACGACCCGTGGATCAACAGCACGCGGCCCGTCTTCTGGTCCTTCACGACGAACGGTGCACCGGTCATCGTGTAGCCCACCTTGTGATCCGCAAAGCGTTCCTTCCAGATCAGCTTCCCGGTGTCCTTGTCCAGCGCGATGATGCCGGCGTCCAGGGTGCCGACGAACAGCTTGTTGCCGTAGATCGCTGCGCCGCGGTTCACCACGTCACAGCACGGGCGGATGTCGTCCGGCAGCCGGGCTTCGTACTCCCAGAGTCGCTTGCCGGTCCGCACGTCCACGGCGAACACGCGCGAATACGAGGCGGTGATGTAGGCCACACCATCGTGCACCAGCGCCTGGCCTTCCTGACCACGCTGCTTCTCACCGCCGAACGAGAAGCTCCATGCCGGGACGATGTTGGCGACGTTGTCCTTGTTGATCTTCTTGAGCGGGCTGTGGCGCTGTGCCTTCATGCCCATGCCGTAGCTCAGCACATCGCCTGTCGTCTTGTCGTCGTTGACGATGTCCTCCCAGGTTACCTTTCTGGCTTCGGCGGCCGCACCAATCAGCAGGCAGGCAGCCGCAATCAGAGTAAGAACGGGGCTCGCTGTCCTGCGATGCGAGGCGGGCTTGAGGAACATCGTCATGGAGGGTCTCCAGTGTTTGTGAGGTGGAACAGGTGTGCGGGTCTGCACACGGTGTTCAAAACGCACCTCTCATGCCCATCCGACCCGGGATTCAGGGAATTCTTCCCTTGCCGATCGGGAAGCCTTCCTGAAATGATCTCGGGCTGCAAACCCAAGTCCGGATTTCCATCAAAGTCGTCAGCCGCGACGGTGCATCGAACCCGTCATCGGATCGAATCCCGACTGGCTCAGTCAATGAGCCTAAGTGGCAACCCGCAATATCGCCCCGCGAGACGCTCCAGATGGCGGTCAGCTGACATGGCCTGGGACATCCGGTGCTTCAAATTGGCACGCGATCTGTCGCGACATCAATGCACAGGCCATCACAAAGAAAGGCAACGAGATCGAGATGACGATCAACGTGATGTTGGTGGACGACCATGCCGTGGTCCGCGCTGGCTATAAGCGCCTGATCGACAACGAGCCCGGCCTTCGGGTGATTGCCGAAGCCGAGTGCATTGCCGAGGCACAGGAGGCCATGCGATCACACGAGGTGAACGTGGCGGTGATGGATCTGGCTTTGAGGGGGGAAAGTGGCATCGAAGGCATCAAGCGCCTGGGCGGACGCTACCCTCATCTCCGCATCATGGTCTTCAGCATGTACGACCACTGCGTGTATGTGAGCCAGGCTTTGCGGTACGGTGCTCTTGGCTATGTCACGAAATACGCTCGCCCGATGGAGATGCTGTCGGCGCTGCGCAAGGTGGCTGCGGGGCAGCGGGCCCTGTCCTCGGACATCGTCGAGATCCTGGCTCAGCACGCAGCAGGCGGCGGATCCCCGCTACACGACCTGACGCCTCGCGAATTCGAGATCCTTCGCATGACGGCCAATGGCCTGACACCCAACGACATCGCCGCCCACATCAAGCTGAGTCCCAAGACCATCTTCAATCAGCTGTCGGCCATCCGATCGAAGCTGAACGTCCGATCAGACATCCAGCTCTACCGCCTGGCCCTGGAGGAAGGCCTGGTCGACTGAGCGATCGCGTCGTGGCCGCTCAGATCTCGCGCAGCCCGGCCGTGACGCCCCGGTTGCCCTGCTTGTCCACCCACAGCACGTCCACGCCCCACTGCCTGGCCAGCGTGTCGACCTGATCCGGCCCGGCCACGAAAAACACCTTGGTGAGGGCATCGGCCAGCGCGCCGCTCGGCGCCGCCACCGTCACCCCCGAAAGCCCGAGCGGCGATCGGCCAGTGCGCGGATCGAAGATGTGGTGGTTGCGGAAGTCGGCCGTGAAGGTCGTGGTGCTGTCCGCCGACGTGGCGAGCGCCCGGCCATCGGCCACCAGCCGGGTGATGAAGCGGGATTCGTCGCGCGGATCGGCCACGCCCAGCACCCACGGCACCTGGCGCACGCTGCGCCCCACCGGCAGCCATTCGCCGGTGTCGATCAGGGCGTGCTGCACCCCATAGGACTGCAGCAAGGCCTTCACGCGGTCTGCCGCGTGGCCTTGCGCAATGCCGTTGAGGGTGATCCCCATGCCCTTTTGCGAGAAGCGGATGCGCTCAGGCTCGACCTGCATGTTGCGCCAGCCCACCAGCGCCCGTGCCGCGGCCAGCCGCCGTTCGTCCGGCACACCGCCACGCCGCCGGGCGCCCTCGAAGGCATCCCACAGCGGTTGCACCGTGACGTCGAACTTGCCATCGCAGCGCGCCGAGATGGACTGCGCCACCTCCAGCACCTTCACCAGCTCGGCCGGCGGCTTCTTCAGCTCGCCCTTGTCGTTCAACTGCCGCACCGCGCTGTCTTCGCGGAACAGGCTGAGGATCTGGTCGAGGTGCTGCAGCAGCGCGACCGACTCGTCCAGCGCATCCGCGAGCGCACCGATGTCGGAATGGGCGGCCTTGAGGGTCAGCGTCGTGCCGAATCCTTGCAGGCGGCGCTCGCGCCACACCAGTTCGGTGGTGGCCGGCGCGGTGTGACCTGTGCCCAGCGCCCAGAGGGTGCCCAGGCCCATGGCCTGGCAGAGGCGACGGCGGGTCGTGTTCATGCCACCTGCTCCTTGATTGTTCTGATGGGTATCGTCTGCCCCTTTCGGGCGCTGATCAATGGGGCACAACGCGTATCGCTGTCATGAATTGCCACGCAGTCCATGCACTGGAAGCACTCGTTGTAGTCGATCTGACCCTGGGGTTCGATGGCCTGGTAGGCGCAACGGTGGCGGCAGGTCTGGCAGGGCTGCCCACACTCGACACGGCGCGGAATCCAGCGCAGCAAACGCGCCCGCCCCAAGATCGCCATCGTGGCACCCAGCGGGCACAGGTAGCGGCAGTAGCCCTTGTAGACGAAGACACTGAGCAGCACCATGGCCACCGCCCACACCACAAAGGGCCAGCTGCGCACGAAGGCCAGCGTGATGGCCGTCTTGAAGGGCTCGACCTCCACCGCCGAGTCCACCAGGTTCGAGCCGGGGATCAGCGCCAGGGCGACGATGACGGCCAGGACCACGTACTTGACCCCTTTGAGACGGCGGTCCCAGACGCGCGGCACAGCGCGGCGCTTCCACTTCTTGTACACACCGAGGTAGCCGGCCAGCTGGCTGATCAGATCCTGCAAGGCACCGAACGGGCAGAGCCAGCCGCAGAAGGTGCCCCGGCCCCACACGAAGAAGGTGAGGGCCGCATAGCCCCACAGCAGCACCGTCATCGGGTCGTACAGCAGGAAACCCAGGCTGCGGCCGTTGACGATGGCCTGCAGGATGCCAGTGAGGTTGACGATGGACAGCTGTCCCTGTGCAAACCAGCCAATGAAACCGAGGGTGTAGAGCAGGTAGGCGTTGCGCACCCAGCGCATGCGCCGCTCGTCGCGCACAAGCCAGGCGGGGCGCGCCAGCATCACCGTAAGGAGCGCCAGGCCCACAGCGAGCACAGACAGGTCGAGCTTGCGGCCCGTCCAGCTGGTCTTCCAGCTTTGCTGTTCATTGCCTGAGGGAATGGCGTAGTCCTCGGGGAGCTGGATCTCCATCTCGAACTCCTTACGGACCTTCTCAGGAAGGATCAAACCCTTTTCACGGGTCACGCTGAGCGCAAACTTCATCGGCTGCGTCGGGTCGAGGCTGGCCTGGCTGATGACCTTGAAGACCTTCCAGTGCACATCCGCGCCCCTCCAGTCCTCTGGAAGGCGAATCTTGTCGTCCACGTCCAGATCCCGCAGTTCAATCGGCAGCCCGCCCTGGCTAAGCGTCAAGCGGGTGGGCACGGCCCCACCCTGGTAGTCCTCGCCCACAAAGCTGTAACGCCCGCGGGTGGCCACCAGAAAGGCATGGTCGCCTGGCTCGATCCAGGTCTTCAGGTACCGCCAACCCTTTTCTGTCAGGATGTTGCGGCCCACGGTGGGCACGTTGAGATGCAACACCATCCATTCCGTAAAGAGGCCACCTGGATTGCGCCTAGCTTCTTCATCTTGCCCCTCGCCCACGGAACCGGCAAACGCGGCCTCGACATCGCGGTTGCGCAGCGTCTGCCGCGTCACCAGCTCCGCTCTCTGCAGGGCATTGAAGTCCAGGGGCTCGAACACGTCCTCACGAATTCGGCCGATCAACGACGGGTCGCGCCCTTCCGCAAAGCCCATCTTCGCGCGGGCGACGGCCAGAGCCGACGACATCAAGCTTTGGTTCACGATGCGGACCGATGCCGTGGCCTTCGCCACGCCGTCGATGATGACGTTCGCGCTGGCGTCCTGTCCGGCACTTTTGGCGCGGCTGTCGATCTTCACGTGCTGCTTGAGATTGAGCCCCTTGTACTGAGCGACGAACTTCTCGAGCGGCTCCGGGCCCAGGCCATCCAGAAACACCGGCTCGTGCTGCGACAGCACGCGCACATCGCGAAAGCCGCCTTGCGCATCGAGCAGCACGAGCAGGTTCACGGGCACACCCGAGAAGCCGGGCAGGGGCGCAAGGTCGATCGATTCAAACGCGTAGCCCACCAGAATGGTCTCGGTGGCTTCCTGCTTGTAGATGGGCCAGACCGGGAGCGCCTTGTCCTTCTCACCCACCACCAACGGGAGGGGGAAGGCCTGCTTCATGGATGCGCCATCCATCACGCCAGCGCGCGCCGGCAGGAAAACCAGGCACGCCAGCAGCGTGAGCAGCCAGACTGCCAGGGGCCGCCACAGGGTGGATGCCATCGTTTGTCGCCTCTTGTGTTTGTTATGCAATGGGGGGCGATTGAGCAAGGCATGTGCCGCCCCGAAAGGGCCGATTTCCACGCGGTTCCGGGCGGTTTCAGGGACTGTCACATGCTCCACGGTGGGACAGATCAGGGGTCTCCCTTGGGTGCAAACCCGAGGGCCGGTGTGTCACGTGCTCCATCACCATGTGCCGGTCAAAGCCGTGTCACCCGGCCCGAGGCGCACCCTGTATCAGGGTTAGCCCTCGGCTTTGACGGCAGATCGACCGGTGGCATGGCCTTTGCGAAAACAGCCCCATCGTTAGACCCCCGGACCCCTGGAGACAAACCATGACTCACCACACCGCCAGCTGGCTTCGCCGTTCCGCCCTCGCCGTTCTTCTTGCCAGCAGCAGCCTCGCCGCAATGGCCCATGGTGACGTCGTTCCCCAGGCTGTGGACACCGCCGGCCTGTCCGAGCTGGGCAAGGAATGGCTCGCCACCAACCCCTACGTCGGCAACAAGAAGGCCATCGAGATCGGCACGTCGGCCTTCGGTCAGAACTGCGCCCGTTGCCACGGCATCGACGCCATCTCCGGCGGCATCGCTCCTGACCTGCGCAAGCTTGACAACGAGTGCGCCACGCTGAACCAGCGCAAGCGCGAAGCCTGCGTCGCCGATGTCGACAACTACTACCTGACCACCGTGCGCAATGGCCGCACCCGCAATGGCGCCGTCTACATGCCGCCGTTCGAAGGCATCCTGAACCAGGAAGCCATGTGGGCCATCAAGGCCTACCTGGTGTCGCGCCGCGAAAAGGCGTTCTGATCCAGCATGCGGACTGGCTCATGAACTGAGACAGTGCCGTTGCATCACAACCTGCAAGCCGGATCCTGGCTCAGGGTTGTCCCTCACGGGCCTGGCCTCCCTCCGCCAGGCCCATCGTGTTTTCAGTGCCTGAAAGACAGCTAGAAGGAGACAGACATGCACCAACCCAATCGCCGCGACATGCTGCGTCAGATGGCCCTCGCGGGCCTGGCTGGCGCAGGCGCGCTGGGCTTGCCCGGGCTCGCGCGCGCCGAAACCGGCAACCTCGAGCAGATCAAGTCCCGTGGCGTGCTGACCGTCGCCGTCTACGACGACCTGCCCCCTTTCAGCACCGAGAAGGGCCATGGCGGCATCGACGCCCTGCTGGCCCAGGCGATCGCTGCGCAGCTGGGCGTCAAGGCCAAGCTGCTGCCCTTCCCCGGCGGCGAAGACATGGAAGACGACCTGCGCTTCATGGTCTGGAAGGGGCACTACCTGGGCTACGGCCCGGCCGACCTGATGCTGCACGTGCCCGTCGAGGCGCCGCTGATGAACGCGAACCCGCAGGTCAACATCTTTGCGCCGTACTGGCGTGAGCGGGTGATGGTCGCTCGCAACCGCGAGCAGGTGTCCGAGCTCAAGGGCCTGGACGCCTTGAAGGGCCTGGACCTTGGCGTGGCAGGCCAGACGCTGGCCGGCTGGCTGTTGGCCAATGCCGAAGGCGGCAGCTTGCAGCCCCGCCTGAAGACGACGTTCAAGGACGGCGTGGCGGCGGCGCAGGCGCTGCTGCGTGGCGAGATTCAGGTGGCTGCGGGCATGAACTCCGAGTTGCTGCATGTGCTGGCCGCAGACAAGCGCTTTGCGGTCGAACCCTTCCCGTCGCCGCGCGCCGGTGGCGGCTGGGTGATCGGCTGCGCGGTGAAGCGCGAAGCCGAACCCCTGGCCGTGGCGGTGCAGACCGCCATGAACACGCTGATGGACTCGGGCGAACTCGCCAGCATCTTCCAGAGCGCCCAACTCACGTGGCGCCGCCCTTGATCGGGCTCAGGCTGCGGGTGCCGCCCGCAGCCGCCACAGCGAGGTGACCTCGCGGGCGCGCGCCCGGTGCAGCGGGTCGGTGGGGTCGCTGGCCTTCGGGTGAACCGGGCGGGCGTCCAGCCGCCCGGCCACGACCAGCCCTGCTTCCGCGATCCACTGCAACAGCGATTCGCGGCTGCGCAGGTTCAGGTGCTCGGCCAGATCCGACAGGATGAGCCAGCCTTCACCGTCTGCGGTGAGGTGATCCCGCAGGCCGCTCAGAAAGCCACGCAGCATCCGGCTGTCCGGGTCGTACACCGCGTGTTCCAGCGGCGAGGTGGGCTTGGCCGGCAACCACGGCGGGTTGCACACCACCAGCGTGGCGCGCCCGGGCGGAAACAGATCGGCCTGCTGCAGGGTCACCTGCTGAGCCAGCCCCAGGCGGCTCAGGTTGTCTTGTGCGCACGCCAGCGCCTGCGCGGACAGGTCGGTGGCCACGATGGGCTGCACACCGCGACGGGCCAGCACAGCCGCCAGCACGCCGGTGCCCGTTCCGATGTCGAACGCCGGCCCGGATGCCGGCAGCGGCGCCTGGGCCACCAGGTCGACATACTCGCCGCGCACCGGCGAGAACACGCCGTGGTGCGCGTGGATGCGCCCGCCCACGGCCGTCAGCGGCACGCCCTTCTTGCGCCACTCGTGCGCGCCGATCAGCCCGAGCAGGTCGCGCAGCGGCATCACGCCGGGCTCATGACCCGGGCCGAACACGGCCGCGCAAGCCGCCTGCACATCGGGCGCGCGACGCAGCGGGCACACGTGCCCCACATCAAACGGGATCAGGACCATGCCGAGGACGCGCGCCCGCTGCCCCTGGGCCTGGCGGTGCGCATGGAAGGCTGCGCCTGCATCGGCCACCGGTACCGGCGACCTGGGCCGGCGTTTGTCGATGCGACGCTGCAGTGCTTGCAGCAGGTGCCGCGCGTTCTGGAAGTCGCCCTGCCACAGCAGACCCGTGCCTTCGCAGGCCAGCTTGTAAGCGCGATCGGCCGGGAGCGTGTCGTCTGCCACCACAACGCGGCGCGGCGGGGGCAGCCCGGCAACCGAGCGCCACGCGGCAGTGTGCGTGGCCTCGCCGTCGGACCAGCTCAAAGTGGAAGTGTCGTGGTGCATGGCCGCCTTTCGAGGGCCGAAGTGTAAGCGCGCCGCCCCCAAAGAGGTAAAATGACAGGCTTGTGTCAAGACCGTGTCACCGGCGTGACATGAAAGCCCCATCATGATCTTTGGAAAACTGCTGCCCCGTGAGGGCAATTTTTTTGAGCTGTTCAACCAGCACGCCAACCACATCGTGGCCGCCGCGCATGCGTTTGCCCGGCTGGTTCACCACTACAACGACCCGCAGCTGCGTGAGAAGTACAACGTCGAGGTCGACACCGCGGAAAGCGCAGCAGACCAGGTCACCCGGGAAGTGAACCGCCTCCTGCACACCACCTTCATCACCCCGATCGACCGCGAGCAGATCCACTCGCTGATCAACACGATGGACGACGTGGCCGACCTGATGCAGGACGCCGCGGAAACCATGGCGCTGTACGACGTGCGCCGGATGACGGACGAGATCGTGCGCCTCACGGACCTGTGCGTGAAGAGCTGCGAGCGCCTGAAGGATGCCGTGGCCCTGCTCGACGACATCGGCGATGCCAAGACGGCGGCCGCGGCCCTCAAGACCTGTGAGGAGATCGACCAGCTGGAATCGGATGCGGATCGCGTCATGCGCTCGGCCATGAGCAAGCTGTTCCGCGACGAACCCGACGTGCGTGAAGTCATCAAGCTGAAGGCCATTTACGAGCTGCTGGAAACCGTCACCGACAAGTGCGAAGACGTGGCCAAGCTGATCGAGGGCGTGATCCTCGAGAACTCCTGATCGGACGGAGCTCACCATGGCAACCATGCAGGTGGCCCTCTGGGTCATCGTGGCGCTCGTCATTCTGGCGCTGCTCTTCGACTTCATGAACGGCTTCCACGACGCGGCGAACTCGATCGCCACCGTCGTGTCGACGGGCGTGCTGCGCCCGACGCAGGCCGTCGTGTTCGCGGCGTTCTTCAACTTCGTTGCGATCTTCGTGTTCCACCTCAGCGTGGCGGCCACCGTGGGCAAGGGCATTGCCGACGCCGGGGTGGTGGACGTGCATGTGGTGTTCGGCGCTCTGACCGGTGCCATCACCTGGAACGTCATCACCTGGTACTACGGCATCCCCAGCAGCTCGTCGCACGCGCTGATCGGGGGCATCGTGGGTGCGGTGGTGGCCAAGGCAGGTGCCGGCGCGCTGATCGCCACCGGCATCGTCCGCACGGTGACCTTCATCTTCGTGTCGCCGCTGCTGGGCTTCACGCTGGGCTCGCTGATGATGGTGCTCGTGGCGTGGATCTGCCGGCGCACGGCGCCCTCGAAGGTGGACCGCTGGTTCCGCCGCCTGCAGCTGCTGTCGGCCGGCGCGTACAGCCTGGGCCACGGCGGCAACGACGCGCAAAAGACCATCGGCATCATCTGGATGCTGCTCATCTCGACGGGCTATGCCGCGGCCGGCGACAAGGCCCCGCCGACCTGGGTCATCATCTGCTGCTACGCCGCGATCGGCATCGGCACGATGTTCGGTGGCTGGCGCATCGTCAAGACGATGGGGCAGAAGATCACCAAGCTGAAGCCGGTGGGTGGCTTCTGTGCCGAGACCGGCGGTGCCATCACGCTGTTCCTGGCCACGGCCATCGGCGTGCCGGTGTCGACGACGCACACCATCACCGGCGCCATCGTGGGTGTGGGCTCGGTGCAGCGCGCCAGCGCGGTGCGCTGGGGTGTGGCGGGCAACATCGTGTGGGCCTGGATCTTCACGATCCCGGCCTCGGCCACGGTGGCAGCCATTGCCTACTGGGTCAGCCTCACGCTGTTCTGAGGCCCCTCCCGCGCTTCACTTCGAAGGCCCCGCAAGGGGCCTTTCCTTTTGCCCGCGCAGCCCTGCGCGATGTCAGCCCGGGATCTCGGGCTCCACCAGCAAGGCCAGCAGGGCGAGCGAATCCTGCCAGCCGAGATAGCACATCTCCGTCGGAATGGCCGCCGGGATCCCCTCCTGCACGATGCGCAATTCGGTGCCACACGCCACGGCCTTCAGGTCCATGGTGGTGATCATCTCGCCGGGCAGGTTGCTGTCGTCGAAGCGGTCGGTGTTGCGCACCCGTTCGCCGGGCACCAGCTCCAGGTAGGTGCCGCCAAAGCTGTGGGACTGCCCGTTCGAAAAGTTGGTGAACGACATCCGGTAGCGGCCCCCGACCTGGGCGTCGAGTTCATGCACCGTCGCCGTGAAGCCATGGGGCGGCATCCACTTGCACAGCGCGGCGGGGTCGAGCAAGGCACGGTAGACCCGGTCGGTCGGGGCCTTCAGCACGCGGTGCAGGGTGACGGTTCCGGTGGTCATGGCGAGGGGTCCTTTCCTGGGTTTCAGAAGCGTGATCCGGGCTGGGTCAGGAACTCGGCCTCTTCGGGCGTGGTCTCGCGGCCGAGGATGGCGTTGCGATGAGGGTAGCGGCCGAAGCGGTCGACGATGGCCTTGTGCCGCAACTCGAAGTCGAGGTTGGTGGCCGGTGCATGGTCGCGGTAGAGCTGCTCGGCCCAGACATGGATGGCCGGCGATTCGCTGTGCATGAAGGGCAGCAACAGAAACGCACATTGCACCGGCGTGAGCGCGAGGTGAGCCTGCGCACGCACGGCCTCCTGCGCGAGCGCCAACGCCATCGCATCCTGTGCAAAGGCCCGGGGCGTGTTGCGGAACACATTGCGGGAAAACTGGTCGAGCACGATGATCTCGGCCAGACGGCCGCGAGGCGTGTCGCGCCAGGCATGCAGCTCCCCCTGCGCGGCCTGCTCCAGCGTCAGGAGGAAGCGATCGCGGATCTGCGCATCGAAGTCGTCATCGGCACGCCACCACTGGGCGGGCTCGGTCTCGTCGAACCAGAATCGGAGGACGTCTTCGTAGGCGGTCATGTCGGCTTTCATGGGAGCGCGTCGCTTTCAGCCTGCGCCGCCGGCCAGCGCCCGGGTCAGCTGAGCGGCCGGCATGTCCTGGCATCCGCTGGCGTTCTGCCCCGACCAGAGCGGCGTGAAGTCGGTCGAGCCCAGGCGCTCGGCCTGCGCACGCAGGGGCGCCACGGCGGCCGTCGCGAGGGGAAACGCCGGGGGCGCGGCGCTCATGGGGCCCAGCTCCCGCATGACGCGGTTGACAATGCCGCGGGCCGGCCGGCCCGTGAACAGGTTGGTCACCGCCGTGTGCCGTGCGCTGTCGCTCTGGAGGGCGGCACGGTGCAAGGCGCTCGTGGTGGCTTCCGGGCAGCACAGGTAGGCCGTGCCGACCTGCACACCGGCCGCCCCGAGCGCCAGCGCCGCCCGCACGCCTTGGGCATCGGCAATGCCCCCTGCCGCAATCACCGGCACGCGCACCGCCGCCACCACTTGCGGCAGCAAGGCGAAGGTGCCCATCTGCCCGGTGAGGTCGTCCGAGAGGAACATGCCGCGGTGCCCGCCGGCTTCGAGCCCCTGCGCAATCACGGCATCGGCCCCGTTCGCTTCCAGCCATTGCGCTTCTTCAACCGTGGTGGCCGACGAAAGCACCCTGGCCCCCCACCGCTTGACGCGCGCCAGCAGATCCGGCGAAGGCAGCCCGAAATGGAAGCTCACGACCGGTGGGTGGAAGGCCTCCAGCACCTCGGCCAGTTCTGCGCTGAATGGCGCGCGCCCGGTTCCGGCCGGAACGTCGCCGGGATCCAGCTGCAGTTCGGCGTAGTAAGAGGCCAGGGCAGCGCGCCAGGTGGCCTCACGCGCGGCATCGGGCTGCGGTGGCGTGTGGCAGAAGAAGTTGACGTTGTAGGGCCGGTCGGTGGCCGCCCGGATGGCCTGCAGTTCGGCGCGCAGCGTGTCCACGCTCAGCATGGCGCAGGGCAGCGAACCGAGCCCACCGGCGTTGGAGACGGCCGTCGCGAGGGCATGGCCCTGTACGCCGGCCATGGGCGCCTGGATGATGGGCAGTTCGATGCCGAGAAGGCGGTTCAGGGTGTCCATGCCTGAGTGTGCCCGAGAAGCGTCGCACGGGTGAACCACGAAGCCACGTCGGCGCGCTGGGCTTCCGTGAGGTGCAAGCCGAGCTTGCTGCGACGCCAGAGCACGTCGTCCGCCGTGCGCGCCCACTCCTCGTCGCGCAGGTAGCTGAGCTCGGCCTCGTACAGCCCCGGGGCGCACGGCTCACCGAGGGCATCCACGTTGCGCGCACCGCACAGCACCCGCTCAATGCGTGAGCCATAGGCACGCGCCAGGCGTTGGGCCAGCGCGGGCGGCAGCCAGGGGTGCCGGTCCTGGACAGCCTGGAGGAAGCGGGCGAAGTCCCTCGCGGGGTGGCCGCTCACGTCGATCCAGCCCGACAGATCGCCACCGGGCAGGCAGGCACCCCGGGTCCAGGCGGGCCGGTTCTCGTGCAGCATGTGGCCGAGGGCGTTGCCCGCGTCTTCGGCCAGTTGCCGGAAGGTGGTGATCTTGCCGCCCCACACCGTCAGCAGCGGCGCGGCCAGGTCATCGGTCTCCAGGCGGTAGTCGCGCGTCACCGCAGCCGGGTTGCCGTGGGCATCATCCAGCAGCGGCCGCACCCCGCTGTAGCGCCACACCACATCGGCGGGGGTGACCGGCCGGGCCAGATAGCGGCTGGCCTGCTCGCACAGGTAGGCCACCTCGGCGTCATCGGCCCGGGCATCGCGCGGGTCACCGTGGATCTCCTGGTCCGTGGTGCCGATCAGGGTGAAGGCGCCTTCGTACGGGATCGCGAACAGGATGCGCCCATCGGGGTTCTGGAACAGGTAGGCATGGTCGTGCTCGAAGCAGCGCGGCACCACGATGTGGCTGCCCTTGACCAGCCTCAGGTGGCGCGTGATCAGCGGTTCGACGCCGGCAGGCTGGGTCACCTGACGCAACAGGCGCTCGGCCCAGGGGCCTGCCGCGTTGACCAGGGCGCGGGCCCGCACGGTGGCCGCGCGACCGTCGGACTCTTCCACTGTGACCACCCAGTGCCGCGCTTCGCGCCGGGCCTGGGTGCAGCGGGTGCGCGTGCGAATCACCGCGCCGTGGGCCTGTGCGTCCAGCGCATTGAGCACGACCAGTCGGGCATCGTCCACCCAGCCGTCGGCGTACACAAAGCCTTGCTGCAGACGCGGCTGCAGCGGTGCACCCAGCGGCGACCGGCGCAGGTCGACCGAACGAGAGGCGGGCAGCACATCGCGCCGCGCGAGGTGGTCATACAGGAACAGGCCCAGCCGGATCAGCCAGGCCGGGCGCATGCCCGGGTCGTGCGGCAGCACGAACTGCAGCGGCCACATGATGTGCGGCGCCGAGCGCAGCAACACCTCGCGCTCGGACAGGGCCTTGCGCACCAGCCCGAAGGCGCGGTGCTCGAGATAGCGCAGCCCGCCGTGGATGAGCTTGGTGGATGCCGACGAGGTGTGCGAGGCGAGGTCGTCCTGCTCGACCAGACACACCGACCAGCCGCGTCCGGCCAGATCACGGGCAATGCCGGCACCGTTGATGCCCCCTCCGACAATCAGGACGTCGACCTCTTGGGATGGCGGCACCCGCGTTTCATGGACCATGCCTCGGACAGTACGGGAGCCACGTGACTTTTTCAATGCCGGGATCACCCACCGTTGCAAACGGCATCCAACCCTAGACTGACACCATGACCGACCACCTCCTCGCCCTCGATCAGGGCACCTCCAGCTCGCGCAGCATCCTGTTCACGGCCGATGGGCAGATCGTGGCGATGGCCCAGCGTGAACTGCGCCAGATCTACCCGCAGCCGGGCTGGGTGGCCCACGACCCGCGCGAGATCTGGCAGGGCCAGATCGACACGGCGCGCGAGGTGCTGGCAAAAGCCGGTGTGACGGCGGACCGGGTACGCGCCATCGGCATCACCAACCAGCGCGAGACCACGATGGTGTGGCACCGCGGCACCGGTCAGCCCCTGGGCGACGCCATCGTGTGGCAGGACCGCCGCACCGAAGCCCAGTGCCAACGCCTGCGCGACCAGGGCGCCGAAGCCCTGGTGCAGGCACGCACCGGCCTGCGCATTGACGCGTACTTCTCTGCGACCAAGCTGCAGTGGATCCTCGACCACGTGGACGGTGCACGCGCCGCAGCCGAGCGTGGCGAGCTGGCCTTCGGCACCGTCGACAGCTGGCTGATCTGGCAGCTCACCGAAGGGCGGGTGCACGCGACCGACGTCACCAACGCCTCGCGAACGATGCTGTTCAACATCCACACCGGGCAGTGGGACGACGAGCTGCTCGCGCTGTTCGACATCCCGAAATCGCTGTTGCCCGCCGTGCAGCCCTCGGCCTCGCACTTCGGTGACACCACGCTGCTGGGCCCGCGGCTGCCCATCGGCGGGGTGGCCGGCGACCAGCAAAGCTCGTTGTTCGGCCAGGCCTGTTTCCGGCCGGGGCTGGCGAAGAACACCTACGGCACGGGCTGCTTCATGCTGATGCACACCGGCGGCACGGCGCAATCCAGCCGCAACGGGCTGGTGACCACGGCGGCGGCCCAGACCGACGCCCACCGGGCCTATGCGCTGGAGGGCAGCGTCTTCATCGGCGGCGCGGTGGTGCAATGGCTGCGCGACGGCCTGCAAGCCATCCGGGCTTCCAGCGAGGTGCAGCAACTGGCCGAAAGCGTGCCGGATGCAGGGGGCGTGGTCTTCGTGCCGGCGTTCACGGGCCTGGGCGCGCCCTACTGGCACGGCGAGGCACGCGGCGCCATCCTGGGCCTGACCCGGGGCAGCACGGTGGCCCACATTGCCCGCGCGGCGCTGGAGAGCATTGCGTTCCAGAGCGCGGCGCTGCTGGAGGCCATGAGCCGCGATGCGATCGCGCACGGCGGCACGGCGGTCAGCGAACTGCGGGTGGATGGCGGCGCGTGCGCCAACGACCTGCTGATGCAGATCCAGGCCGATCTGCTGGGCATCCCCGTCGTGCGGCCCCGGGTGATCGAGACCACGGCTCTCGGCGCGGCCTACCTGGCGGGGATGAGCACCGGGGTCTATCGCACGCTCGGTGAGCTCGAAGCGCAGTGGCAGGTCGAGCGGCGCTTCCTGCCCACGCTGTCGCGGGACGCTGCGCAGGCACGCATGGCGCGGTGGGAACATGCGGTGCGGCAAACACTGGCGCCCTGACCAACGCGGTGGCGCGCGGCAGGGCGCTCAGGTCCCGCAGAACGTCCGATAACAAGCCGTCACGGCAGCTGGCGCCGGCTCGCCGTAGGCGGTGTTCTCGGGCGTCTCGTCAAAGGGCCGCTGCAACGCGTCCATCAGGCGATCGAACGGGTCAAGGTCGCCCTGTTCGGTGGCGGCGGTCAGGGCTTCTTCGACGCGGTGGTTGCGCGCGATGACCCACGGGTTCACTTGCCGCATCGCCGCGGCCCGCACGGTGCCCGCCACGCCCCCTTCCTGCGCGCACCGCTGTTGCCAGCGGGCCAGCCAGGCGTCCACCGCCTGCGGCTCGGCAAACAGCCGCCGCAAGGGCTCGGTCTGGCCTTCGGCCGCATCGGCCAGCCGACGCCACGCCAGGGTGAAGTCCACGGTGTGCTGCTGCAGCAGGTGATACCAGTCCTGCAGCAGCGCCGCATCGGCGGCGTCCGTGTCCGCGCCCTGGGTCGTGAGCCCCAGCTTGGCGCGCTGGCCTCGCCACAGCGCGGCCTCGTACAACGCTGGGAAGCTGTCGATCACCTCGGTGGCCTGCGCCACACCGGCCTGCACCGCCGCCTCGGACGGATCCGCCACGATGAGCGGCAGCAGCGACTCGGCCAGGCGGGCCAGATTCCAGCGCGCAATGGCCGGCTGGTTGCCGTAGGCATAGCGCCCGCCTTCGTCGATGGAGCTGAACACTGCCTCGGGGTCGTAGGCCTCCATGAAGGCGCACGGACCATAGTCGATCGTCTCACCCGAGATCGTCATGTTGTCGGTGTTCATCACGCCGTGGATGAAACCGACATTCATCCATCGCGCGATCAGCTCGGCCTGACGCGCCGCCACCCGCTGCAGCAGGGTCAGGTAGCGATCGGGGCCGTCGATCAGATCGGGGTCGTGCCGGGCGATCGCGTAGTCGGCCAGGCGTTGCAGGGTCTGGCCATCACCGCGCGACGACACGAACTCGAAGGTGCCCACCCGCAGGTGGCTGGCTGCGATGCGGGTCAGCACCGCGCCGGGCAGGGGCCGCTCGCGCCGCACGGGCTCGCCGGTGGCCACGACGGCCAGCGCCTGCGTGGTCGGGATCCCCAGGGCCCGCATCGCTTCACCGAGCAGGGCCTCCCGCAGCATCGGGCCCACGGCGGCCTTGCCATCGCCGCCCCGGGAGAAGGGGGTGCGTCCCGAGCCCTTGAAGGCCACGTCACGGCGGCGCCCTGCCTGGTCGATCAGCTCACCGAGCAGCAACGCGCGGCCATCACCCAACTGGCGTGAGAAATGGCCGAACTGGTGGCCCGCATAAGCCTGCGCCAGCGGCTGGGCGCCGCCCGGCACCGCGTTGCCGGCCAGGATGGCCACGCCCTCCGGGCTCTCCAGCACCTGGGGATCCAGCCCCAGCTCCATGGCCATCGGCGCGTTCAGATAGAGCAGCGAGGGCGAGGGCACGGCCTCGGGCTGCCACAGCGCGTACAGCCCTTCCAGGTCACGCGCGTAGGTGTTGTCGAAGCGAAAGGCAGTGGAAGCAGACATGGGCAAGGCCGGCAGCGAGGGGAAGGCAACAGAGTATGCGCAACCCAGCGCCGCGGCGGGCCGGGCGCCGCGCTTGACCCTTTCCACGCCTCGGCCGCCGGGTGCCTCATCGTGAGGCACCCCAAGTCGCCCGCAGGGGCAGACCCACTTCCCCCCGGCTTGCCAACACAGTTATCCACAGAAAAAGTGGATAACCGCGCCTCGCCGAAACGTCACTCCGCGTCCATGTGCCGGGCGCGGACGGCCAGGATGTCGGGCAGGTGGTCGAGGAAGACCGGTAGCAGCGCGGGGTCAAAATGCGTCCCCGCATCCAGTTTCAGGCGTTCCACGGCCTCTTCCACCGGCCACGCCTTCTTGTAGGGCCGCGCGGTCGTCAACGCATCGAACACATCCGCCACGGCGACGATCCGGGCCTCGATCGGAATGGCTTCCCCCTGGAGCCCGGCCGGATAGCCCGTGCCATCCCAGCGCTCGTGGTGGCACTCCGCAATGCGGCGCGCCATGCGCAGCACGGCAGAAGGATGGTCGCCGATGATCTCGCCCCCGATGGTGGGATGCTGCTTCATCGTGGCCCACTCCTCCGGCGTCAGCGGTCCGGGCTTGAGCAGGATGTGATCGGGGATGCCGATCTTCCCGATGTCGTGCATGGGCGCCGCATGCAGCAGGTCATCGGCCTGTTGCTCGCTCCACCCCATGCCCAGCGCCAGGATGCGGGCGTACTGGCTCATGCGCACCACGTGCAAGCCGGTCTCGTTGTCCTTGTACTCGGCCGCCCGCCCCAACCGCTGGATGATCTGCAGCCGGGTCTCGCGCAGCTCGTCGGCCCGCACAAGCGACAGGTGGGTGCGGACACGCGCCCGCACGATGGGCGGGCTGACGGGCTTGGTGATGTAGTCCACCGCGCCCGCTTCGAACCCCTGGGCCTCGTCTTCGACATCGGCCAGCGCGGTCACGAAGATGACCGGAATGCCGGCCGTGGCGGGCTCGGCCTTGAGCTGCCGGCACACCTCGTGGCCCGTCATGCCCGGCATCATCACGTCGAGCAGGACGAGCTGCGGGTGCTCCTGGCGGGCCAGCTCGAGCGCCCGCTGGCCATCTTTCGCGAACAACAGCCGATGGTCGGCCTGCAGGATCTGGCGCAGCACCTGCAGGTTGGTGGGCTCGTCGTCCACGACGAGAATGACAGGGCGGGAATCGGGCTCGGTCGTCATGCTTGAGAGGGCTCGCTGTGCAGTTCCAGGCGCGCCCGCAGACCTTGCAACTGCGTCGCGCCCATGTCGAAATCGAAGTCGTGGATGGCCTGGCGCAAGGCGGTCAGGTCATCGGAGGGCAGAACCCCCCGGGCGTCGGCGATGAAGCGCTCCAGCAGCGCATCCGGCTGTTCGCCACGCGCCAGGGCCTGCTGCAACACCGTCACCTGGCTCATCAAATGAGCCAGTTCGTCCGCTTCGGGGTGGCGCAGCGCTGGCGGCAGAGGGGCCATGGCATCCGACTGCGTGGCGTCCCGGGCTTCACGGGCGCTGTAATGCACGGCCAGCAGCGTCTCACGCAAGACGGAAAGCAACGCGGTCCAGGCGGCGTGCAGTCCGGCGGGTTCTTGCGGATCGTCCGCCTCGCCCGCCGCCTTTTCAAGCTGGGCGCCAGCAGCCTGGAGGGCAGGCAGCCCCAGGTTGGCGGCCACCCCGCGCAGGCGATGGCCCGCGTTCCTGGCAGCGTCCCGGTCGGGAAGGCGCTGAGGATCCTGCTCGTCCAGCCAGATGCGCTTGGCTTCGCCGAACTGGCGCAAGGCATCGGCGAGCGCGGCCGCGTCGCCCCAGCGTCGCAGCCCCTGTGCAGGATCGATGAGCGGCAGCAGCGCCGCCCCACCTTCCGGCTCCGGGGTCTCGCCGGCGTCGGGCAACGCACCGGGCAGCATGGCGGCATGCCCGGTCACGCGGGCCATCTCCAGCATCAGCGTGTCGAACTCCACCGGTTTGAAGGCAAAGCCGTCCATGCCCGCTTCGGCCGCCTTGCGGCGGTCTTCCTGGAACACACTGGCGCTCAGGGCGATCACCGGGGTGCGCGGCAGGCCCTCGGCCCGTTCGCGCGCCCGCAGGCGCAGCGTGGCATCGAAGCCGTCCAGCTCGGGCATCTGCAGGTCCATCAACACGACGTCGAAGCGGTCGCGTTCACAGCACGCCAGGGCCGTGAGGCCGTTGTCGGCCTCCACCACCGAGTGCCCTTCGCGGCCCAGCAGCAGGATCAACAGGTTCCGGTTCTCGGGCACGTCATCCACCACCAGCACGTGCAGGGGCGGCAGTGTGTGCACCACATGCACCGCGATGGCGGGCGTGGCCCCCGCGGGCGCAGCCTGGAGGGGAATCCGGACGGTGAAGGTCGAGCCCTCGCCCGGCGTGCTCTCGGCCGTGATCTCGCCCCCCATCAGCTCCACCAGCTGACGGCTGATGGTGGTGCCCAGCCCGGTGCCGCCATAGCGGCGGCTCATGGAGGCGTCGGCCTGCGTGAACGGGTCGAAGATCTGCTCGAGGCGATCGGACGCAATGCCGATGCCCGTATCCCGCACGCTGAGCGTCAGCCAGCCGCCATCCTGGCGCGCCCTCAGGATGACGCGGCCCTGCTCGGTGAACTTCACCGCGTTGCCCAGCAGGTTCACCAGCACCTGCTTGAGGCGGTGGGCATCCCCCATGAGGACCGACGGGATCGTGGGATCGAAATCGAGCGACAGGGCCAGCCCCTTCTTGCGGGCCTGCAGGCGCTGCTCCTCCACCACCTGGTGCAGCAACGCGGGCAGGTCGTAGGGCAGCGATTCGAGCGACACCGCGCCGCGGTCCAGCTTCGAGGTGTCGAGGATGTCGTTGAGCAGCACGAGCAGCGAGCGCGCGGAGTTGCGCACCGTTTGCAGATGCTGACGCGCGTCCGACGGGAGCGGCCCGCCCAGCACCACGTCGGTGAAGCCGAGGATGGCGTTCATCGGTGTGCGGATCTCGTGGCTCATGTTGGCCAGGAAGGCCGTGCGCGCCTGCGCGGCACCTTCGGCCTTGAGCTTGGCCTCGCGCAGCGCTTCTTCCATCTGCCGGCGGTCCGACACGTCGAGGATGACGCCATCGATCCAGGTCACGCGCCCGTCCTCATCGTCCTTCACCGCTCGCCCGTGGCTCCACACCCACCGGCTCGAGCCATCCCGGTGGTGAAGCTGGAACTCGACCCGGAAGGGGCGATTCTGCTCGATCGCCGCGCGGACCTCCGTGACGATGCGGGTCGCGTCGGCGGGGCTGATCAGGTCGTTGAGGCGCACACGCGGCGCCTCACCCACAAAATCGCTGGCCGGATGACCGGTCAGGCTCAGTGCGGCTTCGCTGACGAACTCGACCGGCCATCCGTTCACCGGCTTCAGCCGGAACGTGACGCCTGGCAGGTTGCTGATCAAGGACCCCAGCTGCTGCTCACGCCCGCGCAGCGTGCGTTCCATCGCCATCTGCTGGCTGACATCGGAGAACGACGCCACATACAGCAGGCGGCCGCCCTCTTCCGCGCGACGCACCACCATGCGCACCGGCACGGGCCGCCCGCCGCGGGCCGTCAGGCGCGCGTGGTATTCCCGCCCGTCGCTGAAGCGACGGGCAAAGCCACTGAAATCGCCCAGGGCCTCGGAGCGCAAGGGTTCCGGCATCAACTCGGCGGCCGGCTTCCCGATGACCTCCTCGCGCGGGATCCCGAAGATGCGCTCGGCGGCCACGTTGAAGGCCAGCACTGCGCCCGACGGGTCGACCACCACCATGCCGTCCAGCCCGGTGGCGAACACGGCACGCAATTCGGCCGTGCTTTCCTGCAGGGCCTTCAGCAGGTCGCGGTAGCGCATGAGGCCGGCCGCCGCGGCCACCAGGCCAGTGCCGATGACGGTGACCAGGGCGACGCCCAGCGCCATCGGCAGCGGGTCGCCCATCATGGCGACATCGCCCGAAGCCCGCTCACCCGTGAAACGGGCAGCGGCCATGCCGGTGTAGTGCATGCCCGCAATGGCCAGGCCCATCACCGTGCCGGCCACCAGGCTGCGGACCATCTGCCCACCCCGCAGGCGGTCCGCCACACCAAACCGCACCCAGAGCGCCAGCACCGCCAGGCCCACCGCCACCACGAGCGACCCGATGAACATCCAGGGGTCATACCGCAGCACCGCCGACATCTCCATGGCCGCCATGCCCAGGTAGTGCATGGTGCCGATGCCGCCACCGACCAGCAGGCCGCCCGAGCACAACTGGGCGCGCGTGATCCTCTCCCGCCTCAGCAGCCCCAGCGCCACCCACGACGCGGCCACGGCCGGCAGGATGGACAGCAGGGTCGGGCCGGCCGCATAGCGCACAGGAACGCACAACTGGAACGCCAGCATGCCCACGAAGTGCATGGCCCAGATGCCGCCGCCCAGGCTGACGCTGCCCGCGGCGAGCAACAGCCGCGCGGAGCGGCTGTCGGTCGCGCGCGCCTGCGCGGCCGCCTGCAGCGCCATGGTCGAGGAAAAAATGGCGACCAGGACGGACAAGCCGACCAGCCAGAGGTCGTGCGACCCCGGCAGAAGCAGTACGGGATCGACGTCCCGGACGAAGAACGTGTGCGCAAAATCCATCGTGCATTTTCGGAAAGCTGCAGGGCACTTTGTCACCGGCGGACGAGGTCAGAGTGTGAAAAACACGCGCTTTCCCGGGCCGGCCTTCCGGTCACCTCCGTGGGGGTGCGGCGCTGCCCCTCCACGCGCCGCACCCATATATGTATCATTCTGTAACTAACGCCCGTGTGTGGCACTGCGCTTCGGCGCGGGATGTGGTTGCTGATGCTTGATTTCGAACACCGCGGCGGTCGTTTTGCCCGTGCCGCCATCGTGCTGGGCCTCGCCGCAGGCTCCCTTCTCATTGTGTTGACGACCGGCACGCCGCTGCCCTGGCCGACACCCGCCGGGATCGAGCCAGCGGCGGTCCATCTGCTGCTTGACCTGCTGTGTGTGGTCGTGGCGTCGTTGACCGTGGCCACGGCCTGGCACGCCGTCGGCCGCGAGCGCACCACCACGGGCCGACTGGTGCTCAGCGGCTTCACCGTCGTGGCCGGCGTGCACCTGGTCCACGCGATCAGCCAGGCCGGCCTGGCTCCCTGGTCCGCATCCGACGTGATGGTCAGCGGCTTCTTCTGGCTCAGCACCGGCGCGGCACAGGTGCTGACCATCGGCGCGGCCACCCTGCGCGTGCAGACAGGCGCCGGCCGCATGACCTGGTTCACCGCAGGCCTGGTCACCCTGCTCGCCTTCATCGGCACCGGGCTGGTGATCGGTCGCGCCGGGCCTCATCCCTCGCATGCCGAAGCCGTCGTGGTGGCCCTGGGTTGGGCGCTGGGCGTGCTCAATGGCATGACGGCGGCATGGAACTGGAGCCACTACCAGCGCACACGCGAGACCCGTTACCTGTGGTTTGCAGCCGCCTGCGCCGTGGCGGCCCTGGGTGAACTGGCGCGGCTGACGGTCGACGCAAGCGAGGTGCCGCTGCTGGCCCATCTCTATCGCCTGGTGGGCTATGCCTTCATCTATCGAGGCACCTTCACCGCCAGCGTGGAAGCCCCCTACGCGCAGCTCGAGCTCTCCGAAGCCACGGTGAAACGCCAGCAGGACCAGCTCAACACGCTGTTGCGCAATGTGCCGGTGGGCCTCGCGCAGCTCGATCGCCAATTGCGTTACCGCTATGTGAACCCGGTGCTGGCCTCACACCTGCATACGACACCCGGTGATCTGGCCGGCACGCACTGGCGCAACTACCTGCCAGCCTCCTGGCAGCATCCGGTGGGGGCCCACCTGCACGAGACCCTGGAAGGCAAGCGCACCGAGTTCGAGTTCGAGTACCAGAGCGAGCATGGCGACACCCGCCACGCGAACGCCATCATGGTGCCCGAGCGCAATGCCCACGGTGAGATCGAAGGCGTGCTGGCCATCTTCACCGACCACACCGAGCGGGAGCGTGCCCGGCGTCAGCTGGCCGAATCGATGCGGGAGGTGACGGAGTTGAAGTCAGCGCTCGATGCGCATGCCATCGTCGCCGTCACCGACGCACGCGGCGTCATCACCCGTGTGAACGACAAGTTCTGCATCATCTCGAAGTACCGCCGCAGCGAGCTGCTGGGCAGCACGCACCGGCTCATCAACTCGGGCCACCACCCGCAGTCCTTCTTCGACACCCTCTGGAAGACCATCAGCTCCGGCATGGTGTGGACGGGCGAGATCTGCAACCGCGCCAAGGACGGCTCGCTGTACTGGGTTTACACCACCATCGTGCCCTTCGTGGGCGAAGAGGGCATCCCCGTCCAGTACATCTCCATCCGCGCCGACATCACCGAGCGCAAGCGTGCCGAGCAGGAAGCCCAGCACATGGCCCTGTACGACGTGGTGACCGACCTGCCGAACCGGCGCCTGATGGGCGAACGGCTGCGCGAGGCGCTCACTTCGTCGACCCGTTCCGACCAGTACGGCGCGCTGATGCTGCTGGACCTCGACAACTTCAAGCAGATCAACGACACCCTCGGGCACGACCAGGGCGACACCCTGCTCCGAATGGTGGGCGAGCGGCTGCAATTCAGTGTGCGCCAGGCGGACACCGTGGCCCGCATGGGCGGCGACGAGTTCGTGGTGATCCTGTCCGATCTGGGGCGCGGCATGCAGACCGCGCTGGCTGCCGTGCAGGCCATCAGCGAAAAGATCCGCCTCTCGCTGAGCGAGCCCTATGATCTGGACGGGGCCGCCCTCGACGTCACATCCAGCCTGGGCGCCGTGCTGTTCCAGGGCGAAGACGAGCGAGAAGACAAGCTGCTCAAGCGGGCCGACATGGCGCTCTACCGGGCGAAGGCACAGGGTCGCAACCGCCTCAGCGTGTTCGACCCCGGACTGGAATCCGCCATCCTGGCGCAGGCCAGCCTGCTGCAGGACCTGCGCCAGGCCTTGCCTCGCCGCGAACTGGTGCTGCACGCACAGCCCATCGTGGACGAGACCGGCGCTGTGCGCAGCCAGGAGATCCTGCTGCGCTGGGCGCACCCGACGCGCGGGCTGGTTTCGCCGGGCGAGTTCATTGCGCTGGCCGAGCAGCACGGGCTGATCCTGGACATCGGCAACTGGGTGCTGCGCCGCACGTGTGCATGGCTGGCGGCATGCGGGCGCGACCCGGCACGGTCCGCGTGGACGGCCGCCATCAATGTCAGTGTCCGTCAGCTGCGGGACCCCGGGTTCGTGGATGCCGTGCTGCGCGCGCTGGCCGAAACCGGTGCGCCGGCACACCGGCTGCGGCTGGAACTGACCGAGAGCATGCTGCTGACGGAGGTGGACGAGACCATCGCCAAGATGTCGCGCCTGCGGGAGGCTGGCGTGCGCTTTGCACTCGACGACTTCGGCACCGGCTACTCGTCGCTGAGCTACCTGCGCCGGCTGCCGCTCGACGAGCTCAAGATCGACCGCAGCTTCATCGCCGACGTGGCCGGCGAGGGCAACGATGGCGTCATTGCGCGCACGATCATTTCGCTGGCCAACAGCCTCGGCCTGAGCGCCGTCGCCGAAGGCGTGGAAACGGCCGAACAGTTCGAGGCGCTCAAGGCGCTGGGGTGTCACGCCTTCCAGGGCTACCACTTCGGGCGGCCCCTGCCACTGGCCGACCTGTGAGCCCCGTGGCTCAGCCGCCCGTCACGGGCGGAAAGAACGCCACCTCGGCACGCTCCGTCACCGCGTGAGCGTCATCACACAGCTCGTGGTCACACGAGACGCGGATGCCGGCCCGCGCGGCCAGGGCCTCGGCATGCAGCGGGCTGCGGGCCATCAGCGCCTCGCGCACCCCGCCCACGGTGGGCGTGCCCAGTTCGTGCAGGGCCAGGGCGTCGCCGTCGCCCAGCTTTTCGCGCAGCGAGGCAAAGTAGCGGATCGTGATCATGTTCGGTATCGAAAGCGGGTGAGGGTCAGTAGGGTTGATCCAGCGTGAGCGTCACGTGCGTGCCGGCCCCGTCGGAGCGCACGTCCAGCCGGGCCCCGATGCGCTCGGCCCGCTCGCGCATGATGCTGATGCCCACGTGGGTGCCGTCCGGCGCGCCATTGTCGACGTCGAAGCCGCGGCCGTTGTCGCGCACGGTGATGCGCCAGCGCGGCCGCGCCACCACATCGAGCCAGACCTCGCTGGCCCCGGCATGCTTGCGCACATTGGACAGCGCTTCCTGCACGATGTGCAGCACCTGGATCTGCACATCGGCTGGCAGTGGCACGCCATCGTCCTGATACTGGAAGTGCGTGCGCAGGCCCGCCTGGATCTCGAACTTGGACAGCGTCTCGCGCAGGGCCAGGTCGAGCTGGCCGCTGTCGGTGCGCACCCGGAAGTGCAGCAGCAGCTCGCGCACATCGCTGTAGCTTTCCTTGATGCCCGCGTCCAGTTCCGACATGGTCGACTCGACCGCCGCACGGTCCTGCTTGTTCATGGCCGAGCGCAGCAGCGCCATCTGGATCTTCAGGAAGGCCAGCGACTGGGCAATGGAGTCGTGCAGCTCCTGCGCCAGCAGCTTGCGCTCGCTGGCCACCGCCGACTCGCGGTCCAGCGCGGCCATGCGCAGACTTTCCATCGCGCCCGCCAGGTGGCTGCCCAGGGCTTCGAACAGGCTGCGGTCTTCCACGCTGAAGGCGGTGTCGCTGCGGTAGAAGAGCTCGATCTCGCCCAGCAGCCGGTGTTGCAGGTTGAGCGGGATGGTCACCAGCGTGGTGTAGCCCTCTTCGGCGCAGCGGCGCTGGACCTTGGCGGAACCCGCATCCGCCTTGCGCGCCTCTTCCATGATGGGGATCACGCGCAAGCGGGCCGCCGAGCCGGGCTGCGGCCGGTCTCCGCAGAAACAGGCGCCCGTCAGCACGCACTGCTCCTCTTCGGCCAGGATGCGGGGCAGGCTGTCGCTGGCGAGCAGCATGTAGCGGTCGTTGGCCTCGTCCGACCAGCGGATGGCCACCGCATCGGCGTGGGCGATCAGGCGCATCTTGCGCGCAAAGCCCTCGCCCAACGCCTGCAGCGTGTCGGCCGACGCCACAAAGGTCGACACGTCGTACAGCGCCTTGAGCCGCGCCTGCTCCTTGCGCAGCTTGCCGGTCTTCTCGGCCACCTTGGCTTCCAGACCGCCGTACAGGGCCCCGAGCCGCTCGGTCATGCGGTTGAAGCCCTCGGCCAGCTCACCCAGTTCGTCGGCCGCACCGGGCGGCACACGCGCGGCAAAATCACCCTGCTCGACCCGCTGCGCGGCATGGCGCAGGTTGGCAATGGGCTCGAGGATGACGACGTGGCTGGCATACAGGATGGCGAGTGCGCTCAGCACGGCCAGCACCATCATCACCAGCTGGAAGGTGTGCAAGGCCACCGTGCGCGTCTCGAGGCGCTGCTCGATGGACGACACCAGCGCGTCGACCTCGTCCACAAAGGCCTCGACCCGCAGGACAGGATCATGCGGCGCCTGACCGGACAGGGACTGCAACACCTGAGCCCGCAAGACGCCCCAGCTGTGCTGTACGCGGGCCAGATGGCCCTGCACCTCGTGGTTGCCCGGCACGCTGAGCGGGCGGCGTGAATCCCCGCTGGTCAGCAGGGCCAGGCTGCCATCCAGCTCGGCCACGCGGCGCATCACACCCTGCAGCGCCTCGGCATCCCGGCCGGCCTGCAGGTCGCGCACCTGCAGGGCGATCTGGTAGGAGCGCATGCGCATGCGGCCGGCTTCGTTGATGGCCGCAGCGCCGCCTTCCAGCTGCCACGTCACCCACATGGACAACCCCACCGTGAACAAGGCCACGGCCAGGAACACGCCCCCGATGGCCGCCAGCTTGCGCGCGAGCGTCAGGTCGGACGAGCGTGACAGTGAGGACCCGGGGCGATCCAGGCGATCGTGGACGTCGGGAGGCGGTTCTGCAGAAGGAGACACAAGGGCCATGTTGCGCGGTGGTCAACCACCGGTCTGGGCCATGAAGCGCACGATCTTCTCCGGCCGGTCAGTGAACTCGTGCCGCTCCGGCTTGTGCGCAATGCCATCGAGGATGGCCTGGCGCAGCTCGTCGTCACCCGCGCCGTCACGAAGCAAGCGGCCCAGCGGCACCTGGTCATTCTGCCCGAGACACAGATAGAGCGTGCCATCCACCCCCAGGCGCACGCGGTTGCAGGCCGCGCAGAAGTGCTGGCTCATGGGCGTGATGACCCCGAAGTTCATGCCACTGTGCGGGTCGACCCAGTAGCGTGCTGGCCCCCCGCCCCCGCCACCCGGCAGCTGCGGAATCAGCCCGATGCGGCGGGCCAGCGCCTCGCCCAGCGCCGTCAGGTCGCGGCCCACGGTGGCCCGGCCGGTGTCCCCCACCGGCATGGGCTCGATCAGGCGCAGCACCAGCCCGTGCTGGCGCGCATAGGCCACCATGTCTTCCACTTCGTGGTCGTTGACGCCCTGCTGCACCACCATGTTGAGCTTGATGGGCGCAAAGCCGGCGGCCACCGCCGCGTCGATGCCGCGCAGCACCTCGCTGAGGCAATCGCGCCCGGTGATGCGCGCCATGCAGCCGGAATCCAGGCTGTCGAGGCTGATGTTGAGGCGGTCGACACCGGCCTGCCGCAGGGGCACCGCCATGCGGTCCAGCCGTGTGGCATTGGTCGAGACGGACAGGTCCTGCAGACCGGGCAGGCGCTTCAGGCTGGCTGCCAGGGTGTCCACGCCCCGGCGCAGCAACGGCTCGCCGCCGGTCAGCCGCACACGGCGCACACCCAGATCGACGAACAGGCCGACCAGGCGCTGCATCTCGTCCAGTGTCATCCAGTGGGCCGGTTCCTCGAAGCCCTTGAAGGACTTGGGCAGGCAGTAGGTGCAGCGCAGGTCGCAGCGGTCCGTGATCGACACCCGGAGATAGTCGATCACGCGTTGGTACGGGTCGATGAGGGTGGGCATGACAGCGGACGGCAAGGCAGTGAGCATCGTGGCCTGGCCAGTCTAAGGAAGCACGCAGGCGCTGACCATCCTTCTGTAGCAGTAGTCCCCCCGGATCGGCCGCCCGGCGCACCCGTACCCTGCACAGGTCGAACCACATGCCGGACAATCGGGCGCTTTGTCGCTGCCCTCTTCCCCCGGAGCTGCCATGCCCATCCGACTGCTGGTGGTCGACGACCACACCCTCTTTCGCCGCGGCCTGATCGCGTTGCTCGGTCAGTTCAGCGAACTGGAGATCGTGGCCGAAGCCGGCGACGCCGGCGAGGCGCTGCGCCACATCCAGACCCACCAGCCCGACGTGGTGCTGCTGGACAACCACCTGCCCGGCGTGCACGGCATCGACGCCCTCCCCCAGCTGCTGGCCCACCAGCCGGCGCCGCGGGTGCTGATGCTCACCGTCAGCGAAGACGCCGATGACCTCGCCACGGCCCTCTCACGCGGGGCCAGCGGCTACCTGCTCAAGACCGTGGAGGGCGACGACCTGGTCGACGCCATCCGCCGCGTGCACCGGGGCGAATCGGCCGTCTCGCCGGAAATGACGGGCAAGCTCGTCGCCGCCTACCGCCAGGCGGTGCAGCAATCGCCGCAATCGCCGGGCGTGGCGGCCGAGGCGCCGCCCCCCGCTGCCACGCCCACGGCGGCCGATCGGGCCACCGAAGCCACACCCCATCCGCTGGCCAAGCTCTCACCGCGCGAGCGCGACATCCTGCGCGAGATCGCCCGCGGTGCGAGCAACAAGGAGATCGGCCGCAAGCTCGACATTGCCGAGACCACGGTGAAGATTCACGTGCAGCACATCCTGCGCAAGCTGAACCTGACCTCACGGGTCCAGGCCGCGGTGCTGGCTTCATCTGATCCAGATCAAACCTGACCGCCGGACTACTCCGATCGAACGACCCCACCTGATCCACAGAAGGATACCGATGTTCGCCTGATATTCCGACACTGCCGACATGGAAAAGGAGTCGACCATGTCGAGCAGTAACAGGAGGGCCATCTCGGTTCTTGTCGTGAGCACACTCGCCTTCACGGTGTGCTTCATGGTGTGGATGATGTTCGGGGTCATCGGGATCCCGCTGAAGAAGCAGCTGGGTCTGTCGGCCACGCAGTTCGGTCTGCTGACCGCCACGCCCGTTCTCACTGGCTCGCTCGTGCGCGTGCCGCTGGGCATCTGGACCGACCGCTTCGGTGGCCGCATCGTGCTGTTCATCACGATGCTGGCCTGTGTCGTGCCCATCTGGCTGATGGCCTATGCCACCGAATACTGGCACTTCCTGGTGCTGGGCCTGTTCGTCGGTCTGGCCGGGGGCTCGTTCTCGGTCGGCACGCCGTACGTGGCCCGTTGGTTCCCCAAGAACCAGCAAGGCTTTGCGATGGGCGTGTTCGGCGCCGGCAACTCGGGTGCGGCCGTCAACAAGTTCGTCGCGCCCGTCATCGTGGTGGCCCTGGGCTGGACGATGGTGCCGCAGGTGTACGCGGCCGTCATGCTGGGCACCGCGCTCCTCTTCTGGTTCGGCAGCGCGCATGACCCGGCCCACCTGGTGCCGCCCTCCAAGGGAGGCTTTGCTGCGCAACTCAAGGCCCTGAAGGACCCGCGCGTGCTCAAGTACTGCCAGTACTACAGCATCGTGTTCGGCGGCTATGTGGGCCTGTCGCTGTGGATGGTGCAGTACTACGTCGGCGAGTTCGGCCTGGACCTGCGCGTCGCCGCCCTGCTGGCCGCGTGCTTCTCGCTGCCCGGCGGTGTGCTGCGCGCCATCGGCGGCTGGCTGTCCGACAAGCACGGCGCGCACAAGGTGACCTGGTGGGTGATGTGGGTGAGCTGGATCTGCCTGTTCCTGCTGAGCTACCCGCAGACCGACTTCACCATTCAGACCCTCAACGGCCCGCAGACCTTCCACATCGGCCTGAACGTCTACACCTTCACCGCGCTGATGTTCATCCTGGGCATTGCCTGGGCCTTCGGCAAGGCCAGCGTCTTCAAGTACATCAGCAACGACTACCCCCAGAACATCGGCGCCATCAGCGGCATCGTCGGGCTGGCCGGCGGCATGGGCGGCTTCATCCTGCCCATCCTCTTCGGCTACCTGCTCGACCTCACCGGTGTCCGCTCCAGCGCCTTCATGCTGCTCTACGGGGTGGTGTGGGTCTCGCTGATCTGGATGTACCTGACCGAAGTGCGCACCCGCGACGTGCTGGGTGGCGAACCGCAAGGCGCCGTTGCCGGCAGCCGCTCCTGATTTCTCCTGAACAAGGACCACACCATGGCCATCCATGCAAGCACGGCGGGCGCCAAGCCCCGCCCGGGCTCCACGCTGACCGTCTGGACGCCCGAAGACAAGGCCTTCTGGGCCTCACAGGGCCAGGCAATCGCCAAGCTCAACCTCTGGATCTCGGTGCCCGCACTGTTCCTGGCCTTCGCGGTCTGGCAGCTGTGGAGCGTCGTGGCAGTGAACCTGCCGCAGATGGGCTTCCAGTACTCCACCAACCAGCTGTTCTGGCTGGCCGCGGCCCCGGCGCTGTCGGGCGCCACGCTGCGCATCTTCTACTCCTTCATGGTGCCGGTGTTCGGTGGTCGCCGCTGGACGGCCATCTCGACCGCCTCGCTGCTGATCCCCGCCATCGGCATCGGCGTGGCCGTGCAGGACCCGACCACGCCCTACCCGACCATGCTGATCCTGGCGCTGCTGTGCGGCCTGGGCGGCGGCAACTTCTCGTCGTCGATGGCCAACATCAGCTTCTTCTTCCCGAAGGAGCGCAAGGGCTCGGCCCTCGGCGTCAACGCTGGCCTGGGCAACCTGGGCGTGTCGGTGGTGCAGTTCCTGAGCCCCATCATCATCTCGGTGGGCGTGTTCGGGGTGTTCGGCGGTGACTCGCAGCACATTGTCAACAAGGCCGGCCAGCAGGTCGAGGTGTGGGCGCAGAACGCCGCCTTCGTCTGGGTGCCCTGGATCGTCATCGCGGCGCTCGCATCGTGGTTCTTCATGAACGACATCGCCGATGCCAAGGCCTCGTTCGCCACGCAGGCGGCCATCTTCCGCAACAAGCACAACTGGCTGATGTGCGTGCTGTACCTCGGCACCTTCGGCTCCTTCATCGGCTACGCCGCGGGCTTTCCGCTGCTGATCAAGTCGCAGTTCAAGGACGTGAACCCGCTGGCCTACGCCTGGATCGGCCCGCTCGTCGGCGCGCTGATCCGCCCGGTGGGGGGCTGGCTGGCCGACAAGCTCGGCGGTGCCCGCGTCACCTTCTGGAACTTCATCGTGATGGCGGCGGCCGTGGTGGGCGTGCTGTGCTTCCTGCCCAAGACCACCGGCAGCGCCTGGGCCTTGCCCTTCGGCCCGCATGACGGCAGCTTCATCGGCTTCTTCCTGATGTTCCTGGTGCTGTTCCTGACCACGGGCATCGGCAACGGTTCGACCTTCCGGATGATCCCGGTGATCTTCCTGAACCTGAAGACCCGCCGCGTGCCCCGCAACGACGAGGTGGCCCAGGCTGCTGCCCTGAAGGAAGCCAACACCGAAGCCGCTGCCGTGCTGGGCTTCACCGCGGCGTTCGCAGCCTACGGCGGCTTCTTCATCCCCAAGAGCTACGGCTCGGCCATCGCCGCCACCGGCGGCCCCGAGCTCGCCCTGGTTGCCTTCATCGCCTTCTACGTGCTGTGCATCGGTCTGACCTGGTGGTACTACGCCCGCCGCGACGCCGAACTGCCCTGCTGATCCCCCTTCTTCTCCAAAAGAGCCAAGAACATGAGCCACTTTCTGGACCGACTGACCTTCTTCTCGCAAGCGAAGGAAGGCTTTGCCGACGGCCACGGCGTCACCACGGGCGAAGACCGCACCTGGGAAGACGCCTACCGTCATCGCTGGCAGCACGACAAGATCGTGCGCTCCACCCACGGCGTGAACTGCACGGGCTCCTGCTCGTGGAAGGTGTACGTCAAGGGCGGCATCGTCACCTGGGAAACCCAGCAGACGGACTACCCGCGCACCCGCCCGGACCTGCCCAACCACGAACCCCGTGGCTGCGCCCGCGGCGCCTCGTACAGCTGGTACCTCTACAGCGCCAACCGGGTCAAGCACCCGATGGTGCGCGGTGAGCTGCTCAAGCAGTGGCGTGCTGCCCGCACCGTGGCCAAGACCCCGGTCGACGCCTGGGCGACGCTGATGGCCAACGAAGAGACCCGCCGCAGCTGGCAGAAGCAGCGCGGCCTGGGCGGCTTCGTGCGCACCACCTGGGACGAGGTCAACGAGATCATCGCCTCGGCCAACGTCTACACCATCAAGCAGCACGGCCCCGACCGCATCATCGGCTTCTCGCCGATTCCCGCGATGTCGATGGTGTCGTATGCCGCCGGCAGCCGGTATCTCAGCCTGATCGGCGGCGTGTGCATGTCGTTCTACGACTGGTACTGCGACCTGCCGCCGGCCAGCCCGCAGATCTGGGGTGAACAGACCGACGTGCCCGAATCGGCCGACTGGTACAACTCGAACTACATCATCGCCTGGGGCTCCAACGTGCCCCAGACCCGCACGCCCGACGCCCACTTCTTCACCGAGGTGCGCTACAAGGGCGCGAAGACCGTGGCCGTCACGCCCGACTACTCTGAAGTCGCCAAGCTGGCCGACATCTGGATGCACCCCAAGCAGGGCACCGACGCGGCCGTGGCCATGGCCATGGGCCACACCATCCTGCGCGAGTTCTACGTCGAGAAGCGCAGCGCCTATTTCGACGACTACGCCCGCCGCTACACCGACCTGCCGATGCTGGTGATGCTCAAGGAGCAAGACACCCCCGCCGGCAAGGCCCTGGTGCCGCACCGCTACCTGCGCGCCAGCGACATGAACAGCGCGGCAGCCCAGAGCAACAACCCCGAGTGGAAGACGCTCGCCTACGACGGCGAAGGCCGTGTCGTGGTGCCGCAGGGCTCGATCGGTTTCCGCTGGGGCGCCGAAGGCCGCGCCGACCAGGGCCAATGGAACCTGGAAGCCAAGGAGGCGACCGAAGGCCGCGAGGTCAAGCTCAAGCTGTCGGTACTGGAAGACGAACACCACGCCGAGACGCAAAAGGCGGACATCCAGGCGGTGGCCTTCCCCTACTTCGGCGGCATCGATTCGCCCGGCTTCCCGAGCAACAAGCAGGGTGACGTGCTGCTGCGCAACGTGCCGATGCAGCGCATCACCGTGCAGGAAGGCGGCCAGCCGCGCGACGTGTGGGTCGCCACGGTGTACGACCTGCAGCTGGCCAGCTACGGTGTGTTCCGTGGCCTGACAGACCGCAACGACCAACTGGTCGACAACGGTGCGCAGAGCCTGGACGACAACGTGCCCTACACGCCGGCCTGGCAGGAGCAGATCACCGGCACGCCGCGTGACCAGGTGCTGACCGTGGCCCGCCAGTTCGCCGACAACGCCGACAAGACCAAGGGCAAGTCCATGGTCATCATCGGCGCGGCCATGAACCACTGGTACCACTGCGACATGAACTACCGCGGCATCATCAACATGCTGATGATGTGCGGCTGCATCGGCCAGTCCGGTGGCGGCTGGGCTCACTACGTGGGCCAGGAAAAGCTGCGCCCGCAGACCGGCTGGACGGCGCTGGCCTTCGCACTCGACTGGTCGCGTCCGCCGCGCCAGCAGAACTCCACCAGCTTCTTCTATGCGCACACCGACCAGTGGCGCTATGAAAAGCTGGGCGTGGAAGAGGTGCTCTCGCCGCTGGCCGACAAGTCGCAGTTCGGCGGCAGCATGATCGACTACAACGTGCGCGCCGAGCGCATGGGCTGGCTGCCTTCCGCCCCGCAACTGCAGACCAACCCGCTGCAGGTGGTGAAGGACGCCGCTGCCGCCGGCCTGGATCCGAAGGATCACGTGGTGAGCGGGCTCAAGAACGGCTCGCTCAAGCTCTCGTGCCACGACCCGGATCACCCCGCCAACTGGCCGCGCAACATGTTCGTGTGGCGCTCCAACATCCTGGGCTCGTCGGGCAAGGGGCACGAGTACTTCCTCAAGCACCTGCTGGGCACCACCCACGGCGTGCAGGGCAAGGACCTGGGTGCCGATGAGGCCAAGCCGACCGAAGTGGTCTGGCACGACCAGGCCCCCGAAGGCAAGCTCGACCTGCTGGTGACGCTCGACTTCCGCATGAGCACCACCTGTCTGTACTCGGACATCGTGCTGCCGACCGCCACCTGGTACGAGAAGAACGACCTCAACACCAGCGACATGCACCCCTTCATCCACCCGCTGTCCACCGCGGTGGACCCGGCGTGGGAAGCCCGCTCGGACTGGGACATCTACAAGGGCTTCGCGAAGAAATTCAGCGAAGTCTGCGTGGGCCACCTGGGCGTCGAGAAGGAAGTGGTGATGACGCCGCTGATGCACGACACCCCGGCCGAAATGGCCCAGCCCTTCGGCGTGCAGGACTGGAAGCGCGGCGAGATCGACCTGCTGCCGGGCAAGACCGCCCCGCAGATCACCGTGGTCGAGCGCGACTACCCGAACACCTACAAGCGCTTCACGTCGCTCGGCCCCTTGATGAACAAGCTGGGCAACGGTGGCAAGGGCATCGGCTGGAACACGCAGGACGAAGTGCACCAGCTGGGTGAGCTCAACGGCATCGTGCGCGAAGAAGGCGTCAGCAAGGGCATGCCGAAGATCGAGACCGACATCGACGCCGCCGAGGTGGTGATGATGCTGGCCCCGGAGACCAACGGCCATGTCGCCGTGAAGGCCTGGGACGCGCTGTCCAAGCAGACTGGCCGCGAACACGCCCACCTGGCCCTGCACCGCGAAGACGAGAAGATCCGCTTCCGCGACATCCAGGCGCAGCCGCGCAAGATCATTTCCTCGCCGACCTGGTCGGGGCTCGAGAGCGAGAAAGTCTCGTACAACGCCGGCTACACCAACGTGCATGAGCTGATCCCATGGCGCACCCTCACCGGTCGTCAGCAGTTCTATCAGGACCACCCGTGGATGCAGGCCTTCGGCGAAGGCTTCGTGAGCTACCGCCCGCCCGTGGACCTGAAGACCCTCGATGACATCGGTGGCCGCAAGCCGAATGGCAACAAGGAGATCGCGCTCAACTTCATCACGCCGCACCAGAAGTGGGGCATCCACTCGACCTACTCGGACAACCTGCTGATGCTGACGCTCAACCGCGGCGGCCCGGTGATCTGGCTGAGCGAGGACGACGCGAAGAAGGCCGGCATCGTCGACAACGACTGGGTCGAGCTGTTCAACACCAACGGCGCCATTGCGGCCCGTGCGGTGGTGAGCCAGCGTGTCAACCCGGGCATGGTCATGATGTACCACGCGCAGGAAAAGATCATCAACACCCCGGGGTCGGAGATCACCGGCACGCGCGGCGGCATCCACAACTCGGTGACCCGCGTCGTGCTCAAGCCGACCCACATGATCGGCGGCTACGCCCAGTTGAGCTACGGCTTCAACTACTACGGAACCATCGGCACCAACCGCGACGAATTCGTGCTGGTGCGCAAGATGAACAAGGTCGACTGGCTGGATGGCGAAGCCACCGCCGCGCCCACTCACGCCTGATCGCAAGGAGCCCACACCATGAAAGTCCGCGCCCAGATCGGCATGGTCCTCAACCTGGACAAGTGCATTGGTTGCCACACCTGCTCGGTGACCTGCAAGAACGTCTGGACCTCTCGCCCCGGCGTCGAGTACGCCTGGTTCAACAACGTCGAAACCAAGCCCGGCATCGGTTACCCCAAGGAATGGGAGAACCAGGAGAAGTGGAAGGGCGGCTGGATCCGCAAGGCCGACGGCCGCATCGAGCCCCGTCAGGGCGGCAAGCTCAGCTTGCTGATGAAGATCTTCGCCAACCCCAACCTGCCGCAGATCGACGACTACTACGAGCCCTTCACCTTCGACTACGACCACCTGCAGTCGGCCCCGAAGACCAAGGCCGCCCCCACCGCCCGCCCGCGCAGCCTGATCACCGGCAAGCGCATGGAAAAGATCGAGTGGGGCCCGAACTGGGAGGAAATCCTCGGCGGCGAGTTCAGCAAGCGCAGCAAGGACGCCAACTTCGAGGACATCCAGAAGGACATCTACGGTCAGTTCGAACAGACCTTCATGATGTACCTGCCGCGCCTGTGCGAACACTGCCTGAACCCGGCGTGTGTGGCCTCGTGCCCCTCGGGCTCGATCTACAAGCGCGAGGAAGACGGCATCGTGCTGATCGACCAGGACAAGTGCCGCGGCTGGCGCATGTGCGTGTCGGGCTGCCCGTACAAGAAGATCTATTACAACTGGCAGTCGGGCAAGGCCGAGAAGTGCATCTTCTGCTATCCGCGCATCGAAGCCGGCCAGCCGACCGTGTGCTCGGAAACCTGCGTGGGCCGCATCCGCTACCTGGGCGTGCTGCTGTACGACGCAGACCGCATCGAGCAGGCTGCCAGCACCGAGCACGACCGTGACCTGTACCAGGCCCAGCTCGACATCTTCCTGGATCCGAACGACCCGAAGGTGATCGAACAGGCCCGTGCCGACGGCGTGCCCGAGGCGTGGCTGACCGCCGCCCGCAACAGCCCCGTCTACAAGATGGCCGTGGACTGGAAGGTGGCCCTGCCGCTGCACCCCGAGTACCGCACGCTGCCGATGGTCTGGTACATCCCGCCCCTCTCGCCCATCCAGGCCGCCGCCCACTCGGGCCACGTCGGCACCAACGGCGAGATCCCGGACGTCAACCAGCTGCGCATCCCGCTGAAGTACCTGGCCAACCTGATGACGGCCGGTGACGTGGCCCCGGTGTCGCGCGCCCTGGAACGCATGCTCGCCATGCGTGCCTACATGCGTGGCAAGCACGTCGACGGCCAGCCCAACATGAAGGCCATCGACCAGGTGGGCCTGACGCCCGAGCTGGTGGAAGACATGTACCAGATCATGGCGATCGCCAACTACGAAGATCGCTTCGTGATCCCGTCGGCCCACCGCGAGTACGCCGAAGATGCCTTCGACATGAAGGGCGGCTGCGGCTTCTCGTTCGGCAATGGCTGCTCGGACGGTCACAGCGAGCCCAGCCTGTTCGGTGCCAAGAAGAAGCGCACCATCCCCATCAAGTCGGAGATCTGAGCCATGAGCGACATCCTGAATGCCGACCTGGCCGTGGCTCCAGCCGCCACCCCGGCGCGCAGCCTGCGTGCCCTGGCGCGCCTGCTGGCCTACCCGGACGCGACCCAGCGCGAACACCTGGACGATCTGGCCCAGGCCCTGCGTGACGAGCGCTGGCTGTCGGCCGACCGCCAGGCCGGTCTGGCTCGGCTGGTGAGCCAGCTGCAGCACAGCGATCCGTACGAGGTCGAGTCCGACTACGTGGAGCTGTTCGACCGGGGCCGCGCCACCTCGCTGCACCTGTTCGAACACGTGCACGGCGATTCGCGCGACCGCGGCCAGGCCATGGTCGACCTGATCCGCACCTACGAGGAAGCCGGCCTGCACCTGCACCCCGACCAGGGTGGCGAGCTGCCGGACTACCTGCCTCTGGTGCTCGAGTTCGTCTCGACGCTGGACGGCCCGGCCGCACGCGACTTCACCGGCGAGTTCGCCCACATCCTGAACGCGCTGTACGCGGCGCTGCTGAAACGGCGCAGCCTGTATGCCCACATCCCGGCGGCGGTGCTCGAGCTGATGGCCCAGGCCATCGAGCCGACCGAAGTCACCGAGGACGAAGCCCTGGACGACGCCTGGCAGGAGCCGGATGCCTTCGGCGGCTGCAGCAGCCGCGGCCAGCAGCGCCCCGACGTTCCCCAACCCATCCACATCGTGCGCAAGCAAGCCGCTGCGCCGCAACGAGGAGCATCAGCATGAGCCTCACCCACCAGTTCTTCTTCGGGATCTATCCCTACATCGCCATGGTCGTGTTCTTGCTGGGCAGCCTGGTGCGTTTCGACCGCGACCAGTACACCTGGCGCAGCGAATCGAGCCAGATGCTCTCGGGCGGCCTGCTGCGCGCCGGCTCCAACCTGTTCCACCTGGGCATCATCGGCCTGTTCTTCGGCCACCTGGTCGGCATGCTGACCCCGGCCGACCTGGTGCACGCCCTGGGCGTGACGGCCTCGCAGAAGCAGATGCTGGCCGTCGTGGCCGGCGGCATCCTCGGCAGCGTGTGCCTGATCGGCCTGCTGATGCTGATTGCCCGCCGCCTGAACGACCCGCGTGTGCGCGCCACCTCGAAGCCGCGCGACTTCGTCGTGCTGTTCTGGATCCTGGGCACCCTGTTGCTCGGCCTGTCGACCGTGCCGCTGTCACTGCAGCACCGCGATGGCGAAACCATGCTGCAGCTGATGGCCTGGGCCCAGCACATCGTGACCTTCCGCGGCGATGCGCCCGCCATGATTGCCGACGTGTCGACCGTCTTCAAGGTCCACATGGTCGCCGGCATGACGCTGTTCATCCTCTTCCCCTTCACGCGCCTCGTGCACGTCTGGAGCGGCTTCGGCTCGGTGGGCTACATCGCCCGTCCGTGGCAGATTGTCCGCAGCCGCCGCACCGGCCTGCCGCGCTGAAACGCCCCGAGCCACCCGCCCGAGTGCACCGCCTGAAAGGCACCCATCATGGACATCCACACCCCATCGACCCCCGCGCCGCAGATGATCCTGCGCGTGGGCCCCGACGTGCTCCACCCCGAGCCCGTCGCCCTGAGTGAGGCCGAACGCCGCCAGATCGCCAGCCTGGCACTGCTGCGACTGGCCGCCATCGAAGAGGGTCTGCTCGATGACACGGACCCGGTGCCGCTCGGCGGCGTGCTGAGCGAGGCCGCAGCCGACGCCATCGATGCGTGGCTGGCACGGCACATCACGCTGCCCGAGCCCGACGAAGCCACGTGCCGCCGCTATCACGCGGCGCACCCGGCCCGTTACGCCCAGGGCGAGCGGGTGCACGCGCGGCACATCCTGTTCGCCGTGACCGACGGCGTCGACGTGCAGGCCTTGCGCCAGCGCGCCGAGCAGGTGCTGATCGCGGTTCGCGCCGCGCCCGAAACCTTTGCCGAGCAGGCCCGCGCCATGTCCAACTGCCCCAGCGGGGCCGAGGGCGGTGCGCTGGGCTGGCTGACGGCCGAGGAATGCGCGCCCGAGTTCGCCCGCGAGCTGTTCGGCCAGGACGAGGCCCAGGCCCACATCGGCGTGCTGCCCCGCCTGGTGCACAGCCGCTTCGGCCTCCACGTGGTGGAGGTCAGCGAGCGCGAGGCGGGCATCCAGCCGCCGTTCGAAGCGGTGCAGCAGGCCGTGGCCCAGGCACTCAAGCAACAGGCCTTCGCCACCGCCCTGCGCCAGGCCTGTGCCGTGCTGGCCGCACAGCACGGGGTGGAAGGCGCCGACATCGACGCGGCCACCTCGCCGTTACTGCAGTGAGTGTGGAAGGTCCCCCCATGGACGACCTGCTGCAGCGTCTGCGACGCTTTCATGACGATTTCTTTCCGGAGCACCAGTCGCGCTTCCAGACGCTGGTGACGGATGGCCAGCATCCGACCACGCTGTTCATCGGCTGCTCCGATTCCCGTCTTGTGCCCTACCTGCTCACGGGCGCAGGGCCGGGCGAACTCTTCATCGTGCGCAACGTGGGCGCGCTGGTGCCACCGTACATGGGCCTGCACGGCCTGCACGGCACAGCGGCCGCCATCGAGTTCGCGATGCTCAACCTCAAGGTCTCGCGCATCGTGGTGTGCGGGCACTCGCACTGCGGCGCCATGAAGGCGCTGTACGAAGAAGTGCCCGCCGAAGCCCGCAACCTGCAGGGCTGGCTCGACATGGCCCGCGAAGCCGCCCTGCCCGTGCAGGTGACGCCCGAAGCCTTGCGGCGCACCGAGCAACGTGCGGTGGTGTTGCAGCTCGAGCGGCTGATGGACTACCCCATGGTGCGCGCGCGGGTGGAGCGCCGTGAGGTCACGCTGCACGGCTGGCACTACGTGATCGAGGACGGCGAAGTGCACGTCTTCGACGTGCGGACCGGGCAGTTCCTGCCGGCCTCGCAAGCCAGCCACAGCGGCACCGGCCCGTATCACGAGCCACCGGCCGACGACGCGGTGGTGTTCAACGAAATCGACACGCGCTGGGGCAGCCACTGAGCGAGCCGACGCGCCAAGGAGCCTTGCGACCATGCCCATGGACACCAGCGGCGCCGCTGCCCGCCTGGCTGAAAACACCGCCTTCTCGCGGCTCGACCACGCGCGGCTGGTCGACCTGATGGCCCAGTGCGAGCTGCGGTCAATCCCGCGCGGCGGCACGGTGTTCGCGGCCGGCGGCCTCTGCGAAGGACTGCATGCCGTGCTGGACGGCCAGGTCAAGGTCTACGCGCGTGCCCCGGATGGCCATGAGAAGGTGATCGACGTGGTGGGCCGGGGCGAAACGCTGCCCGGCACGCACATGACCCACGCCGAAACGCATCAACACCATGCGCAGGCGCTGAGCGCCGCCGTGGTGCTCATCGTGCCGGGCGACGTGCTGCGGGTGGAATTGCAGCGTGATCCCGAGATGGCCACGCGTCTGCTGGACGATGCGGCCCGGCAGGTGCGCCGCATGATGCGCGAGATCGAGGTGACCACCTTGCGCACCGCCATGGAGCGGGTGTGCAGCTACCTGCTCCACCTGCCGACGCTGGCCCGGTCGGCTCCCACCGCAGAGGCGCCGTCGGATGAGGGCGAGCAGCGGCTGGTCGAGCTGCCGGTCAGCAAGAACACGGTGGCGTCGTTGTTGTCGATCACCCCCGAACACTTCTCCCGTATCCTGCGTGAGCTCCACCTGGCCAGGCTCATCCACATGCACCGTCGCGAAATCTGCATCCCGCATCCCGAGCGGCTGGCCGTCCAGCGATGAAACCCACCCGCCCGGCCGAGCCCGGTCCCATGCGCCTGGCCCACCTGTTGTGGGCCCCTCACCGCCTCGGCTTCTTTCTGGCGGCTGTGAACCTGCTGGCCGTCTCGGGCTGGTGGGCCTGGTTCAACGCCCTGCGCTGGACGGGCCACCCCGGCATGGCCCTGCCACCCGGCTGGCTGCACGCGCAGCTGATGGTCGGTGCCTTCATGCCGCTGTACTTCACCGGCTTTCTGTTCACCGCCGGCCCGCGCTGGCTGAACGTGACGGCGCCCACGGCCCCGGACCTCGTACGCGGCAGCGTCGCGCTGTGCGTCGGGTGGTGGGTGGCGGCCATCGGGGCGTACTGGCATCCCGCCTGGACCAGCGCCGGACTGCTGTTGTCCCTGCTGGGCTGGCTTGATCTGCTGGTGCGCTTCATTGGCCTGCTGCGGCAAAGCCGGCAGGAAGACACCCTGCATGCGCGGCTGATTGCGGTGTCGGGCTGCGCAGGGGCCGTGCTGCTTGCAGTGTCTGCCGTGGCCCTGCAGCAAGGCGCCTGGCCGCTGTGGCACGCCACGTTGCTGGGCCTGCTGTGGTTCTGGATCGCCCCCGTCTTCGTGGTGGCGCTGCACCGCATGATCCCCTTCTTCACGGCCGCCGCCATGCCGGCGCTCAACGCGTGGCGCCCGAACTGGCTGCTGTGGACACTGCTGACCGGCCTGTGGGCCCAGGGTGTCCTGCACGTGGGCGATGCGCTGGGTGTGCTGCCCCGCGCCGCGCTGCCTGCCTTCGTCCGCCCGGCCCTGGCGCTGCCCTGGGGCCTGCTGGTGATCGCCCTGGGCGTGCGCTGGGGTCTGGTGCAGAGCCTGCGCATTCGCCTGCTGGCCATGCTGCATCTGGGCTTTGTGTGGCTGGGCGTGGCCTTTCTGCTCGAGCTTCACGCCGATCCGCTGCTGGCCGTTCATGCACTGGGCATCGGCGCGCTCGGCTCGCTGCTCATGGCCATGGTGACCCGCGTCAGCTGCGGCCACGGCGGGCGCACCCTGGTGGCCGACGACTTCGTGTGGACTGTGTTCCTGTCTCTGCAAGGCGTGGCCATGGCCCGGCTCGCGGCACAAGCGTGGCCGGAGGCTTCGTGGTGGCTGACGCCGGCGGCCGCCTGGGGGTGGCTGGCCGTGCTGGGCGTGTGGTGCCTGCGCCTGATCCGGTGGTATCTGCGACCCCGTCGTGACGGGCGTCCGGGCTGATCAGCCCCGTGCGGCGGGCCGCCAGGGGCGCCACTCGACCGGACCGATGGCATCCAGCGTGTTCTTGAGCAACAGTGCAAAGGCGGTGTCACCCTCCATCACCAGCCGTTGCTCGAAGAACAGCGTGTCCGGGTCATCGCGGCCCTGCATCAGGTCGATGAAGGCACGGGCCTCGGCCTGCAGGCGCACGGCCACCGGCTCGCTCGCCTGAGCGACCACCAGCCCGGCCGGCGTCGCACGGAGGTGCAGCGTCAGGCCCAGGTCTGTCACCACCACATCCACCCGGCGACCGCACAGGCGGGGCCGGATCTCGGACGACACGAGTGGCCACCAGCGCTGCGTCAGGAACTGTGCGGCGGCCCACGAAGGCGGCTGCGTGGGCAGGCGGCGCGCCACCGCAGACAGCGTGGGCGCCACACGGGCCAGGGCCGTCCACGGCCAGGCGGAGGTCGAGGTCGTCGTCATGCCATGCTCCAGTTCATGCCCGGCTCACGGGCCGTTGCAAAGCCATCGGCCAGCGGCCCGGGCAGCCGAAGGCCGCGCAACACGCGCTCGGCCTCCTGCGCGGCCAGATCGCCAGCCACCAACGCCTCGTACACAGCCATCACCAAGCGGAAGTCCTGCGAGCACGGTGACAGCCGCAGCGCATCCACCCCCGCCGCGCGCAAGGCCGGCAGGTGGTGCACCAGACACTGCACGGCCCCGGACTGCGTCTGGATGCCATTGAGCGCAAGAAACACCTGGCCTTCTTGCGACTTCACCGTGCAGCCATCCGCGTCCTCGCGACAGATGAAGCCGCACTGATCCTTCTGCAGGTTGTGATGCCGCGCGGTGAAGCAGCGCGCCGACAGTGCAAGCGGCAGACGGCCGAAGGCCATCACCTCCACCGCGATGGCGTCGCGGTGGGCCTGTGCCACCGTCCGCACGCCGTCCAGATCCAGCTCCACCGGGGCCAGCCAGCGGGTGGCCCCCATGTCACGGTATTCGGCCAGGGCCTCGCTGCTGTAGACGTTCACATGCGTGCCGATGGACCAGGGCCGCCCCGCGTGCCAGGCCAGCCGCACGGCCGCCGCGTCGTTGGCCTCGATCTGCACGTCCCCGCGCTCGACCGCCTGCCGCACCGCACGCAACTCCGCCTCGGTTTCGATCAGCGCGAGCGTGCCCAGCCACACCTGCTTGCCGGCCTGGGTCAGCTCCGCCGCTATGGCCATCCAGTCGCTCGGCTTCATGTCGCGACGCCGAGAACACACCACCTCGCCGATGACGATGTCGCGCGCGGCGCTGTCGGCCACGTCGGCGTAGAACTGCAAAAGGGTATCGCGGCCCCAGTGGTATTGCACTGGCCCGACCGTCAGGCTCAAGCTCATGTCGTGATCCGGTGTCATTGCCATGGGCGGCTCAGCGCGCCCAACGTCGTCTGGCGGCCTTCCGAGACCCGCTCCAGCGTCTGTCGCCATGCCGGCGCCACGTGGAAGCGGTCGAGACCCGCCATCGCCTGGTCGATGGCCTGGCGCCACACCTTGGTGACCTGCCCAATGTAGGCCGCGCTGCGCTGCCGCCCTTCAATCTTGATGGCCGCCACGCCGGCCTGGATCAGCTCGGGCAACACATCGAGCGTGTTCAGGCTGGTGGGCTCCTCCAGCGCGTGGTCGAGCTGCCCCGCCACATCGAACCGTCCCTTGCACAGGGTGGGATAGGCCCGGTGCTCGCCGGGCTGGTAACGGTCGATCAGCACGCCGCCCAGGCGCGCGTCGACACGGCCGCCCTGCTCTTCCCAACTCACCGCCTCTGCTGGCGAGCACACCCCGGCGTTGTTCGGCGAGCACCCCGTGGCGTAGGACGACAGCGCACAGCGGCCTTCCACCATCACGCACAGGCTGCCAAAGCCGAACACCTCGATCTCGACCGGCGACTGGCGCACCACGTGCGCCACCTGCGAGAGTGTCAGCACCCGGGGCAGCACGGCACGCTGGATGCCATAGCGCTCGTGGTACAGCGCGATCGCCTCATGGTTGGTGGCCGAGCCCTGCACCGAGAGGTGCAGGCGCAGTTCGGGGTGATGGCGCCTCGCATAGGCCATCACCGCCACATCGGCCACGATCAGGGCGTCGACGCCGGCCTCGGCAGCCGCGTCCACGGCGCGAAACCAGCCTGCCGGGTCGGACGCCAGCGCCTGCGTGTTGATCGCCATCAGCACCTTGCGGCTCAGCTTGTGAGCCTGTTGCACGGCGGCCTTCAGTTCGGTGGGGGAAAAGTTGAGCCCGGCAAAGTTGCGGGCATTGGTGGCATCGCGCAGGCCGAGGTAGACCGCATCGGCACCGGCTTCCAGTGCGACGTCGAGCGCGCGCGGTGAACCGGCCGGACAGACCAGTTCGGGCTTCATGACTGCATCCATGGAGGCGCACTCTAGGCACCCCCTGGCAGCAGGGCTTTGCGCAGGGTCAACCTGCAGCGGTGACGTTGCCTCGGCCCGTCAATGCCTCAGCCGGCCAGGCGTCGGGCCGCATCCTGCAGGCCGTCGAGGATGGTGTCAGCCACCTGCGCAGGAAATCCAGCCGGCAGCTTCGCCTGCACGGCCGCCACCACCGCCGGCGTGCGGGTCACCACCGCGTCGATCAGATGCGACACTTCACGGCCTTCCTCGGTCAGCACCCCGTGCCGCGTGCCGAGCGCCACCCAGTGGCGACGCAGGATGTCGCGCCGATGCCAATGGGCGTTGCGCGCGCGCACCGCCATGGCCATCCGGGCGCGCAGCGGCGCGATCTGCCCCGGGCCACCGCCCAGCACCGGATAGGCCGATAGCACGTCGTACAGCGGCGTCAGCTGGTAGCGGCCGCCCGGGCGAAGAAACAGGCTGAAGTTCTTGGCATGCCCATCGGGGGCGCACAGCATCCAGAAGAGCAGCTGCGCCAGAAAGAAAGTGCGCCGATCGAGCTCCCGGTTCATCGATCCATCCAGCACATCGAGGATGCGGTCGATGCCGGGCCCGCCGTCGGCCTCGTACTTCGCCTCGGGGGGCACGCCGGTGGCCTGGCACAGGTCCTCCTGCGGCAGACGCAGAAGCCGGCGGTCTCCGGCCGGCGACGTCCACCAGGCCCGGTCGAAGCGCTCGACCACCAGCACCTTGAACTCCTCGAACTGCGCCGGCTGACACGCGGCCACCGGCACGCCAAAGGCCTGAAGAATCAGGGCGCACAACCACTCGTTTTCCACCGAGTGGCGCATGTCCAGGCGCATGCCACCGATCAGTCCCAAAGGCAGCTTGAAGATGTGCGTGGTGGGCGTGTGGCCGCGTGGCAGGCACCACCGTCCGTCATGCCACAGCAGGGCCGTCTTCTCCTGCGCACCGGCAATCGAGATGCGGAAGTCGTCGGCCTCGCCTGACCATCCCAGCGGCCGCGAGGTGGTGGCACTGCGCAGCACCTGCGCGACCCGGGCTTCCGTCAACGCTTCGGCCTGTAATGGCGCCACCCCGGCGGCCGGGGTGCCTTCCGGCAGGATCTCCAGGGCGCCCACGCAGTCGCGCCCCACCTCGGCCAGCAAGGCAAACGCTTCGGTGGAGCCGACCTGAAATCGGTGCGCCATGCGCTCGCGGATGTCCTTGCTGTCGGGCAGCAGGTTCTCGAAGTAGGCGCGCACGGCCGGGCCACGGTGCGGGGCGTTCCCCGGGGTGAAGGGCAGCGACAGTGAAAGCGGTCGCCCCTGCGACGAGGCCATCCAGGCGGGGTCGTACTGCAGCGTGTCCGGCGCGTTCGGGGACACGCGCCAGACCCCGACGCGCTCGCCGTTCATCCAGAGGCCAAGCGTGCGGGTGTGCGAGAGACGGCCCATGGCTTACCAGACCGGCTTGTCGGTGCCGGTGTCCGAATGAGCCGGCGCGGCCTGCACCGGCTGGGCCAGCACCACTTCCACGCCGAGGATGTGCAGCAGCTTGAGCAGCCTCGCCGCCCCCACCTTGTCGGCATTGCGCTCCATGGCGGAGTACGTTTGCTGTGACACGCCCAGGCGCAGTGCCACCTCACGCTGCGTGAGACCGGCTGCCTTGCGAAAGGCCTGCAGCAAGGGCGGCAACTGGGCCGCGGTGCGGAGGGGGAACTGGGGCATGGCGGACACAGCTTTGGATTTGTATTTCGATATTACAGCCTGCGATACGTAAAACGCAAATACAAACCGCAACCTGTACACGTGCCACGGCCGAACCGAACCGGCTTGACAGCTTCATCAATTCAATTATTATTGAATTATGGAAGAGAAAGACGTCATCAAGTCCCTGGCCGCCCTGGCTCAGCCCATCCGCCTGCGCGTCTTCCGCGCCCTGGTGGTGGCCGGCCCGGATGGCCTGACCCCCGGCGCCCTGACCGAACAGCTCGATGTGCCCGCCACGTCGCTGTCCTTCCATCTCAAGGAATTGACCCATGCCGGGTTGATCTTCCAGGAACGCGATGGGCGTCACCTCATCTACCGCGCCGCGTTCGAGCACATGACCGACCTGCTGGGCTACCTGACCGAGCACTGCTGCCAGGGCCAGTCATGCAGCGCCACCGACCTTCCCACCGCAAGCAAGCAGTCACCGCGCGCTTGTTCCCCCTGCTGACAGGAGTCCGCCATGAAGCGCTTTCACGTTCACATCCACGTCGAAGACCTGGCTCGCAACATCGACTTCTATTCGAAGATGTTCGGCGTCCAGCCCGCGCGGGTCGAATCCGACTACGCCAAATGGATGCTGGAAGAGCCGGCCGTGAACTTCGCCATTTCCACGCGTGGTCAGGGCCACGTGGGGCTGGACCACCTTGGCATCCAGGTGGACGACGAAGCCGACCTGGCCACACTCAAGACTCAGGCCCAGGCGGCCGACCTCACCCTGATCGACGAGGGCGCCACCACCTGCTGCTACGCCCGCAGCGACAAGCACTGGGTACTCGACCCACAAGGCCTGCCCTGGGAGCACTTCCGTACCCTGGGCAGCATCCCGACCTTCCGCGCGTCCCCGGACCTGGCCCAGCCGGCCTCGGCCACCGCCAGCGCCGAAGCCGGCGCCTGCTGCACCCCCGTGAAACGGACCCAGCCCTTCCCCATTCCTGTCAAGCAAGCCGGCTCCGCTTGCTGCTGAGGCGCCCTCATGACCGACTCGCTGCACCACGTCCTGTTCGTCTGCACAGGCAACTCCGCCCGTTCCATCATCGCCGAGGGCCTGCTCAACAAGCTGGGCTCAGGCCGCTTCCACGCGTGGTCCGCAGGCAGCCAGCCCAAAGGCGCCGTGCATCCCCTTGCGATCGACGTGCTGGCGCGCCTGGGAATGCCTCAGACCCACTTTCGCAGCAAAAGCTGGGACGAGTTCGCGCAGCCTGGCGCACCCAGGCTGGACTTCGTCTTCACCGTCTGCGACAACGCGGCGGGCGAAGTCTGCCCCGTGTGGCCCGGTCAACCGGTTACCGCGCACTGGGGGGTTCCCGACCCGGCGGCCGTCGAGGGCAGCCCGGAGCGGCAGAAGCAGGCCTTCACCGACGTCGCCCACATCCTGAAACGGCGCATCGAGCTGATGCTGTCCCTGCCGGAGCCGAGCCTCACCTCGCTTTCCATCCAGTCCCAACTCAACGCCATCGGCAAGCTCTGATCCGCCATGACCGTCCACGTCCTGATCCTGTGCACGCACAACTCGGCACGCAGCGTCCTCTCCGAGGGCATGCTCAACCACCTGGCCCGCTCTCTGGGCAAGGATGTCCAGGCCCACAGTGCCGGCAGCGCGCCCCGCGGCCGCCTCAATCCGTTCGCGCTCGAGGCCCTGAACAACGCCGGCATCGACACGTCGGCCTACCGCAGCAAGAGCTGGGATGAATTCACCGGGCCGGACGCCCCGCCGCTGTCCATCGTCATCACGGTGTGCGACAGCGCCGCGGCGGAGGCCTGCCCCGTCTTCTTCGGGGGCCATGGCCAGCCAGTGAAAGTGCACTGGGGCTACCCCGACCCCTCGAATGCCGAGGGGGGCGACGAGGGCAAGCGTCGGGCTTTCGAGCTCACGCGTCAGGCCATCGGCTACAGGATGCTGCAACTGCTGGCCCTGCCGCTCGACACGATGGACAAGTCCGAACTGGCTGACGCCCTGTCCGCCATCGCGCGCAGTTGAGGTGGCCGCCATGAGCATTTTCGAGCGCTACCTCACGGTCTGGGTCTTCCTCTGCATCGTCGTGGGCATTGCCCTGGGCCAGTTCATCCCGGCCCCCTTTCACGCCATCGGCCGCATGGAGGTGGCGCAGGTCAACCTGCCGGTGGGCCTGCTGATCTGGGTGATGGTCATCCCCATGCTCATCAAGGTCGACTTCGCCAGCCTGTCGCAGGTGAAGGCGCACTGGAAGGGCATCGGCGTCACGCTGTTCGTCAACTGGGCCGTCAAGCCCTTCTCCATGGCCTTTCTGGGCTGGCTGTTCGTACGCCAGGTGTTCGCACCCTGGCTGCCCGCCGAGCAACTCGACAGCTACATCGCCGGCCTGATCCTGCTGGCGGCCGCGCCCTGCACGGCCATGGTGTTCGTCTGGAGCCGTCTGACGAACGGCCACCCCCTGTTCACGCTGAGCCAGGTCGCACTCAACGACACCATCATGGTGTTCGCCTTCGCGCCCATCGTGGGGCTGCTGCTGGGCCTGTCTGCCATCACCGTGCCGTGGGACACCCTGATCACCTCGGTGGTGCTGTACATCGTGATCCCGGTCATTCTGGCGCAACTCATCCGCAGGGCCTTGCTCGCCCGCGGGCCCGCCGCATTCGAGGCCACCCTGGCGAAGATCGGCCCCTGGTCCATCTCGGCCCTGCTGGCCACCCTGGTGCTGCTGTTTGCCTTCCAGGGCCAGGCCATCATCGAGCAGCCACTCGTCATCGCCATGCTGGCCGTGCCCATCCTGATTCAGGTGGCCTTCAATTCGGCGCTGGCCTACTGGCTCAATCGCCAGGTGGGCGAATCGCACAGCGTGGCCTGCCCTTCGGCCTTGATCGGCGCCAGCAACTTCTTCGAGCTGGCCGTGGCCGCCGCCATCAGCCTGTTCGGCTTCCAGTCGGGTGCGGCGCTGGCCACGGTCGTTGGCGTGCTGATCGAAGTGCCGGTGATGCTGCTGGTGGTGCGGCTTGTGAACCAGAGCAAGGGCTGGTACGAGCGGGGGGCGGCTCGGGCGTGACGCCCCGGCAGGCGCTCAACGATGGGCGTTGGCCAGCGCCACCCCGAAGGCCACGAACACGCCGCCGGTCACCCGGTTGAACCAGCTCGCGTGGTTGCTCAACCAGGGGGCAATGCGCTGGGCCAGCGCCGCCAACATGGCTTCGTACAGCACCTCGACGACCACGAACGTGCCGCCAAACACGGCCAGCTGCGTCCAGAACGACACGCCGGGCACGATGAACTGCGGCAGGAACGCGGCGAAGAACACGATGCCCTTGGGGTTGGACACGGCCACCAGAAAGCCCTGCAGGAAAAGCCTGAACGCCGATGCGGTGGGCATGTTTTCACCATCGGCCGCCACGGTGATGGGTTGTGCGGGTGCCATCCACAGGCGCAAGCCCAGGTAGGCCAGGTACGCGGCGCCCAGCATCTTGGCCATCAGGAAGCCGCGCTCGGATGCGGCCAGCAGCGCCCCCATGCCGGCCAGCGACACGGCGATCAGCACCAGAAAGCCCAGCGCACCGCCGAGCACCGTGAACAGCGTGCGCTGCAGGCCGAAGCGCGCGCCATGCGTCAGGGCCAGCAGCCCATTGGGCCCCGGCGCAAAAGACAGCCCCACGGCCGCCACAAGGTAAACCAACCAGAGTTCGAAGGACACGACTCGCTCCACAGTGCAGCGGTCACTGTAGCGCAGGGCGGGACAATCAGGTGCCGCGCAGCTGCACGGTGAGCCCGGGCCGCGGGAGACGACTCACCAGGGCCGCGGGCGGCGTCTGCCAACCCGCACCCAGCGCCCCCTGCTTGTCTGGCGTCGGGCGATAGCCTTGCAACATCCATGTGCGTGCACCTGCCTCGGCCAGTTCATCCGCCAGCCGCATGAGCGCCCCATCGGGCAACAGCGCGGGGTGCCATGTGGTGCGTAACTCATGGGGCTTGCCACTGGCCAGCACCCGATGCAGGCTGTCCCGCACCGGCTCTCCGCTGCCGGGTACAGCCGTCACCGCCTCGTAGTCGTCGAAGGCGGTCTTCACGTCCAGCGCCACCCAGTCCACCAAGGGCAGACAACGGGCGAGTCGCTCCGGGTACAGCCCCGCCGTGTGCAGACCGACCTCAAAGCCCAGATCCCGCACCTGCCGGATCGCGTGGGGCAAGGCCGCATCCAGCGTGGGTTCGCCGCCGCTGAACACGACGCCATCAAGCAGCCCCACGCGCTGCACCAGCGTGTCCAGCACCCGATGCCATCGGGTCGCATCGGCCGCGGGCCGCGCCTGCAGATCCGGGTTGTGGCAATAGCGGCAGCGCCACGGGCAGCCCTGCACGAACACGACGGCCGCCAGCTTGCCGGGCCAGTCGGTCGTGCTCAGCGGCGTGAACCCGCCGACAGCCAGGCAACCGGGCACGCGCGGCTCAGGCGCGAACGGCTTCGCGGTCAGGCTCGATGAAGTAGCGCCGTTCATGGAACTCGCCTTTCTTTCCGATGTTGAACGAGGCCACGGGCCGGTGGTAGCCCATCACGCGGGTCCACACCTCGCAGCGCTGGCGTTCGTGCTCGGCCAGAACCGGGTGGGGGGCGTCGGGGGTGTGTGCAATGTCGGACATGGGTTTCCTTTCAAGCGGGATCAGGCGGGTTGGAGATCAGGGGTGGTCGACGCTGGCTGCCGGCGCGCCAGAGCGGCTTCGTCGCAGTGCGGGCAGAACGCGTGCTCGCCCGCCAGATAGCCGTGCACCGGGCAGATGGAGAACGTCGGCGTGACGGTGATGTAGGGCAGCCGGAAGCGGCTGAGCGCGCGGCGCACCAGCGCCTTGCACGCCTCGGCCGAGGACACGCGTTCACCGAGGTAGAGGTGCAGCACCGTGCCACCGGTGTAGCGGGTCTGCAGCGGCTCCTGCCGGGCCAGGGCCTCGAACGGGTCGTCGCTGAATCCCACGGGCAATTGCGACGAGTTCGTGTAATAGGGCTGGGTCGCCGTGCCAGCCTGCAGGATGTCGGGCCAGCGCTGGCGGTCTTCCTTGGCGAACCGGTAGGTCGTGCCTTCGGCCGGTGTGGCTTCAAGGTTGTACAGGTGGCCCGTGGCCTCCTGCATGGCGGTGATGCAGGCGCGGATGTGATCCAGGAAGCGCACCGCAAAGGCCTCGCCCCACGGGGTGGTGATGTCGTGCGCATCGCCCGTGAAGTTGCGGATCATCTCGTTGATGCCGTTCACGCCCACGGTCGAGAAGTGGTTGCGCAGCGTGCCCAGGTAGCGCTTGGTGTAGGGAAAGAGCCCGGCATCCATGTGCTCCTGGATGACCTTGCGCTTGATCTCCAGGCTGCGCCCGGCCAGATCGAGCAGCGCGTCGGTGCGGGCCAGCAGCGCGGCCTCGTCGCCCGCATGCAGGTAGCCCAGCCGCGCGCAGTTGAGCGTGACCACACCGAGCGATCCCGTCTGCTCGGCCGACCCGAACAGCCCGTTGCCGCGCTTGAGCAGCTCGCGCAGATCCAGCTGCAGGCGGCAGCACATCGAGCGGATCATGTGCGGCTGCAATTCGGAGTTGAGGAAGTTCTGGAAGTAAGGCAGGCCGTACTTGGCCGTCATCTCGAACAGCCGCTGCGTGTTCGGATGGTCCCAGTTGAAATCCTTGGTGATGTTGTAGGTGGGGATGGGAAAGGTGAACGCCCGGCCCTTGGCATCGCCCGTCATCATCACGTCGATGTAGGCCTGGTTGATCATGTCCATCTCGGCCTGCAGCTCGCCATAGCTGAACGGCATCTCGACGCCACCAATCACGGGCACCTGCTCGCGCAGGTCTTCGGGGCAGGTCCAGTCGAACGTCAGGTTGGTGAAAGGCGTCTGCGTGCCCCAGCGCGAGGGCACGTTGAGGTTGTAGATCAGCTCCTGGATGCACTGGCGCACTTGTGCATAGTCGAGTGCGTCCTTGCGGATGAAGGGCGCGAGGTAGGTGTCGAAGGAGCTGAAGGCCTGGGCCCCGGCCCATTCGTTCTGCAGCGTGCCCAGGAAGTTGACGATCTGGCCCACCGCCGACGACAGGTGCTTGGGCGGGCCGGCCTCGACCTTGCCCGGCACCCCATTGAGGCCCTCGTGCAGCAGCGTGCGCAGCGACCAGCCGGCGCAGTAGCCCGAGAGCATGTCGAGGTCATGGATGTGGACGTCTGCCTCGCGGTGGGCCTGCCCGATCTCGGCCGGGTACACGTGGCTGAGCCAGTAGTTCGCAATCACCTTGCCCGACACGTTGAGGATCAGCCCGCCCAGCGAATAGCCCTGGTTGGCGTTGGCGTGGATGCGCCAGTCCTGGCGATCGAGGTATTCGTTGACCGAGCGCTCCACATCCACGGCGATCCGCCGGTCTGGGGGCGGGATCTCGGCCCGGGAAGAGGTCGCGGCGGTCACAGGCGCGGTCATGTCGTCTCCACTACATCTAGTGTCCGGGACCACCCCGGAACGCTATCGGTAGTGTTCTGACCTCTGAACAAGAGGGTTTTGACGGGCGTCAAACGCGGGCGGCGGATCACCGAGCGAGGCCGCAAGGTGACCGCGGTCTCGGTAGACCGTCAATCAACCCGCAGCACCTCGAACTGCTGTCGGATCTGAGCCACCTCGAGCGACACTTCGTCCCCCTCGCACTTGCCCAGCATGGCGCTGCCCAGAGGGGATGCGCCGCTGATGACCTGAACGAGCTGCGCACCGCTGACCAGCTGCATGCTGCCCCCATCCGGGCCGAGAAAGAGGTGTTGCTGCTTGTCGTCGGCGTCGACCAGACACACCAACGCGCCAAGCTGGATGCCTTGGCTGGCATCGTAGGGGCGCGGACGGAACTGGCGCCAATGGGCGATCGCCTGGCGGATGGCCTCGGCGCGACGGGCCTGGCCGGTGGCCAGGTAGGCGGCCTCGAGCCCCAAGGTGTCGTACTTGTTCTCGGCGATGTTCTCTTCGTGCGTCGCCGTTTCATGGGCCGTCCGCGCTGCCTGTTCGACCTGAAGCAAGTCGTCGGCGAGCCGTTCCAGCACCTGCTGCTGCAGCAAGAGTTTGTCCATGATGAAAGACTTCGAACTCGCCTACGGTTTCTGAAGGACGCTGGCGGCCAGACAGCCCGCCAGGTGCCGCGCAGACTTGGCGCTGACGCCCTTGCCGGTGATCGACAGCGCCGGGGGATGGGCGAGCATCCGCACAAAGACGTCCCGCACTTCTTCTGCGCGGATGTCGTCGATCAGGGCCATGGTCTCGGCCAGCAGCGTCACGCTCCCGCTGGCCCAGAGTTCTTCGACGGCCCGCTCCATCGTCGCAAAGGGTCGCTCACTGGCGCGCACGTACGAGACGGTCAACTGGTTTTTCGCGCGCTCCAGATGGACCGGGTCGATTCGGGTCGTCTGGGCATGCAGCAGCTCGCCCGTCGCCTGAACCAGCGCCTCGATCTTGTCCGGGGTGGTCACGGCATGCACGACGAAATTGAGCCAGTTGTCTCCGCTGTCGATGCTGGCATCGGCCGTGTAGGCCAGGCCGAGCCGCTCGCGCACCATGTCGACCCATGGGGCCGACATTCCACAGCCGAACAGATGCGCCGCCAGCGCAGCGGCCAGACGCAGGCGCCGCGATGGCATGCCGTCCGGACCCATGGGCATCACAGGATAGGCAACGTTCAGGAACACCTGCGAGACTTGGGTAAAGCGCCGGGCCACCGCCTGGCCGGTATATGCCGCGGGCGTTGGCGGATGCGACCAGCCACGGTCTGCCGATGCGGGCATGGCCTTGAACAGATCCTCGGCGCAGCTCACCCAGGCGTCGACGTCGAAGTGGCCCGCCGCGACCACGACCGTGTTGTTGGCCACGTAATGCCGCTGCACATGGCGAACCAGATCGTGGCGTGTGAAGCCCTCGATGTTCTCGACCGTGCCGATGACGGGCATGCCCATGGGATGGGCGCCCCAGATGGCGCGGTCGAGCAGGTCGTTGCCGCTGTCGTCGGGGTCTTCGTCGTACTCGATGGCTTCCTGGCGGATCACCTCCAGTTCGCGCTGCAGTTCCACCTCGGGAAATGTGCTGTGGAGCACGATGTCGGCCGTCATGCCGAGCAGTTGCTGGGCGTGCGCTCCCAGGCCGGTCATGAAATAGCCGGTGCTGTCCTTGCCCGTGTAGGCGTTGACGTCTGCGCCCAGCCGCTCCGCATCCAGGTTGATCGCCTGCACCGAGCGCGTGGTGGTGCCCTTGAAGGCCATGTGCTCGAGGACATGGCCGATGCCATTGGTGGCGGGCGTCTCATCGCGAGACCCGACGCGCAGGAACACGCCCACGCTGACGCTCCGTACGTGGGGCATGGGAAGGGCCAGCAGCCGGACGCCGTTGGGCAGCGTACGGAGAAGCGGTCGAGTACCAATTTCTGGATGCATGGCCCATTGTCGCTGCGACCCGGACTTACCGGATGTCCGCTACCTGCGCCCCAACCCTCAATCGCGTGAGACCGTGCATGTACATTGCCTGAGTACGATTGAGTACGAAAGGAAGCACAGCTTGGCCGACAACGACAACACCCGATCCGTGGCAATTTACTGGGACTTCGAGAACCTGCATGCCGGCGTGATGGAAACGAAGTACGGCGAAGGTGTCTACGCCAAGCAGGACAACCGCTTCAAGGTGCAGGAGCCGCTGGTGGATGTGCAGGCCCTGGTCGAGTTGGGTGCATCGTATGGGCCCATCGCCATCAACCGGGCTTATGGCAACTGGCAGTATTTCGGGCGCTACCGTGACGCCTTATTGCAAGCATCCGTCGAGTTGATCCAACTCTTCCCGCCGGGCGCATCGGCCAAGAACGGTGCAGACATCAAGCTGTGCCTCGATGCTGCCGAAGACATCGGCCGCTTCCAACATATCGGCACGGTCATCATCGTGGGCGGCGACAGCGACTTCATGCCCGTGGCACAGAAAATCAAGGCGGCAGGACGCACGCTGATCGGCATCGGGACGAAGCGGAACACGAACAAGCATTGGGCAAAGAGCTGCCACGAGTTCCGCTTTTATGAAAGCCTGTTGGAGGCTGAAAGCGTTGAAGCTGCGCTCGAAGACACAAGCCCCGCCATACCCGCGCCTCCGGCGAACCCTGCGGCGGAGTTACTGCGCCGCGCGGTGCGGCTGCTGGCTGAATCAAAGGGCGATGCGTGGGTGAACAAGGCGAGCGTGCTGCCGATGATCAAGCGGCTCGATCCAACGTTCGATTTCAAGGATCACGGTTACGGCAGCTTCAGCGAAATGATCAAAGGGTTGGCCGATGCGGTGGAGTTGCGCAAGGGGGATGTGGACCATCAGTTGAGGGTCAGGTGAACCTGACTTGCAGTGTGCGTGTTCGGAGGAAGCAGTCATCTGAATCGCCTCCAACTGACACGGCCGATAGCCGATTCAAACACCTTCAGACGGAGCAGATCCGTGTCGAACCGGAGCTGCGCGCTGATCTTGATTCGGTGCTTCTGCCCGGCGAGAACGCTGACTGAATTTGTCGAGGAATCGGTGCGTCGCGCCGTTGAATTTCGCCGCGTGCAAACGGACTTCGCCGCGCGGGTGAAGCAGTTGGGCAAATGACGTTCGGAGTCGAGTTCACGCCGGAGGCCGAAGCCGATCTGGATCGCTTGTTCGACTTCCTGCTGGATGGCGCTACGACTCTGGAGGAAGCCATGAGCTCATCATCCCGTTCGGCTCCACCGGATACGTTCTTCGCTTCGACATACGCAGCCCTGAACTGGTCCTCATCATCGGCACGCGCCCCCAGCGGGATGAGGATTTTCAGTGACCGTGGTGCACACGGTCGCCGCCGGTTTCTCTCGGCCTGGCGTCATGGGGAAGGGCAGATCGATGCGCTCACTTCAAGCCCAACCGCTTCGCCAGCTTGTGCAGGTTGCTCGCATCCAGCCCCAGCTGGCGCGCTGCCATCGCCCAGTTCCCGTCCGTGCGCCGCAGTGCCTGCCGAATGGCCTGCCGCTGAACCCGCTCCACCTGCTCGTTGAGGCGGGTCGCCTGCGGTTCATCGTCCTCATGGGACGGACACGCCATGGCGGGCTCATTCAATGAGCCTGTCGACATCCCATCGGAAGACAGGTCCAGCAGGTCCACCGTCAGCGTGGCGATGTCGCTGCGGCTCACACCGCGGGTCAGCAGCTTGAGGGCCGCCCGGCCGATCACGTGCTCCAGCTCGCGCACGTTGCCCGGCCAGGGGTAGGCCAACAATGCCGCTTCGGCGGCCGCATCCAGCCTCAGGCTGCGCAGGCCCAGTCGAGCCCGGTTCACTTCCAGGAAGTGGCCGGCCAGCAGCAGGATGTCGTCGCCGCGATCACGCAGCGGCGGCACGTGCACCGGGTACACCGACAGCCGGTGATACAGGTCGGCGCGGAAGGTGCCATCGGCCACGGCATCGCGCAGCGCCCGGTTGGTGGCCGCCACGATGCGCACATCCACCTTCACCGGCTTGTCGGCCCCCAGTCGCTGCACCTCGCCATTCTGCAGGGTGCGCAGCAATTTGGCCTGGATGGTGAGCGGCAACTCGCCCACCTCGTCCAGGAACACGGTGCCGCCCCGCGCCGCCTCGAAGCGCCCGGCACGGTCGGTGGTGGCGCCAGAGAAGGCGCCGCGCACGTGGCCGAAGAGCTCGCTTTCCGCCAGCGACTCGGGCAGTGCCGCGCAGTTCACGTGCACCATGGGTTTGCCCGCGCGCGGCGAGTGCTCGTGCACGCGGCTGGCGAACAGGTCCTTGCCCACGCCGGTCTCGCCCATCAGCAGCACCGGCAAGTCCGACTGCGCGACCACATCCACCTCGTGCAGCACGCGTTGCAGTGCCGGGCTGTGACCGATCAGGCCCAGGCGGGTGCCGCCGCTGGGGATGCGCCCGGTCTGTTCTGGCTCGGCCACCCGGGCCTGCCGCAGCGCCTGGACTTCCTGTTCGAGCTGGCTCATGCGAACGGCGGCCGCCACCCAGGGCAGACAGTGAAGCAGGGCCTCTCGCGCGCTGTCGTTGAAGGTGCCTGGGCGCAAGGCGTCAAGCGTGAGCACGCCCCAACGGTGGCCGTCAATCATCACGCTGGCGCCCATGCAGTCGTGTACCGGCAAGGGCTCGCCAGCCATCGCGTCGACCAGACCATCGTAGGGATCGGGCAAGGTGCTGGCGTGTTCGAAGTGCACCACGCCGCGTCCCAGCAGGATGGCCGACAGGCGCGGGTGCTGCGCAATCACGAAGGCGCGGCCCATGGCGTCACGCGTCAGGCCATCGACGGCAAGGGGGCGCAGTCGCTCGCCCTCTTCCTGCAGCAAAGCCACGGCGTGACAGGCGAACTGCGCCTTCAGTTGCGACACCAGCCGCTGCAACCGCACCGCCCGGGGCAAGGTGACCGCGAGATCGGCCCAACCCAGGGTCGCCATCGTGGTGATACTTACCCTACCAATGGTCATTTTTACCCCACTTAATAGGGTTCATTCTACCCTTCATTTTGCCAAGTGCTTGATTTTCAAGGGCCGGGAACCTGGCCCGGGCCTTGCGCTATGGAAGGCATCTCACACGAAGGAGTCCTTCACCATGAACCACGCTGACGAATCCCTGGGCCTGCTGGCCCGCACCATCCCGGGCGCCACCAAGGTGTTCCACGAATACCACCTCGACTTTTGCTGCGGCGGCAAGCAGACCCTGCAACAGGCGGCCGACAAGGCCGGCATCGACGCCGCCCGCATCATCGCGCAACTCGCCCGGCTGCAACCGCAGGCCGATGGCGCGGTCGACTGGACGGATGCCCCCACCCCAGCGCTGATCGAGCACATCCTCGAGCGCTTCCATGCGCGGCACCGTGAGCAGCTGCCCGAACTGATCCGTCTGGCGCGCCGCGTGGAATCCGTGCACGGCGATCGACCCGAGTGTCCGCTGGGGCTGGCCGACCACCTCGAGAACATGCTGCAGGAGCTCGAGAGCCACATGCAGAAGGAAGAGATGGTGCTGTTCCCGATGCTGCAGCGCGGACAGACCGACATGGCCGCCATGCCGATCCAGGTGATGCGCCATGAGCATGACCATCACGGCGGCGAGCTCGCCAAGCTGGAGGCCCTCACCAACGGCATCACCCTGCCCCGCGGCGCCTGCAACACCTGGCGTGCGCTGTACCTGGGCCTTCAGACGCTGCGCGAAGACCTGATGGAGCACATCCACCTCGAGAACAACGTGCTGTTCGAGCGCGGATGACACGCCGCTGAAACGGTGTTCGAGCAGTGGTTCGCGCGGCCGATCGCCGACATCGTCCACCGGCCGCTGGAAGCCCTGCTGGTCGATGAGGCGTGGACGCGCAAGCTGAAGGCCGCCCTGAACGGCGGGCCGCGCCGGCCCTCCTGGCTCATGCAACGAGCCAGTCCAGGAGAGGATTTACCGGTCAAACCTGCCTGACGGAAAGACCGACGCTGGCACGCCTGCCCACCCCTCTCTGAGCACAGCATCCCGGCTGCCAGGGAACACCGCTTGCTCTGCTTGGCCACCCGGCGCCCCACCGCCGGCTTCCTGCCCGCAAGGACAGGGCCTCCCAAACCAGGCACAACAAGGGGGTTTCCATGCACGGCCCGCTCAAGATCGTGAGCTACGTCATCGTGCTGCTGATGGCCCTGGCGGTCATCTACGCGGTCTACATCTCGGCCACCTACTGGGCCGGCATCGGCGTCTGACGAGGAAGGCGCCATGAACAAAAAGCAATCCCGCACCTTCGCCATCGCTTGCACGGCGGTGGCCACCGTGGCCTTCCTCGGGCTGACGATCGACAGCCATCGGCAGTTTCCCAAGCTCACCAACGCCGACCAGCTCACACCCCAGGTGATTGCCGGCAAGGACGTCTGGCACAAGTTCAACTGCGTGAACTGCCACACGCTGTTTGGCGAAGGCGCCTACTACGCACCCGATCTCACCAAGATCGCCAAGCTGCGCGGCGACGCCTACCTGCAGGCCTACATGCGCAACCCGGCGCAGTTCTACGACGAGCAGCGTCACCGCCGCCTGATGCCCAAGCAGGATCTGAGCGACGAGGAGATCCGCAACCTGGTGAGCTTCCTGACCTGGGTGAGCAACGTCGACAACCAGGGCTGGCCGCCGCGTCCGATCCTGGTGACGGGGGCCACCTTCCCGGGCACCGACATGACCGCACAGCAGCAGGCCGAGACCTCCGGTGAGAAGACAGACGGCAGCGCCGTGCCCCCGGGCGCGCGGCCGCTGTCGGGCAACGAGAACCCGATTGCGCTGGGCGAGCGCGTGTTCCGCGCGGCCACCCCCGCTTGCGCTGCGTGCCACTCGCTGGCCCCGGGCGTGAACATGGCCGGGCCTTCGCTGTCCGGCGTGGGCAGCCGAGCCGCGCAGCTGATCGGCTCGCCGGATTACAAGGGCAAGGCCAGGGACGTGGCCGGCTACATCCGCGAGGCGGTGCAGAGCCCGAGCGCGCATGTGGTGCCCGGCCCCATGTACTCGGCCAACGGTGTGTCGTTCATGCCCGATACCTACAGCAAGAGCCTGACGCCCGAGCAGCTGGATCAGCTCGTCGCTTACCTCTCATCGCTCCGATAACCCGCGAGGTCCCGCATGCGATACCACTCTCAATCGGTCGCTTACTGGTACTTCGCCGTGGCGATGGTGCTCTTCGGCCTGCAGATCGTCTTCGGTCTGCTGTCTGCGGCCAAATACCTCGGGCCAGATCCCCTGCTCTACATCCTGCCGTTCGACGTCACCAAGGTCATCCACACCAACCTGCTGGTGGTATGGGTGCTCACGGGCTTCATGGGCGCCACCTACTGGATGGTGCCCGACGAGTCGCGCACCGAACTGCACAGCGTGAAGCTGGCCTACATCCAGCTGGGCCTGTGGGTGCTGATGGGCGTCACGGCCGTCATCGGCTACCTCTTCCGCTATGGCACCGGCAACAAGCTGCTGGAGCAACCGCTGCCCCACAAGATCGTCATCGTGGTGGTGATGCTCATGTTCCTCTACAACATCGTGATGACGATCCGCAAGTCGGGCCGCTTCACGACCACCGAGGGGGTGCTGTTGCTGGGGATTGCCGGTGCGGCGGTGCTGTACCTGCCCGCGCTGATCGAGCACGACAACTACGTGGTCTCCATCTTCTACCGCTGGTGGACCATTCACCTGTGGGTGGAAGGCGTGTGGGAGATGATCCAGGGCGGCTTCCTGGCCTACCTGCTGATCCGGCTCTCGGGCGCCGACCGCGAGGTGCTCGAAAAATGGCTGTACGTGATCGTCGGGCTGGTGTTCATTGCCGGCATCCTCGGCACGGCGCACCATTACTACTGGGTGGGCGTGCCCAGCTACTGGCTGCCGATCGGGGGCATCTTCAGCGCGCTGGAGCCCGCCGCCCTGGTCGGCATGGCAATCTACGCGTACTCGGCCATGCGGCGCTCGGGCCTGGCCCACCCCAACACGCTGGCCCTGCATTGGACCCTGGGCAGCGCCATCTTCACGCTGTTCGGCGCGGGGCTGCTGGGCCTGGCCCACACCTGGCCCAGCGTCAACAAATGGACGCACGGCACGCTGATCACCGCGATGCACGGCCACGCCGCCTTCTATGGGGCCTACGCGATGATCGTGCTGGCCATGATCACGTATGCCTTGCCGGTGATCTCGCCCGCGCGCCGCGAACAGGGCACGGCCATGGGCTACTGGTCGTTCTGGCTGCAGCTGGTCGGCATGTTCGGCATGACGCTGTCGTTTGCGACCGCCGGCATCGGGCAGGTCTATCTGGAGCGCATCATGGGACTGGGCTACCTCGACGCCCAGCTCAAGATCCAGGTGCACTTCCTGATGCTGATCGGCACGGCGAGCCTGTTCGCGCTGGGGGTCGCGCTCTTCATCATCGACTTCTTCCGGTACGCGCCGCGATTCGAGGTGGTGAAGGACGAGGATGAACGCATTCCCACACCAGCCCCCGTCCGGCCGGTGCGGGTCTGACCCGTGATGAACGGCGAGGCCGAAGCCAACGGTGGGCCACCCTTCTACATGGCCTCGGGCGCCGAGGTCGAGATCTTCACGCAGTGCCATCAGCGCCACCTTGCCGTGATGCTCAAGGGGCCGACCGGCTGCGGCAAGACCCGCTTCGTGGAGCACATGGCCTGGCGGCTGGGCCGCCCGCTGATCACGGTGTCCTGCCACGACGACCTGACCGCCAGCGACCTCATCGGCCGCTTTCACATCCGGCACGACGGCACGCAGTGGCAGGACGGTCCCCTGACCCGGGCCGTCCGGGAAGGCGCCATCTGCTATCTGGACGAGGTGGTGGAAGCCCGGCAGGACACGGTCGTGCTGGTGCACCCACTGACCGACTACCGCCGCGTGCTGCCGGTCGACAAGACGGGCGAGCTGATCGAAGCGGCGCCCGGCTTTCAGCTGGTTGTCTCGTACAACCCGGGCTACCAGCGCATGCTCAAGGACCTCAAGCCCAGCACGCGCCAGCGCTTCGTGGCCCTCGACTTCAGCTTCCCGTCGCCCGAACAGGAGGCCCGCGTGGTGGCGCATGAAAGCGGCATCGACGCGGGCATGGCCCACGGCCTGGTGGCCCTGGGCGGCCGACTGCGCATGTTGCAGGATCAGGGCCTGGCCGAGGTGCCCAGCACCCGGTTGCTGGTTCATGCCGGGCGCCTGATGGCCGGCGGGATCGAAGCGCGACAGGCCTGCCATACCGCGATCGTTGCGCCGCTCTCGGACGACCCGACGCTGGTGTCGGCCATGCGCGACCTGGTGGACGCCACGTTCGTGTGACGCCATGGCGGAAGCCGAAGATGTCCTTCAGGACGCCGCACGACACGCCACGATCTTCGTGCGTGACCTGTGGCGGCGGCACCGACCGCCTGCATCGCGCGTGGAGGGCATCCCCCTGCGGGACGTGAGCCGGCGGCTCGACCTGCTGGCGCATGCGGTCTTCGGGCGTGCGTTTGCGCTCCGGCAGGCCGATCCGCCCGCCCCGGCCACACTGCTCGACAAGCTGTTTCGCCGCGGTGAAGGCGTGCGGGTGCAGCAGGCTCTGCCGGCCACCGATGGCCACACCATCTGGCTGCCGGCCATCCTGCCCTTGGGGCGCGAACCGGCTGACATCACCCCCTATCGCCTGGCGCTGCTGCAACAGGCGATGCGGGCTGTGCGGGGCAGTGCCGCGGTCTGGTCTTCGCTGAACCACCCCGTCGAGCAGGCGCTGTTCCTGGTGCTGGAGGCCGATGCCGCCGATGCCGCGCTGGTCCGGATGCTGCCCGGCGTGGCGGCTGCCCTGCACAACTGGCGTCAGCAGGCGCTCTCTGCCCGTCCGCCGCCGGCGGCGCTGCCCGCCCACCGACAGCCGCTCGAGGCGGTGGTGCGAAGGATACTGGCCCAACCCGTGAGCCAGTGCAAGACGATGCCGGTGGAGGCCGTGTGGCGTGAGGCCCGCCATGCAGCGCGCACCCTGCCGGACGCGCCACCGGGCCGCCTGCTGTACCGCGACCTGTGGACGGGCGAGTTCCGGCGCCCTGCCCCGGCCGCCCCCATGCGCCCCGGCGATCCGCAAGCCGATGGCCTGCCACCGGCCCCCGCACGCAGCGCCCGCCTGCCGCGCAGCCCGACGGTGCGCGAAGCCCCGGACGACGAAGACGACACACGGCAAGGCGCGTGGATGGTGCAGACCGCCCAGCCGCACGAGCAGGCCGAAGACCCGATCGGCATGCAGCGGCCCACCGACCGCGACGACACGACGGCCGCCGAGGAATTCGCCGATGCGCTGTCCGAGCTGCCGCAGGCCCGGCTGGTGGCCACCCCGAGCCGGCCGAAGGAGGTGCTGCTGTCCGACGACCTGCCCGCCTCTCGCGCCAGGGCAGCCCCCCCGAGCCGGGATCCCGGCACCGCGGGGCGCTACCGCTATCCGGAGTGGGATTACCGCAGCCAGACCTATGTGGAAAGCGCCGTGACCGTGCATGTGAGCGAAGCCCCGGAGGGCCCGCAAGCGTGGGTCGATGCCACGCTTGCGCGGAACCAGGGCCTGCTCAGCCTGGTGCGCCGGCGGTTCGAGATGCTGCAGGCTCAGCGGCTGCGCCTGTACCGGCAGCTCGACGGCGAGGAGCCGGACCTGAACGCCTGCGTGGAAGCCTGGGCCGATCTGCGTGCCGGCCGGCCGATGCCGACGCACCTGTACCAGACGGTGCGGCCGGCGCGACGCGACATGGCGGTGCTCATCCTCACCGACATCAGCGGCTCGACCGATGGCTGGCTGTCTGCCCATCGCCGGGTGATCGACGTGGAACGGGAGGCCCTGCTGCTGGTGAGCCGCGCGCTCGAGAGCATGCGTGAGCGGCATGCGCTTCAGGCGTTCTCGGGCGAAGGCCCTCGCGGCGTGGTGGTGCGGGTGCTCAAGGATTTCGACGAACACCGCAGCGACCTCGTGGCCCGGCGGATTGCCTCACTGGAGCCCGAGCACTACACCCGTGCGGGGGCCGCCCTGCGGCACGCCACGGCCACCTTGATGCAGCAACCTGCCCACCATCGCCTGCTGCTGCTGCTGTCCGATGGCAAGCCCAATGACATCGATGATTACGAAGGGCGGTATGGCGTGGAGGACATGCGGCAGGCCACCACGGAAGCCCGACTGCAGGGCATCCATCCCTTCTGCCTCACGGTGGACCGGCAGGCCGCCGCCTACCTGCCCCAGGTGTTCGGGCCGCATCACTACGCCATGCTGCCCCGGCCCGAGCGCCTGCCGATCGTGCTGCTGGAATGGATGAAGCGGCTGGCGGGATCCGGCTGAGACCCGGCGGGCCCGCGATCACACGGGGCGGGCGAGCGGGCTGCGCGTGTCAGGGAGGAACGCCGTGGCCAGGCCCAGCAGCGGCAGGAAGGACGTCAGCCCGTAGACCCAGACGATCCCCTTGGCATCGGCCAGTTCACCGAGCGCCGCAGCGCCGAGGCCACCGATGCCGAACATCAGCCCGAACATCAGCCCCGACACCATGCCGACGCGGCCGGGCACCGCCTCCTGCGCGTAAACCACCATGGCAGAGAAGGCCGACGACATCACCAGCCCGATGACGAAGGCCAGGACACCCGTCCAGAACAGGCTGGCGTAAGGCAGGGCCAGAGCGAACGGTGCCACCCCGAGAAAGGACACCCAGATGACGGCCTTGCGCCCGATGCGATCGCCCACCGGCCCGCCGAAGAAGGTGCCCGCCGCCACCGCACCGAGAAAGAGGAAGAGGAACATCTGGCTGTGCTGCACGCTCAGGCCGAAGTGCTGGATCAGGTAGAAGGTGAAGTAGTTCGTGAACGACGCGATGTAGACGAACTTGGCGAACATCAGCACGCAGATCACCGCCACCGCCTGGATCACCTGCCGGCGCCCCAGGCCCTCGCCACGCGCCGCGGCGAGGCTGCGGGCCTTGGCCTGACCGTGACGGCGTACCCAGGCCGTCAGGCGCAGCAGCACCACGATGGCCAAGACGGCCGCCACCATGAACCAGGCCGCTGCCTGCTGCCCGTGCGGGATGACGATGACCGCGGCCAGCAAAGGGCCGATGGCACTGCCCGTGTTGCCACCGACCTGAAAGGTGGATTGCGCCGTACCGAACCGCCCACCCGACGCCAGACGCGCCACGCGCGACGCCTCGGGGTGGAAGGTGGCCGAACCGACCCCGACCACCGCCGCGGCCACCAGCAGCATGGCATAGGAACTGGCCAGGGCCAGCAGGCCAATCCCGATCAGGGTCATGACCATGCCGGAAGGCAGCAGGTAGGGCTTGGGGTGCCGGTCGGTGTACATCCCGATCCACGGCTGCAGCAGCGACGCGGTGATCTGGTAGACCAGCGCGATCACGCCGATCTGACCGAAGCTCAGCGCGAAATTGCTCTTGAGCAGCGGGAAGATGGACGGCAGCATCGCCTGGATCAGGTCATTGAGCAGGTGTGCAAAGGCCGCGCCGCCCACAACGGGCAACAGGAAGCCATGCGAGGGCACGTCGGCATGCGAGGGCGCCGGCGGGATCGGGGTGCGGTGGGCATGGAGTTCAGCAGACATGGCGGGCTTCGATCGCGGGAGAGCGCAAGGGTAAGGCAATGCAGCCGAGGTGCCGTCCCGAAGGGCGATTCGGCGGGGTTGGATGGGCCAGGTGCGTTCTTTGCTCCACGCGTTGCGTTACAACGCCATCGCCCGGCCAACCGCGGGCGTCTCACATCATGAAGATGCCCAGCCTGCTTTTTTCCGCGCTGATCGGCGCGGTGGCCAGCGCCCGTTCCATGACCCCCATGGCCGCCATTGCCGCGACGCGGCTCACCGGCGCGCAGACACCGGGGCGGCTGTTTCTCCTCGACTGTCCTCTGTTCAAGTTCGGGGCGCTGGCCATGGGCGTGGGCGAACTGCTGGGCGACAAGATGAAATCCGCGCCAGACCGCACCGTCTTCCTCGGCCTGTTGGCCCGCGTGATGAGTGCTGGCATCGCAGGCGCGGCGCTGGCGCCCCCCGGCAGGGAGCGAGCGGGCGCGTCCGTCGCCATTGCCACCGCCGTGCCGCTGGCCTATGTGACGCTGTCTCAGCGCAAGCGCGCCATGGCCCGCATCGGCCAGACGCGCAGCGGCCTGATCGAGGACGCGCTGATCGTTGGCGCCGGTGCGGCGGTTCTGGCGCTCGCCACCCGACCGAAGCACATCAGGCCGGCAGACTTGCGCTGACCGTCGTGCGGGTCTGAGCGAGCACCGCCAGATGGCGCTATCGTGCCGGGGCCTGTAGCGTGTCAACCTTCCGTTGGAGCGCATTCAGCATGGCGGGCTTCTCGGACTGGAAGGTGGCAGATGGCAGAGATCGGTGTGGTGGTTTATCCAGGCGCTCAGCAGTCTGCGGTGCTCGGGCTGACCGACCTGTTGTGCCTGGCCAGCGGCTTCGTCCGAACGCGCGAGAAGGCCGAGCGCGTTCCCCTGCGGGTCTCGCATTGGCGCCCGGACGGAGACGACGCAGTACCGTCGCGCGTCTTCGACAGCCACCCGGACGCCGCGTCGGAGCCGCTCTCTGCGCTCATCCTCCCACCGACCTTGCAGAATCCGGATGGCGTCGATGTGGCGCCCTCCATGTCGACGTGGTTGCGAGACCAGCACGCGCAGGGCGTGGTGATGGGCGCGGTGTGCGCGGGCGCTTTTCTGCTGGCCGAAACCGGGTTGATGGCCGGACGGCCGATGACGACGCACTGGACGTATGCCGAGCGGCTGCAGGCGCGCTATCCGACGGTCCGGGTCGATGCCGACCGGCTGATCGTGGACGACGGTGACGTCATCACCGCTGGCGGCCTCATGGCCTGGACCGACCTGGGCCTGCGCCTGGTCGACCGTCTGCTGGGCCCGACCGTGATGATGGAAACGGCCCGCATGCTGCTGGTCGATCCGCCGGGTCGCGAACAGCGTTACTACAGCGTGTTCTCGCCGCGGTTGACGCACGGGGATGCGGCCGTGCTGCGTGTGCAGCACTGGCTGCAGGCCACACAGGCCAAGGACGTGTCCCTGCCCACCCTGGCCGCCCAAGCCCGACTGGAAGAGCGCACGTTCCTGCGGCGCTTCCAGAAGGCCACCGGCATGACCACCACAGAGTACTGCCAGCGCCTGCGCGTGGGCCGCGCACGCGAGCTCCTTCAGTTCGACAAGGCGACCATCGACCGGGTGGCATGGGAGGTGGGCTACAGCGACGCGGGCGCCTTCCGCAAGGTGTTCACGCGCATCGTGGGCCTCTCTCCCAGCGAGTACCGCCGCCGCTTCAGTGCTGACCAGGGCGTGGGGCACTGAACACAGGCGCAGTGCCGGCGCCTGCCCGCTGTTGTCGGTGGCGCCACGGAAGTTGTCGGTCTGGCCACTTCGCGGCAGGGCGCCTTCAGGTGACCATGGCGACGCTCTAGAGCAACCCCGAACAACCGAACCGGAGACCTCCATGAAAAAACGCGCCGTGATCGTCATCGACCTGCAGAACGAATACCTGCCTTCGGGCAAGCTGCCCCTGTCGGGCATTGAAGCGGCATCGGCCAATGCGGCCAAGGTGATCGCCGACGCCCGCAGCAAGGGCTTCCCGGTCGTTCACGTGCGTCACGAGTTCGCCAACAGCGAGGCACCCGTGTTCGTGCCCGGCACGAACGGCGTGGAAATTCAGCCGACCGTGGCACCCCATGGCGACGAGCCGATCATCGTCAAGAACCACATCAACGCCTTCCGCGGCACCGACCTCAAGCAGCAACTCGAAGCCCGTGGCGTCGAAGAAGTCGTGGTCGTCGGGGCGATGAGCCACATGTGCGTCGACGCCGGTGTGCGCGCCGCCGCGGACATGGGTTATGGCGTCACGGTGCTGCACGATGCCTGCGCCACGCTCGACCTCGAATTCGGCGGTGTGACCGTTCCGGCAGCGCAGGTGCACGCAACCATGATGGCCGCCTTCGCGTTCGGCTACGCCACGGTGAAGTCGACCGGAGAGTACCTCGCAGCCTGAGGTCGCTCCTCACTGAAGCAGGGCTGGCAGCCCTGACACACCCAGGCCGATCACGGCACAGGCTGCCAGCAGCGGCATCACGCCGACCTTGAACCGGAACAGGGCGACCGCGGCCCCCAGCGCGATCGCCGCAGAAGCGCCATCGAAGGGGCCCTGAAAGCCGCGCGGCCACAGCACGTGGTACGCGAAGAACAAGGCGAGATTCAGGATCACGCCCACCACCGCGGCCGTGATGGCGGTGAGTGGCGCGGTGAACGCCAGCTTGCCATGCGTGGACTCGATGAGCGGACCACCCGCCAGGATGAAGACAAAGGACGGCAGGAAGGTGAAGAAGGTCACCACGCCGGCCGCGGTGGCACCGGCCAGAAACAGCGCATCCGGCCCGAACAGTTGCTTGAGCCATCCTCCCACGAAGCCGACAAACGCCACCACCATGATGAGCGGACCGGGCGTCGTTTCACCGAGCGCCAGGCCGTCGATCATCTGGGGCCCGCTGAGCCACTGGTGATGCTCGACCGCGCCCTGGTACACGTAGGGCAGCACTGCATAGGCTCCGCCGAACGTCAGCAAGGCGGCCTTGGTGAAGAACCATCCCATCTGGGTCAGCGCGCCACTCACGCCCTGGGTGGCGGTCAGCATGGCCATGGCCCCCAGCCAGAGTCCCGCACCGGTGGCCAGCACGGCGGCGAGGTGCCCGCGGCGAAACACCGCGTGGGGGGGTGTCGGGGTGTCGTCGTCAATGAGGGCAGGGCCATAGCTGGCCTGCGCCCCACCATGCCCCCCGCCCATCGCAAACACGTGGGGTGCCAAACGGGCACCGAGCGCACCCAGACCGCCGGCCACCAGCACGATCAAGGGAAACGGCGCGTCCAGCACGAAGATGGCCACGAAAGCACCGCCCGCGATGGCCCACAACCACGGGTTCTTCAAGGCGCGGCTGCCGATGCGATGCGCAGCGTGGATGACGAGCGCCGTCACCGCAGGCTTGATGCCATAGAAGAGCCCGGCCACCAGCGGCAGGTGACCGAAGGCCACGTACACCCAGGACAGGCCGATGAGGATGAACAGCGAGGGCAGCACGAACAGGGCGCCCGCCACGATGCCACCCCCGGTGCGGTGCATCAGCCAGCCGATGTAGGTGGCCAGTTGCTGGGCCTCGGGGCCGGGCAGCAACATGCAGTAGTTCAGTGCATGAAGAAACCGCCGCTCGCTGATCCAGCGCCGCCGCTCCACCAACTCCGTGTGCATGATCGCGATCTGGCCAGCGGGCCCGCCGAAGCTGATGAAACCGAGCTTGAGCCAGAAGCGGAACGCCTCCCAGAAGCCAACAGGCGAGGGGCGGACTCGGGTGGGGGGCGAGGAAACGGGGGCGCCAGTCATGCGGCGTTCTCCTGGGTACATGGTCTTGACCGGGACACCGTGATTGTCTTGCTGAAGGAAGCGGCTGGCAGGGGCGACCGTTGCGGATGCTAGATTGGCGCTTTGCAATCCGACCGACCGCGAACCCCGACATGAAGCGTTTCCTGCTCGCCGCAGCGGCCCTGCTGGCCACGTCACTGCACGCTCACGGGGCCGAGGTCTCTGTGGCCGTGGCGGCCAACTTCACCGCGCCGATGCAGAAGATCGCCGCGCTGTTCGAGCAGGACACCGGCCACAAGGCCGTGCTCGCCTTCGGCTCCACCGGGCGCTTCTACGCGCAGATCCGGAACGGGGCACCGTTCGAGGTGCTGCTGGCCGCCGACGATGAAACCCCGGCCCGACTCGAGCGAGAGGTGCTCGCCGTCCCGGGCAGCCGCTTCACCTACGCCGTGGGCAGGCTGGTGCTCTGGAGCAAGCGGGCCGGGCTGGTGGACGGACAGGGCCAGGTGCTCCGCCGCCGCGATGCCTTCGACAGGATCGCCGTGGCCGACCCGAAGCTCGCGCCCTACGGTGCGGCCGCCATCGAGGTGATGGGCAAGCTCGGCGTGCTCGATGCGTTGCGGCCCAGGATCGTGCAGGGCGAGAGCATCGCGCAGACCCACCAGTTCGTGGCCACGCAGAACGCGGCGCTGGGCTTTGTCGCCATGTCACAAGTCTATGTGAATGGCCATCTGGGCGAGGGCTCGGCCTGGATCGTCCCGGCCGACCTGCACGCGCCCCTCCGACAGGACGCCGTGCTGCTGAAGAAGGGTCAGGGGAATGCCGCTGCCACCGCGCTGCTGGCCTTCCTCAAGGGTGACAAGGCCAAGGCCTTGATCCGGGGCCACGGGTATGGCCTTTGAAAACCCGGTGAACCCGGACTGCGCCCTGCTCTAGCCCTTTGAACTGCCTCATTCTTGAGCAAACCAGGGGGTGCCCTGGGAGCGAGACGACTTGCCCGCCCCGAGCCCACAGAGTTATCCACAGCTTCTGTGGGTAAGAGCCGGCGCGGCCTGCGCCCCACGTTCGAGGGGGGTTTCCTTCTTGTGTTGCGAATGATTCTCATTAACAATGAGCACATCACGCACTTGCGCGGGCCCTCTCCCGCAGACACCCGTGGACACCGCTTCTTCCCTCGCCCCGGTCCAGCACCGCCTGCTCCACCTGCTCGACGAGCTGATCCGTCATGACGGCTACGGCTCGCTGCGGATCGACGTGCGCCTGCTCAAGCGGGGCCAGAAAGAAGTGATCCTCGATTGCGGCAAGCAGCATCGCTTCGTGGTCGACGTGCCCGCGGCAGCCGTCAAAGACGCCAGCGCGTGAACGTTTTCTGCCCGAGGGCGTGGCGCCCTGGGCCTGCGGACATCTCCGTCCGCCTGCATTCCTCTTCATCACCCTGCTGTTGTGGCCTTTGTGGGTAAGGAACACGGCGCCCTCTTCAGAGAGCACCTCATGTCCATGTCTGCACGCGCTTTGGCGCCCGCCCTTTCTTCCATCGCCCTGGCCCTTGCGGCTACCGGTCAGGCCCACGCCACCGCCGGCCAATGGGACAGCAGCGTCGCCGGCTTCAGCGGCACAGGCGCCTCGGCTGCCACGCCGTGGATCGCTTCGCCGGCCACCGGCAGCACGTATGCCGAGTGGAACGCGATCTTCAGCTACCCGTCCGACAACACGCCCGACATCGGTGGCGTCGGCACCCTGACTGAAACCACGGGCTCCGCCTTCCCGACCAGCGGCGGCAACATCTACAGCATCTCCGGCGCCTCGGCGTTCTCGCTGGATCTGGGCACGGCAGCAGCCGGCACCTGGGACGTCTACCTGCGCGTGTCGACCGTGGGCTCGGCCGTGGCCGACACCGCCAAGCTCAACGGCGTGAGCGCCACCCGCGTGACCACCTTCAGCCAGGCCATCACCGGCGGCTTCGGTGGCACCGAGGAAGAGAGCCTGTGGAAGTGGACGGTCACGCTGAGCAGTCCCGCCACCTGGCTGACGAGTTTTGCGGCCAGTGGTGCACACATGAGCCTGGACCAGGTGGCCTTCTACGCCGTGCAGACGCCGGCTGCCGCCGTGCCGGAACCCCAGACCTGGGCCCTGATGCTCGCCGGCCTCGGTGCCATGGGCGCCTTGCAGCGCCGTCGCCGCGCCTGAAGTCGACCGAACCGATCTGGAACAGAGGTGAAGTCGGCCTCGACCTCGTCGTGCTGGCGGGCGGTGGGCAGCGGGTTCGCGGTTGCCGCCGCCTGCCTGCCTGCCGCCCTGCCGGTTTCCGCGGCCACGGCCGCTGCAGACGCAGACGCTGAACAGGAGATGCCCGCGGTGCAGGTGAAGGCCCGCGCCACGCGGCCGCCGGAGGGTGTCACGATGGCGCCCACCCAGGCGCGCACCACCGTGACCGAAGCGACGCTGAGGCAGCGACAGCCGGACTCGGTCTTCCAGGTGATGGACGAGGTGCCGGGCGTGACCGTGCAGGGCGGACCGCGCAACAGCGGGATGGGCTTCAACATCCGCGGCTACAGCGACAACGAAGACGTGCGGATCGAGCTCGACGGGGTGGTGAAAGGCTTCGAGAAGTACCGCTTCGGCGGCACGTTCATCGAGCCGGAGCTGCTCAAGTCCATCGAAGTGCGCCGGGGTGCGCAGGTGGAAAGCGCCGGCGCGTTGGGCGGCACCGTGAGCGCCACCACGCGCGATGCGCGCGACATGCTGCGCGCCGGGCAACAGTGGGGCGCCCGCGCCCGCATCGGGCACGCCACCAACAACGACGAGCGCCAGGCCATGGTGGCCGTGTATGGCCGCCCCACCGAGGCCACGGACACGGTACTCGCCTTCACGCGCCGCGCCGGAGGCAACCTCAAGCTGGCGGGGGGCGACACCCTGCCCTTGTCCGAGGTCGACATGGGCAGCGGCCTGGCCAAGGCGAGCTGGTGGCTGAGCGACACATGGCGGCTGAGTGCCAGCTGGATCCGCTACCGGGACCAGGGCCTGCAGGCCTACGACACCTTCAGCGGCACGATGGGCACCGGCACCACGCCCATGGCGCAGGTCGGCACATTCGGCCAGGTGCAACGCCGCATCGACGACGACACCGTGTCGCTGCAGGCGCTCTGGACCGACGAGGCCGCGGGCCACGAATGGCAGACGACGCTGGGTCGCAGTCGCACGCGCGTGCAGGATCACTTCGAACCCGGGTGGTCGGTGTTTTCGCTGTCCACCCAGGTCGACGACGATGTGCACCAGACGCACCTGACGCTGGACAGCCGACTGCGCTGGCAGTGGCTCGGCAGGCCGTCCACGTCTTCTTCCGTGGCCTCGTCCGGTACGCAGGCGCAGCAGCTGGCGGTGCGCGCCGGTCTGCAGGCTGGCCAAAGCGACCGTGCCGCCGAGCGCGTGACCGGCAACGCCGTGCTCAACCAGGCGCTCTACCGCGACGGCTACAACCCCGCGCAGCCGCCTGGCACCCGTGACACGCAGGGCGCCTTTCTGCAACTCGACTGGCGCCTCGGCCGCATGCAGGTGCTGCCGGGTGTGCGCTGGGACCAGATCGCGTCCACTGTCCACGGCGCCAATGCCGACCTGCTGAAGGCCGTGGGCGAGTCCGATACGGTGCGCTACACCGAGGTCTCGCCCAGTCTGACCTTGAGTTATGCGCTGGTGCCCGAGCGGTGGACGGTGTTCGCCACGACCGCCCGGTCCTTCCGCCCGCCCCTGCTGGACGAGGCCTTCATGCGGGCCGGCTACGGCGTCTGCAACAACAACGCCCTGTTGCGCATGGGCACCGGCACAACGCCACGCGTGCCGGGCTATGCCCCCGGTGCCCAGGTCGCACCGTCCACGGGCATCTGCAGCAACGCCTTCGTGCCCGAGACGTCGGAGGGCTTCGAGGCCGGCGTGCACACCCGCCAGGTCGATCTGTTCGGGCCGCGCAGCACGGCCCAGGCCAAGCTCACCGTCTTCTTCAACCACACCGATCACCTCCTCGAATCGCTGATGGCCGAGCCCGGCGGCAGCGGCCGCCTGATCCAGCCCGGCTGGGAGCGACGCCGCGGGATCGAGCTGGAAACCAGCGTGGGCTGGGCGCAGTGGCGCACGCGCCTGGCCGCCTCACGCCTGCGTGGTCGCCAGTTCGACGGCCTGTTTGAAAGCGACCTGGTCGGCGTGCCCGGCGACCGGGTGCACCTGAGCGTCGGGCGCCAGCACCCGTGGGGCGAATGGGGCCTGCGCTGGCAACAGGTCTGGGCACGCCGCTACTACGTGGACACCGCCCGCACCCAGGTGGCCGAAGCGCCGGGCTACCGGCTGCTGGGCGCCTCGCTGACCTGGCGACTGAACCCCACGTGGGAAACCACGCTCACCGCAGACAACCTGGCCGATGCGAGCTACAGGCTCGACAACGGACTGAGCGGCGCCCTGGGCACCGCCGGCCCGGGTCGCAACGTCCGCATCTCCCTCAGCGCGCGCTACTGAGCGCGCACCCCTTGCTCTCTTTCCTTGCCAAACCCATGGAGCCCGACGATGACACCGACCTCGAACGACCTCTTGCGCTCGTCCTTCGCCGCCCTGCGGGCCGAGGGCTTGCGCGCCCGCGACGCGGCCGCCCGCATGGGCCTCAGCGAGGGCGCCGCAGTGGCTGCCCATGCTGTGAGCCCGACCCGGCCGGCACACCCGGCCGACAGCCTGCTGCACGCCGTCGTGCTCGACGCTGACTGGCTGGGTCTGTTGCGCGGCCTCGAACAGGTCGGCGAGGTCATGGCACTGACCCGCAACGAACACATCGTGCACGAGAAGATCGGCGTGTACCGACACGCCTCTGCACAGGGTCCCGTGGGCCTCCTCGTCGGCCCGGAGATCGACCTGCGGCTGTTCTTCTCCCACTGGCACGTGGGCTTTCATGTCACCGAATCCACGCCGCGCGGGCTGCAGCACAGCCTGCAGTTCTTCGACCGGCATGGCGTGGCCGTCCACAAGGTGCATGCCCGGCCGCAGACCGACTTCGACGCCTGGCACGCCCTGGTGGCGCGCCATCACAGTCCCCTGCCCTCGCCCGGTTTCGAGCCCGGCGAGCCCCTCCGCACAGCCGACCGCCCCGATGCCGAGATCGACGCACTCGGGCTGGGTGAGGCCTGGGCCGCGATGCACGACACGCACGAGTTCTTCGATCTGCTCAAGCGCTTTCAGGTGGGCCGCCTGCAGGCACTGCGGCTGATGGAGGGCGTGCACACGCGCCCCGCCCCGGCCGATGCCACCGCGCGCCTGCTGGCCCAGGCACGCGACGCCGGCGTGCCCATCATGGTGTTCGTCGGCAGCCGAGGCTGCATCCAGATCCACACCGGCCCCTTCCATCGGGTCGAACCCATGGGCCCGTGGCTCAATGTGCTGGACGATGGCTTCAACCTGCATCTGCGCGAAGACGCCATCCATGAAACCTGGCTGGTCAGCAAGCCGACCGACGACGGACCGGTGACCTCCATCGAGGTGTTCGACCGCCACGGCGATGTGATCGTGATGTTCTTCGGCGCTCGCAAGCCCGGCCAGCCCGAGCGGCCCGACTGGCGGGCGCTGGCCTTCGGCCTGACATCGGCCCCCGAGCGGGAGGCCGCATGATGCGACGTCGCCACCTGTTCGCCCTGGCCCTGACGCCCTGGATGCCGGACGCAAAGGCCGCTCCGGCCGCACGCGGGCGCCCACCGCGGCTTGTGACGGTGCACGGCAGCCTGACGGAGATCGCCTTTGCGCTGCAGGCGGAAGCCACGCTGGTGGGCACCGACACGACGAGCGCCTACCCGCCCGCCGCACAGCAAACCACCAAAGTGGGCTACATGCGCAGCCTGTCCGCGGAGGGCCTGCTCGCGCTGCAACCGACCGCCGTCCTGGGCACCGAGGAGGCCGGCCCGGCCGTGGTGCTGGCGCAGATCCGCGCGGCGGGCATCCCGGTCACCCTGACAGCCTCACGCCACCGCTTCGAAGACGTGACCGACAAGATCCACCTGATCGCCCAGGCCACCGGGCGCGCTCCGGCCGGTCGCGACGTCGCAGCGAGCCTGGAGCGCCAATGGCAGACGATGCAGGCACACGTGGCACGCACGACGGCGTCACGCGTGGCCCGCAAGGCGGCGCCGCCACGGGTGTTGTTCGTGATGGCGCACGGCGGTGCCGCCCTGACCGCCGGCACGGACACCGCCGCCGATGCGGTGCTGGGCCTGGTCGGCGCGTCGAACGCTCTCACAGGCGTGCGGGGCTACCGCGCCCTCAACGCGGAAGCCGCCGTCGCCGCCCAACCGGACGTGGTGCTCACCACGACCGAATCGCTGGCGTTCGTGGGCGGCACCGAGCGCTTCTGGCAACAGCCGGGCCTGGCCCTGACGCCCGCCGCGCGGCACCAGCGCCTGATCGCGCTGGACGCCATGGGGCTGCTCGGCTTCGGGCCGCGCATGCCCGCCGTGCTCGACGACCTCAGGCGGCAGCTGGCATGAGCGCCACGACGGAGCCGTGCCCGGCAGACTGGCGACCGGCCACATCCACCCGCCCGCATCGTGACCCGCGCTGGGTGTGGGCCATCGGGCTACCCCTGCTCGTGATCGCCCTCGCCTTCGCCGCCACCCAGGGAGCCTACGCCCTCACCACCGGGGACCTCGGACGGCTCTGGTTGTTGTGGCAGCAGCCAGCTGGCTCACCTCATGAGCCTTCGCTGGCCGGAGCGCAGGTGTTCTGGCACATTCGCGCACCGCGTCTGGCGATGGCCGTGCTGGCCGGCGCCGCCCTCGGCCTCGGCGGTGCACTGGTTCAAGGGCTGTTCCGCAATCCGCTGGCCGACCCCGGCCTCATCGGCGTGAGCGCGGGCGGCGCGCTCGGCGCGGCCACCTGCATCGTCGTGTTGCCGCTCACAGGGTGGGTGCTGCCGGAATTCAGCCAGCGAGGGATCGGGGCATGGGCCACGATGATGGCCGCGTTTGCCGGTGCGCTCCTCGTCACCGCCCTCGCCTGGCGCCTGGCACGCCGGCAAGGCCGCATCCCGGTGGCCCAGCTGCTGTTGGTCGGTGTGGCCATCAACGCCCTGGCCGGCGCCGGGCTGGGCCTGCTCACCTACCTGGCCAACGACACCCAGCTGCGCGCCCTCACCTTCTGGCTGATGGGCAGCCTCGCACCCAGCCAGTGGCCTGCTGTGATGGCCGTGTGCCCTTGGGTGGTTGCAGCGGTGCTGCTCTGCCCTGCCCTGACCCGGCCGCTCGACGCCCTGGCCCTCGGTGAGGCCCAGGCGCACCTCATGGGCGTGCGCATCGGCCGCGTTCAGCGTGCCTCGGTCGCACTGACTGCACTCGCCGTAGGCAGCGTCACGGCGGTGATCGGCATGGTCGGCTTCATCGGACTGGTGGCCCCTCACATCGTGCGGCAGCTCTTCGGGCCGCGCCATCGGGTGGTCCTCCCCGGGTCGGCCCTGTTCGGGGCCAGCCTGGTGGTCCTGGCCGACACGGCGGCCCGCACGCTGTTCGCACCGGCCGAGCTGCCCCTGGGGGTGCTGACGGGCCTCATGGGTGCGCCGGCCTTTTTGTGGATCCTGCAAAGGCGCCCCGCAGCGTCGACAACTTGAAAGGCGCATGACGCATGGAACTGCACGCAAAGCACCTTCGGGTCGAGCATGGCGGCCGCTGCGTGCTCGACGTTCCCGAGCTCCGACTCCAGGCCGGACAGGTACATGCCCTGCTGGGTCCCAATGGCGCTGGCAAGTCCACCTTGTTGAACGCCATGGCGGGCCTGGATCCCGCGCTGAGCCACACCATCACACTGGGCGGCAGGCCCCTGTCCGGCTGGCCGCCACGGGAGCTGGCCCGTCAACGTGCGTTGTTCTCCCAGGAGCACACGGTGCCGTTCGATTTCAGCGTGCACGACATCGTCGAGATGGGCCGATATCCCCATGTCGACTGTCCTCATCCCCGAGAGGCTCATCTGATGAGCGAGTCTTTGGCCCGCACGGAGACCAGGCATCTCGCAGGTCGCCTGCTTGCCACACTGTCAGGGGGAGAAAAGGCCCGTGTTCACCTCGCTCGCGTGCTGGCACAGATCACCGCGCTGCCCGATGACCCGCAACCCCGCTGGCTCTTTCTCGACGAGCCCACCGCAGCGCTGGATCTGGCCCACCAGCAGGGCGTGATGCGCCTGCTGCGCGCGCTGGCGTCGCAGGGATGCGGTGTCGTGGTCGTGCTGCACGACATGAACCTGGCCAACAGCCATGCCGACCAGGTCGTGGTGTTGGCCCGAGGGCACATCGTGAGGGCCGGCACCAGCAGCGAGGTCCTGCAGCCCCCGCTGATCCGAGCGGTGTGGGGCGTCGCATGCGAACGGGTGCAACTGCCCTCCACTGCCCGGGTTCAGCGCGAGTGGCTGACCTTTCCCTGAGTCGTCATGGCTCGATCGCGGGTTCCGGCTGCTGTGCCAGGTAAAGCTTCACCATCTCGGCCTTGAGCAAGGGGGACGTCCAGTCCCCTTCCCTCACGCGCTTGGCAATGGAGGGCGTCAGCAGCCCCTTCTCCCTCAACTGGGCCGACAGCACCTGCAGCAGGCCGGCCCGCACCGGCGCGGGCAGATGCGCAATCTCGGCCACGGCGCGGTCGAAGCGCTCGCGCCGGGCGGCTTCGGTGGCGTCCACCACCACCGCCGGCGCCGGCACAGCCATCTCCCTGGGCGCCCGCTCGGCGGGGGCGGGTTCCGTCACACGGGGGGAGGCCTCGGCGGCCCGCGGGTCCAGCAGGCTCATCAGGTACATCAAGGGGTTGCGCACGGGCGAGAGGTCGGTGCGCTGCACCCGCGCCCGGGTGTCCAGCAAGGCTCGCACGAGGCGGTCCTCGCTGTACTGCGCCACCAACGGCGCGAGCTGGGCATCTTGCAGACCCAGCCCCTCGGCCGCCTGACGAACACGCGTGGGTTGCGTGGCCAGCCCGGCGTTCGCCGCGTCCACGGCGGCCCATGCGGCATCGCTGGTCGTGGGGCCGCCCTTGTCCTGACGCTTCTTGCGCACCGCGAACTGCACCTCGGTCACCGCCCTGCCCTGCCGGTGTTCGAGCAACTCGACTTCGATGTCCGACTTTTCATTGATCTCGGCAATGGCAGCCAGCACCGATTCGTTCTTGACCTTGCGCCACTCGCGCTTCTTCGGCGAGGACGACAGTGCCGACACCCACCACGCCGGCGAGGCCCGGTTGGTCACGCCCGAAGGGTTGTTCTTGTAGCGGCTGCAGATGTCGTACAGCGCAATCGCACCATAGCTTTCCAGTCTGGCCAGAATGGGCAGATCCTGCAGTGTCCAGAGCTTGGGGTCCAGCAAGGCCTTGATGAGGTCCGGCGGAAACGCCCATTGCACCAGGCGCTCGCCGTGACGCATCTCGAAGGCCGCCTGCGACAACAGTGCCATGTCGCGCCATTCCGGGCCATTGGTGGTGCCGGGCGCTTCCCAGGTCATGGCCATCTTGCGCATCTCCCGCAGATAGCCTTGCGCCAGGGTGCGCGACTCGGTGCTGCTGCCGGCCAGCAACAACGCACGCCGCAACGGCATTTCAAAAAGATGCGTCGCCTCGGGTACGCGCCCGAGCGACCTCATCTGTTGCTGCGCCTCCCACAGCAACACGGTGTAGAGCTTGCGGGCCACAGCGGTCATCCCCTTGTCCTTGCTGATCATCACCAGCACCTCGTTGGGCTTGCGCAAGGCGGGCAGGGAGGCGGTCAAGGGATCGTCGCTCATGGCATGACAGTGTACTCGATCTGTCCTTCATTGATTGCCTTGTCGGACAGTTCGAGAACCGGCATACCGGCGGGCCACTGTCCAGCTTTCAACCGAGGCGGCGACATTTCCGGCGTCCGGTTGATTTCTGGACAGGTCCCGAGGTGAGGAATCCACTGCCCTTCCGAACGCCGCGCCGCACAGCCCGGTTGAAAGCCGGACAGCCGGGCCGTGGGCTGACGACCGACGCGCTCATCGAGCACGGCTGTGCTCTCCGCAGCCTTGCCGGATGCCCGCCGCCCCGCCGCTGTGACTGCACCCTGTGGACAAGCCGGTTGGAATCCGGACACTTCGGGAGTGATCAGGACAGAAGCGGGCACCCCGTGGACACATGCGGTTGAATCCCGGACACTGGCGGTTCAGGACTGGACACAGCAGATCTGTAAGTGCCTGTCAGGAAAAGGATTTCCTGGCTATCCACAGGCTTAGATCTACTTGTATCTGTATTGAAGGAACTTGAATCCGGGAGCACTGACGTCGGTAAGATGGCGAGAATCCCAGTGCTGGCGTCCAGGCTCGCTCCGGCAAGCCTCTTGCCACACCGCGCCGGGGGCAATGTGGCACAGCGAACGCTGATCCCACGTTTTAAATCAAAGCATCCAAAATTCGTGGAATGGATGGTCTTGACGGTGTGCTTCGTTAGAATGAAGCACATACAGTCCACCACCTTTCACACACGATGCTCAGAGACGATCGCAAAGCTTCTCTCCAAGACATTGAACGCATGTCTGCGCGGGCAGAAGTGGCCCTTGAAAAAATCCGCGGCACGCTGTTGAGCCCCGACGCGCGCAAGAGTGCGCCGGTGTTCTCCATCAGTCAACTGGAGCACTTCACCGGCGCCGACCGCAACAAGATCAATTACGCGGCCCGCAAAGGCGAACTCCCGGAGGGCACGATGCCCGACGGCGGTGGCCGTCGCACCTGGACCACCGAAGAACTCCAGAAGTGGACACGGCACTTCCGGGCAGACCGGCTGCGCCCCGAAGGCCTGGCTGGCATCACGATCTCGGTGGCGAACTTCAAAGGCGGTGTCACCAAGACGACGACCGCGGCCACCCTCGCCCAGGGGCTGAGCCTGCGCGGGCACAAGGTGCTGCTGGTCGACGTGGACCCTCAGGCCTCGCTGACCACGCTCTTCGGCTTGCTGCCGGGCGTCGAGATCGATGAGGAACACACGCTCTCGCCCCTGTTCAGCGGAGACGCGAGCGACGCGCGCTATGCCGTGCGCAAGACCTATTGGCCGGACCTGGACCTGATCCCGGCGATGACCCGGCTGTACGCAGCGGAGTTCAAGCTGCCTGCGCGCCAGAAGGACAACGCCGACTTCGAGTTCTGGAAGGTGTTGGACCTGGGGCTGGACCCGTTACGTGACGAGTACGACGTCATTGTCATCGACACCCCCCCTTCCCTCTCCTACACGACGATCAACGCCGTGATGGCATCTGACGGCCTGGTCGTCCCCGTGCCGCCCAGCACGCTGGATTTTGCTTCGTTGAGCCAGTTCTGGAGCCTGTATCTCGACATTGCCCACAGCCTGAGCGAGCTGCGGGGCGACGCCAAGAAGTTCGAGTTCGTGAACATCCTGGCTTCGCGTGTGGACGCCAATGACGCGTCAAGTCGCATCGTGCGGGGTTGGTTGCGTGAGGTCTATGCCGAGCGCGTGCTGGCCACCGAGATCCCGCGGACGTCGATTGCCGGCACGGCGGCGGTCGGTTTTGGCACGGTCTATGACCTGCCGAAGAGCGCGGCCAGCGCCGGCACCTACGCTCGCGCATTCGACGCCTATGAGGCATTCATCGATGAAGTCGACGCCCAGCTGCAAAGTGTGTGGGCCGGTTGGAGGGACGAATGAGCACGAAACGAGGAAACCGCCCCACCGACATCGGGGCGATGCTGTCGCTTGGCAACCTGGACGCCGCGGTGACGGCGCGCTCGACGCCGGCCACCGAGAGCCGGCCGCGAACTGCCGCCGGCGAGTTGCTGGCAGAGCGCCGCAGCGGCCTGGAGTCGGAGAACGCCCGGCTGAGGGCGCAGGTGGGCGACCTGCAGTCTGAGGTGCAGAAATGGTCCGACTCGCTGCCGGTGGTGGCTTTGGACCCGGATCTGGTCGAGCACAGTCGGTTTGCCAACCGCATCGCCGAGAGCTTTGACACGCCCGAGTTCCGCGAGTTCAAGGCCGAGATCCAGGCGGCCGGCGGCAACGTGCAGCCGATCAAGGTCGTGCCGATTCCCGGGACCGAGCCGCTTCGCTATTCGATCGTGTATGGCCACCGTCGCCATCGGGCGTGCCTCGAGTTGGGCATCAAGGTCAATGCCATCGTCGAGAACCTGAGCGAGCGTGGCCAGTTCATCGAGATGGAGCGCGAGAACCGGGGTCGACGCGATCTCTCGGCCTACGAGCAAGGACTGTGGTACTTGCGCGCCTGTTCACCCGTCATCCCAGCGGAGAAGGGTGGCCCGGCGGGTTGGGCGTTGTTCGGCAACATGTCGGAGATGGCTGAAGCACTCGGGGTGGACAAGGGCAATGTCTCGAAGGCCTGTCAGATTGCAGAGTTGCCGGACGCGGTGCTGGCAGCGTTCGGTCGACCGACCGAGATCCAGTTCAACTGGGCGACTGCGCTGACTCGGGCCCGCAAGCTGGATCTCCCCAGCCTGTTGAGCCGCGCTGCCGACGTGCGCCGTCGCCGGGAAGCGGGGGAGATCCTGTCGGCGAAGACCGTCTATACGCTGCTGACGTCGCCAGCGCAGGTGGCGGTGGAGCAGGGCGCCGAGGTCGAACTGACCCGTGCAGACGGTACGCGGTTTGCGCGGTTGCTGCGTGACAAGAAGGGTCGCACGGTGGTGGAGTTCGACGCGCCGTTGTCGTCTGCGGCCACTGACAAGCTGGTGGAAGGGCTGGTGAAGCTGTTTCAGTGAACTGCGAGGCGCCTCGCAGAAGCCGCCTTCGGGCGGCTTTTTTGTGGGCAGTTGTACCGTACAACTCGGTCGATCGGGCGGTTCAGTGCGAAGAGTTGTACGGTACAACTGGCGATCTCGTTGTACCGTACAACCTCTTCAGCGGCGTTTCATTTTGCTGAGCTCCCGCACCAGCACCTTCCGTTCGGTGTGCAGGTAGACCGAGGTGGTCTGCAGGCTGGCATGGCCCATTGCATTCATCAACGCGGCCGGGCTCACGTTGTCTGCGGCTGCCGAGTTGGCAAAGAAGTGCCTCAACCAGTGCGTCGACGCACGCCGCAGGGCGGCCGTATCCAGTGCCACCCCGTGCGCTTCGGCCAGGTCAGCACATCGATGAAAGAAGCGTTTCAGGGCCTGATGGAGCGCCGTGGGGTCCAGTGAGCCGAAACGGTCTGCGTTTTGCGGCGCGGTTCGATCCAAAACGGGCAGACCGCGCGCATCCAGCGTCCAGCGCGGCGGTGCCTTGCGTAGTGCGCCCACCAGGGGCAATGCGCCGTCGGCATCCGCATGACCATGCTGGGTGGCCGAGTCGCCAGGGGAGGGCGCCGCCTCCGGCGCCCGCAGTGTTCGAACCCGCGGATTGCGGGCGTCAAATGCCGTTTCTGCCAACTTCATGTCGAGGTGATGCTGGTCCAGCAAGGCTTTGATGTCCTCGTGCAGCAGCGCCTCCCGGTTGCGGTTGCCCTTGCCGACGATGCGAAGGAACCAGAATGCCTGGCCATCTACCTGTTGCCGAATCAGCGCGCTGCGGCGGGTCGTGACCAATTCGATCAGGCGTAGCCCGGTTGTGGCGCCCATCTCCAGCACCAGTCGGGTTCTGCGTAACGAAGCTGCCCGGGCAAAGGCCTGATCGGGATGAGCTGCGTCGGGCAGAAGCCGTGGAGTGCAGCCATCGTCTGATGTGGGACCGACGGTGGCATACAGCTCGGCCCAGCAACGCATCAGCCACTGCCATTGCTCGTCGGAGAAGCTGCGCGCAATGTCGATGCGGAAGTGCGGCAGCTTCATGCTGGGCAGCACGCCGCGGGCCGCATTGGCGCTCAGGTAGCCGGCTTCCACCAGTGCCGTCAACATGGCCGAGATGACCGAGAAGTTCAGCTTTTGGCTCGACAGACTCAATGGTCGCTTCAATGGCCGCCATTCGCTGCTGTGGCGATCCACTTTCGCACGCTGGATCCAGTCCGCCGGCGGCGCTGCCAGAAAGGCGCGATACGACTGAAAGTCTGCCTCGGTCAGCGACGACATCGGCTTGCGCCGCACCCAGACACACCACAGGTAGAAGCGCTCGGCGATGCGGCTGTAGTTGGCATGCGTCCGAGGCGAGGCGGCGTGGCGTTGCAACCAGGCGTGGATCGCCTCCAGATCGGTATGGGCACCAAGCGTGTTCGGGGTGGTGTTGCGAAAGAGACCTTTTCGTCCGTCAAGGCCCTCAGGCACCGCCAGGCGGTCCAGGGGAACCAGCCCGTAATGCCGAACGGAGCCGGGATCCAGCACACCCAACTCGCTGCCCCTGCGCAGCGCACGCAATGCAAAAGGCTTGAGCGCGCCATCGTGCAGCGGCCGCGCCATCTCTGCGGCCAACGGTGCCAGCCATCCCACCAGGCGTTCAGCACGCACCCGGCCCAGTCGTGGGACGCAGGTCCACCATCGGTGCTGTCTGAGGTTGATGAAGTCGATCAGATCACCCAAGGTCAGCAAGGGGAGGGCGCGACCGTCCACTTCCGTGCGCTGGAGCTGCGCTGCGAGGCCCGGACTCAGCCATGCCGTGAGGGCGTCGGTGAGGGCTGGGGGGCGGGCAAGCTCACCCGCGAGCCGATTGAGCGATTCGAGCGGCTGACGTGGCGCCTGCGTCTCCGCTGAGGGGGGGAGGGCGGTGGCCGGCAGGGGCAGACTCGGCTGATCGAGTCCATGCGCCGCTTCGTACTCGGCAAGCCACTCTGCCTGGCTCTGGAAGTCGACATCGACGCCGAGCGCTTCACACTGTTGCGCGACCCATTCGTCCAACGAGGGCAGGGCGGGTCGAAGTGGGTCAGCCTCGTCCCGTCCGTGTGGCGACAACGCCCGCCGGGCCTCGGCTGCGAGGCCGCGTTGGTCCGCTGCGAGGTGGATCTGACGGGTCAGGCGCTCAAAACGATGTTGGAAATGTCGCTCATCGTCTGGCCCGCCTTCGAACGCGAGGTACAGCGTCCAGGCCTTGCGCAGTGAGATGCCCTCCAGCACAGCGCGGACAAAGCTGAAGTGGTGGTGCCGCAGCTCGGCCGCAGCGATTTGCATTCTCTGTCCGGCGGGACGCCCTCGCCGCCGGGGCTCCAGGTCATGGCTCACCCTCGCTCCTTCAAGATATTCGGACAGCACCCACGAAGCTGGCTATCGCCGCTTCTGGTCGATTTCGGCTGCGACTGAGCCTCGGCCCTTGGCTCGCTCGTTTGAACGCGTCTGACGCCGTTCTGGAGGGTCGACTTTCGTCCCCATTCACGCTGCCGGCCGGGCCAGAGCTTCAGCTCTCTTCGCGGTGCATTTCGAACGTTGTGCCGCGTGGTTTCGTGCAGCTTGCCTGACACGTCACCGACTTGGGGCATTTTAAACAACACACGAATAAGAAAAGTTATCCATGTGTCATTTCACAAAGAAAACGCGGCGTCCGGGTGGCCAACGCCGCATCTTCTGAGCCAAGGCGCTCAATGGCCTCGCCCTTCCTGGGACGCCATCGTCCCGGAAGGCGTCGACGCGTGAATGCCTCAAACCTGAGACACCCAGGGAGGTGCGATGAGAACGTGCAGCCGCCACCCGTCTGGAACCCAGCCCGGGTCACTCCGAATGACGCCTCAGCGGCCTTACCGCTTCGCCGCTGTCCGTTGGCACATGCTCGCTCCCCACAGTGCGACGCCCCGGTAGGCCAGCTCTTTCACACCATTGGCGGATCGGTTTCCCGCTGGAAGTGGCGGTGCTGCGCGACGGCCTGAATGAAGGCTTGAGCCCCGCTGTCCGCAGCGTTGGCCAGCACGATGCCCGGGTCCGAGACCTCGCTGGCGGTGGCGGTGGGAATGCCGGCCGCCTGCAGCAGGTGCAGCCCGCTGCCCAGCACCAGGATGGCCTTGCAGTGGCGGTACTGGTCGCGGATGTGCTCGGCGGCATGGCCGTCGCCCAACAGGGCCTTTACGGCTGTCTCGCCGTCCGGCAGCACCAGAGCGTCGAACAGGAAGCCCGGCTCATTCTCTAGAGAGACGTCCGCCTGCAGCTCCACACCGTCGGCTGTCTGCACCGGCCCGATGCGTGGGGCGGCGATGCGCGGTACCGCGCCCTGCTCGAACAGCGCGGCATGCACAGCCAGCAGTGACTCGCCCATGACACCGTCGGCAGCCATGAGCATGATCTTGCGGCCAGCGATGGAGCCGTTGCCCGGCCGCGCGAACAACGACAGGGCGGCCGACACATTGACTTCCGGCTTGGGCGAGCGTGTCAGCACCTTCGGCATCGGGTCGGGCAACGGCATGTTGAGCCCGACCGCCACCCGGTTGGCGAGGTCTTCCGAGGCATTACGCAGCATCGCCAGCGTGCGCCCGCGGATGGCCGGCACGGTGACCTTGCTCAGCTCGAAGCGGAAGGCGGCGGCGATGTGGTTCTTCTCTACCGGCGACTGGCTCTCGTAGAACAGCCGGGCCTGGTTGTAATGCTCGGCAAACAGCTCCGGCTTGGCGCGTACCTTGGCACAGTCCTCCCGGTTGCGCAACCGCGCCGCAACGGACACGAAGCCCTGCTGCGCCGCGCCGGCCTGGAAGGGGCATCCGCCCGCCAGCGAGTTGGGCTCGTAGGACACTCGGCCACGGTGAATGGCCTGGCGGTGCAAACCATCGCGCTGGTTGTTGTGCACCGGTGCGATGGGCGAGTTGATCGGAATCTCGTGAAAGTTCGGCCCGCCCAGCCGGGTGATCTGCGTGTCCACATAGGAATGGATGCGGCCGGCCAGCAGCGGATCGTTGGTGAAGTCCAGCCCCGGGATGATGTGGGCGGTGCAGAACGCGACCTGCTCGGTCTCGGCGAAGAAGTTGTCCGGGTTGCGGTTGAGCACCATGCGGCCGATGGGACGGACGGGCACCAGTTCCTCGGGCACGATCTTGGTGGCGTCCAGAATGTCGAAGCTGAACTTGGCGGCTTCGTCCTCGGTGAACACCTGGATGCCGAGCTCGTACTCCGGGTAGGCGCCGCTCTCGATGCGCTCCCACAGGTCGCGGCGGTGGTAGTCGGGATCAGCACCAGAGATCTTCACGGCCTCGTCCCAGGTCAGCGAATGCGTGCCGGCCTTGGGCGTCCAGTGGAACTTGACCAGCACCGACTCTCCCGCGGCATTGACCAGCCGGAAGGTGTGCACACCAAAGCCCTGCATGGTGGCGTAGCTGCGCGGGATGGCGCGGTCGCTCATGACCCACATCAGCATGTGGGTGGATTCGGGCATCAGCGACACGAAGTCCCAGAAGGTGTCGTGGGCGCTTGCAGCCTGCGGCATCTGGTGGTGCGGCTCGGGCTTGACGGCGTGAACGAGGTCGGGAAACTTCATCGCGTCCTGGATGAAGAACACCGGGATGTTGTTGCCCACCAGGTCCCAGTTGCCCTCGTCGGTGTAGAACTTGACGGCAAAGCCGCGCACGTCGCGCGCGGTGTCCTTGCTGCCGCGCTCTCCCTGCACGGTGGAGAAGCGCACGAACACGGGCGTGCGCTTTCCGGCGGCCTTGAACGGCGCGGCCATCGTCAGCGCGCTGAGGTCCTCGTAGGCCTCGAAGTAGCCATGCGCCGCCGAACCGCGAGCGTGCACGATGCGCTCAGGGATGCGCTCATGGTCAAAGTGGGTGATCTTCTCGCGGAGGATGAAGTCCTCCAGCAGCACCGGGCCGCGCGTGCCCGCTTTGAGCGAGTTCTGGTTGTCCGCCACACGCACGCCCTGATTGGTGGTGAGCACCTGGCCGGTGGCGTCCACCCGCACGCGGTCCAGCGGGGCAATGGTGGCGTTGACTCCCTCGGGCGCTTGCGTGCCGACCTTGGGGCCGGTGTTCACCTCGGACAGGGTGCCGCTCGTGACGAGCCTCGACGGCGGCGTCACGTGCTGGCCTGTGGCCGGTGCCGTGCCCGGTACGGCGCCATACTCGCCACCCTTGGTGGCGTTGTAAGGCATGGAAGCCGCCGTCGCCTGCACATGCTCCATGCGCTGGGCCGCCGGGTCGCCGTCGTCCGAAGCAGGCGCCGTGTACGACGGTCCGCTGTCGGTGTTCCGGGCGGCAGCCTTGGCCGCGACGGACTTCTTCGCATGGGGAGAGGACTTTGCAGCGTTCTTTGCAGCCGCGGGAGTCGATGGCGTCTTGGGCATGGGCGTCCTGTGTGAGTGAAGTGGACAAGCCCGCCCGCCGGCAATCACCGTGCCCGCTTCTGCTGCAGGAGGCCGGCATGCAGTCCAGCGGTGAATGGGGCTCTGTGCAGAGCCGTCGCGTCACTTCCGGACGAGTCGCAATGCGGCCAGGCCCAGAAGCAGCGGCACGAAGGACACCCACAGCACGGTGTTCCAGCCGTATGCGGCCAGCAGCCCACCGGACGACAGTGAGCCGATCGCCATGACCCCGAAGACCGTGAAGTCGTTGATCGACTGCACGCGGGTGGCTTCTTCCGGCGTATGGCACTCGAGCACCAGTGCGGAAGCGCCCAGGAAGCCGAGGTTCCATCCCAGGCCGAGCAGGACCAGCGCGCCCCAGAAGTGCGCGACTTCAATGTCATGCAGCGCGACCATCGAAGACAGTCCGATCAGGGCGAGCCCGGCCATCGCGACGCGCGGGGCGCCGTAGCGCGCAATCAGCCGCCCGGTGAAGAAGCTCGGCGCGTACATCGCGATCACATGCCATTGAAGGCCGGTGTTCGAGGCAGAACGGGGCAGGCCACACAAGTGCATGGCCAAGGGAGCCGCCGTCATCAGGAAGTTCATCAGCAGGTAGGAGACGGCCCCGATCACCACCGCCGACACGAACTTGGGCTGCGCGATGATGTCGCGAACCGGTCGACCACCTGCGATCGTGTGCTGCGTGGGGCGAGGCAGCTGCACGCCCAGCAACAACAGCGCAGACGCGGCCGCCACGCCTGCCTGGCAGAGGAAGGTGGCAGCAAACGTGTGCAATGGCCACAGGTCCATCGTGCTGTTGACGAGTTGCGGCCCCACCATGCCGGCCGCCACACCGCCGCCCATCACCAGCGACAGCGCGCGGGGACGCCGCTCTGGGGCCACGCCGTCGGCCGCGGCAAACCGGAACGACAACACGACGGCCGCGTACGCGCCGCCGAGGAACATGGCCAGGCAGAACAGCCAGAAGTGGTTCGTGATCACCGCGAGCATCGCGACCAGGCCGGCCAGCGTGCCCGCCGCGGTGCCCGCGAGGAAGGCGGTGCGCCGGCCATGACGTCGCGCCACGGCGCCCACGGGAAAGATGCAGGCCGCCATGCCGATCACGAAGATGGAGACGGGCAGGGTGGCCAGCCACGGTGAGGGCGCCAGACCGTGGCCGATGATGGCGCCGGTGGCGTAGGCCACGACCGAGTTGGCACCGGCCAGGGCCTGGGCCACTGTCAGGCGCCAGATGTTGCCGCGTTGAACGGACTCGGGCAGAAGAAGCGGTGCGGTGGGCGCGATGGCGGCAGTCGGTGTCTGGCTCATGAACGGGGCGCTGGGGTGCTGGAGGACGAACGGGAGGGCGTCTGCAGCGTACCGCCAGCAGGGGATGGTCGCATGCGCAATGCCGCCTGCCGCTCAAATGAGCGCAGCCAGGGTCTCGATGGCGCGCGCCACCCGCCCATCGTCAGGGTGGCCTGCATTGAGTCTGAGGGCGTGCCGAAAGCGATGGTCTGCCGAGAACAGCGGTCCGGGCGCGAGGCTGAGACGGACACCTCGGTGCTGCCCTGAGCGACCGCCGCCGGTCCTTGCACGCCAGCCTGAACGGCCCGTGGCGCACAGACGTAGTAGCCCGAGCGCGGTCTCGCCTCGATCAGCCCGCGTGATTCGAGCAGGTAGTAGGCCTGGAAGACGGTGGACGGGCTGAGGTGGGTGTTCTGGCAGGCCTGGCGCACCGAGGGCAGCTTCTCGCCGGGCCGCAGTTGCCCCTCGCGAATGCGCAAGGTGATGGCTTCTGCGAGCTCTTCGTAACGCGTGCCCATCACATCACCGAGGCGTGAACCTGTTCGGGGTGGGCCAGCACGTCGGCCACGACACGCAGGCTCTGTTCGCATTGCGCCTGGGTGGTGGGCCCCCCCAGGCACAGCCGCACCGCCCGCGGCGGGGCGGTGTTGGTGGCGAACGCCGTGCTGGCCACCGCGGCCACCCCGCGCGAGCGCCAGAAGGACGCCGCCTCGTTCGGGCTCAGGCGGTCCGGCAGGCGCAGCCACGCATGGAAGCAATCCGGCTGGCTCCACACATCGTGGCCGCCAAGATGCCGTACCAGCATGGCGTGCCGCACGTTGGTCTCGCGTCGGACGGCCTGGACCACGGCCGAGGCCGTGCCATCGTTGACCCACTGTGTCGCGAGGGCCACCGTCGGGGGCGCGGCCATGACGCTGAGCGCCCGCAGTGCACCGGCGAGGCGTTGGGTGGCCTGCGCGGTGGGGGCGTGCACATAGGCCACGCGCAGACCGGCGCCCACACACTTCGCGAACCCGGTCACGTGGTACGTCAGCCCCGGCGCCAGTTCGGCAAGCGCGACGGGTTGTCGGGTGGGCAGGGCGCCGTAGGCGTCGTCCTCGATGATGGGGATGCTGTATCGCAGCGCGATGTCGGCCAGCGCCTCGCGGCGGGCTGCACTCATCGTCATCGCGGTCGGGTTCAGCATCGTGGGATTGCAGTAAAGCGCCTTGGGCCCGACGTGCTTGCAGGCGTCCTCGAAGTGGTCGGGGCAGGGGCCATCCTTGTCCACGGGCAACGCATACAGCTTCACGCCGAGTTGCGTGGCCAGCGCCTTGATGCCGGGATAGCTGACGGACTCGACACACAGCGTGTCGCCCGGGCGCACCAGCATGCTGATCAGGCCGGCCAGCACGCCATGAATGCCGGGGCCAACAAGGACCCGGTCCAGATGGGTCGGTCCCATGCTCGAGGCCAGCCAGCGCGCACCCGCGTCACGGTCGGCGGGGGTGCCACCAAAGTCCTGGTAGCGCAGATGGGCCAGCAGCCGCTGTGGCTCCTGGTAGATCTGGCGGCAGCCATCGGCCATGCGCGCCAGCAAGTCCGGGTCGTCGGGCTCGGGTGGCAGGTTCATGGTCATCTCGGCCGCCGTGCCGCCGCGCAATGGCACGGCCGGTGCCGCACTGCGGACGAAGCTGCCCCGCCCGGGCCGGGCCTCGATCTGACCGCGCTTCTGCGCCTCGGCCAGGGCGCGCGCCACCGTCGTGTAGTTCAGGTCCAGGGCATCCGCCAGTGTCCGCATCGGTGGGAGTCGGTCGCCCGGCGTGAGCCGTCCGCTCGCAACGTCCTCGGCCAGCAGCTCCGGGATCAACAGGTATGCGGGCTTGTGGCTGTCGCGCAGGCGGACAAGCCAGTGCTTATAGAGGGTGTGAGGCATGCCCGATTGATCGCATTCAATGTGCCAGATGATCGCATCAGATTGTGCACTCAAGCAGTGCGGGGCAGCCCGAAATCGTGCGGCGAAATGTCGTTCGCACGACGGCCTTGTCGCCTTTGGTGCGACCACGCACCTCGATCGCATGGCGCGGCACCTCAGGAGGCGCTCACCAGTGCGGTGACTAGATCGCATTGCGGCCGATCAACGCCCTCATTCGCGGGAGCTGCGCTGGATTCGGCCGCTTGATCGCAACTTGATCGCACGCTGATGCGGCCGCCTGGCACATCCGGTGCACCTGCTTCAGCAGCGCGCGCCCACCCTCTCTCATCCCTTACTTCTGGAGTGATCCCATGCCTGCTGTGACCAAAGCCCCCAATCAGATCGGCGACTTCCTCGTGGACTACGAAGAGAAGGTCTTCGAGGACGTGAAGGCCGAACCCGGCGACAAGGCCCTCGTCACCTTCCACACGGTGGCCTTCGAAGGTTCCATCGGCTTCGTCAACCTGCTGCAGGCCACGCGTCTGCAGCGCAAGGGCTTCGACACCTCGGTGCTGCTGTACGGGCCGGGCGTGACCCTCGGCGTGAAGCGCGGCTTTCCCAAACTGGGTGACGCCGCGTTTCCCGGCCACCTGAACTTCAACGACCAGATCGCCAAGTTCATCGCTGAGGGCGGCAAGGTCTACGCGTGCCGCTTCGCGCTGCAGGCCCTGTACGGGCACGGCGAGGGCTCGCTCATCGAAGGCATCAAGCCCATCAACCCGCTTGACGTGCTGGACATCATCCTGCTGCACCGCAAGGAGAAGGCCTTCATCCTCGACACCTGGACGCTCTGATCGACTCAACCGGGTACGCCACCATGAGCCAGCCACGCATCATCAAAGCCGCCGCCGTGCAGATCTCGCCCGTGTTGAACGAGGCCGAAGGCACGCTGCACAAGGTGCTCGACCGCATCGATGCCGCCGCCCGACAGGGCGTGCAGATCATCGTGTTCCCCGAGACCTTCGTGCCGTACTACCCCTACTTCTCGTTCATCCGGCCGCCCATGGCATCCGGGGCCGAGCACATGGCGCTGTACGAGCATGCGGTGGTCGTACCCGGCCCCGTCACCGAAGCCGTGGCCCAGCGCGCCCGCCAGCACGGCATGGTCGTCGTGCTCGGTGTGAACGAGCGCGACCACGGCACGATCTACAACACCCAGCTGATCTTCGACGAGACCGGCACCCTGCGGCTCAAGCGCCGCAAGATCACGCCCACCTTCCACGAGCGCATGGTGTGGGGGCAGGGCGATGGCAGTGGCCTGAAGGTGGTCGACACGGCCGTGGGCCGGGTCGGGGCACTGGCCTGCTGGGAGCACTACAACCCCCTGGCCCGCTATGCCCTCATGGCGCAGCACGAAGAGATCCACTGCGCCCAGTTCCCGGGCTCGCTCGTGGGGCCGATCTTTGCCGACCAGATGGAGGTGACGATCCGCCATCACGCACTCGAGTCTGGCTGCTTCGTCATCAACAGCACGGGCTGGCTGACGGACGAGCAGATCCAGTCCATCACGCCCGAACCCGGCCTTCAGCGTGCGCTGCGCGGGGGCTGCTGCACGGCCATCGTGTCGCCCGAAGGCGTGCATCTGGCGCCGCCGCTGAAGGAGGGCGAAGGCATGCTGGTGGTGGATCTCGACATGAGCCTCATCACCAAACGCAAGCGGATGATGGATTCGGTCGGGCACTACGCGCGGCCGGAGCTGCTGAGCCTGCGGCTGGATGACCGGCCGACGGCGCCGGTGCACCTGCTGGGTGGCACGGGCAACGAGCGTCTGCTTCATCAGCCGATGTCCACGGACCCTGGTGCTGCAGCCCCACCGGATGCCACTGCTGCAGCCCTCGCGCCGCTGAGCCGCGTCGCCTGATCCCTTCGTCCGCGTCCTTGTCCCCAGGAGACTGGCATGGCCCTCTCGACCCTCAGCCCTCACGCCCGCGAGCTCATCACCGAGCTGCAATCCCGAGGCCTGCGCCTGGCGGACCCCGGCGCCGGTGCCCCCAGCCGCCGCGGCGGGGCAGGCCCGTCCGACCACAAGGCCGTGACCATCGACGGGCACACCGTGATGGTGCCCGTCCACTCGGCACCGGCCTTCGACTCGCCCTTCCTGGCCGACGCGCCGGATGCGGCCGGCACGAGCACGCTCAAGCACGGCAGCATCCCCATCGCGCAGATCACCTTTCCGTCGACCCCGCGCTTCTACGAACGCCAGACCGCCGACGGCATCCCCTACCGCCACATCGCGACCCTGCACGGGCGCGATGTGCTGGCCACCACGGTGCTGCAGACCTGCATCCGCTACGAGAGCCGGCGCAAGAGCTGCCAGTTCTGCTCCATCGGGCAATCGCTGGCGGCGGGCCGCACGATCGCGCACAAGACACCGGCCCAGCTGGCCGAGGTGGCCCGCGCGGCGGTCGACCTGGACGGCATTCGCCACATGGTGCTGACGACCGGCACGCCGGCCACGCCCGACCGCGGCGCGGCCGTGCTGGTGGACAGCGCGCGCGCCATCAAGGCCGCCGTGCCGGATCTGCCCATCCAGGCGCAGTGCGAGCCGCCCGACAGCGACCTCTGGTTCCAGCGCTTGAAAGATGCCGGCGTCGACACGCTCGGCATGCACCTGGAGGCTGTCACGCCCGCCGTGCGCGAACGGGTGATGCCGGGCAAGGCCAGTGTGCCGCTGGCACGTTACTTCAGCGCCTTCGAGGCGGCGGTGGCCGTGTTCGGGCGGGGCCAGGTCAGCACCTACATCCTGGCTGGCCTCGGCGACAGCCGGGAAGCCATTCTGGACATGAGCCAGCGCCTGCTCGACATGGGCGTCTACCCCTTCGTGGTGCCCTTCGTGCCCATCAGTGGCACCCCACTGGAAAGCCATCCGGCGCCGACCACCGCGTTCATGCGCTCGGTGCTCGAGCCACTGGGTCAGATGGTGAGCCAGACCGGGCTGCGCGCCAGCGACATCAAGGCCGGCTGCGGGAAGTGTGGCGCCTGCTCGTCGCTGTCGGTGTACGAAACCGCCAGCCCGCTGACCGTTCTCGCCTGACTCAAGGAGCCCGCCATGCAAGCCTTGACCGTCTGTGAGTTGCCGATCGATTTTGCCCCGGCCGCTTTTCGCATCAAGTGCGTGAGCGAGCCCTGGGAGCGACGCGAGGCCCTGGCACTGCGCCGCGCGGTGTTCTGCGTCGAGCAGGGTGTCTTTGTCGGCAACGACCTCGATGCCATCGACGCACACGCCACCCTGCTGGTGGCCTGCGCGTGCGTGGCCGGCGAGTGCGACCAGGTGGTGGGCACGGTGCGCATCCATGAGGCCGAGCCCGGTGTGTGGTGGGGATCGCGCCTGGCGGTGCACCCGTCCTACCGGCACCTTGGTCGACTGGGGGCCACGCTGATCCGCCTGGCGGTCAGCATGGCGCATGCGCGGGGCGCGACGGCCTTCTGGGCGCACGTGCAGCAGCAGAACGTGGCGCTGTTCGAGAAGCTGAACTGGCACCTGCACGGGCCGGTGCAGCTGCACGGCCGGCCCCATGGGTTGATGGAGGCCAGCCTGGCGCACTACCCGCCATGCCATGAACCGGACTGGGGTTACTTCACGCTGCCGCAGGCCCGTGCCCGGGCGTCGGCGTCGGCCGGAGAGCGCCGGACATGAGCCACCCTCAGCGCCCATCCATCGACCTCGCGGCCTTGACGGCACAGTTGCGTGCCAGCCGCGGCTTCGCGCACAAGCAGGACATTGCCGGCGTGGCGCAGGCGCTCTCGCGCCACCTGCCTGGCGGCATGACCGACACCACGCTGGCCCAGCAGGCCGGCATCGGCCTGGGTGACGACTGTGCCGTCATCCCCGATGGGCATGGCGAGCACCTGCTGCTGGCCATCGAAGGCCTGGTCGAGGACTTCGTCAGCGAGATGCCCTGGTTTGCCGGCTACAGCGCCGTCATGGTCAACCTCAGTGACATCGCCGCCATGGGTGGCCGGCCCATCGCGGTGGTCGATGCGCTGTGGAGTGATGGGGTCGGGCAGGCCGAACCCATCGTGCAAGGCATGGCCGCCGCCTCGGCAGCCTATGGCGTGCCCATCGTCGGCGGGCACAGCAACGCACGCGCGCCCCGGCCGCAACTCGCGGTGGCGGTGCTGGGCAAGGCCCGGCGTCTGTTGAGCAGCTTCGCGGCACGGCCGGGTCAGCGGTTGCTGATGGCCGTGGACCTGCGCGGGCAATGGGAGGGCGGCTACCCGTTCTGGAATGCGTCGACGCGGACACCGGCCGACCGCCTGCGGGCCGACCTGGCCCTGCTGCCTCAACTGGCCGAAGAAGGGCTGTGCACCGCCGCGAAAGACATCAGCATGGCCGGTGTGCTGGGCACGGTGTTGATGATGCTCGAGTGCTCCCGAGTGGGCGCCACGGTGGACCTCGCTGCCGTGCCGCATCCACCCGGGCATGGGCCTGCCGATGGGCTGCCTGCGTTGCTGCGGTGGCTGCAGGCCTTTCCGAGCTTCGGCTACGTGCTGGCCGTGGACGATCACCATGTGGCGGCCGTGTGTGCGCGCTTCCACGCCCGCGGGATGGCCTGTGCGCCGATCGGCGCGGTGCAAGCGGGCAGCACCTTGCAATTGCAAGGCGACCCGGACAGCGATCCCGCCTTGCTGTGGGATTGGTCCGTGCAACCCTTCATCGTGCCGCAGCACGAGGCGGAGCCCGCATGAGCCTCCGCCCACTTCGGATCGCCTTGCTCATGCACTCGCTGAACCCGCGGGGCGGGGTGGTGCACACGCTGGAACTGGCCGACGCGCTGGTGGCCCAGGGCCACGACGTGACCGTGATGGCGGCCGCCGCGTCGGGCCAGACGCTGTTCAGGCCCACGCGGGCGCGGCTGTCGATCGCACCGCTCGCGGCCGGTCCCGCCGGGTTGGTGGCCATGGTGCGCCATCGCATCGACGCCATGACCGATCACCTGCGGACCTGGGATGAACTTGCGGACATCGACGTCTTTCACTCGCAGGACAGCATCACCGCCAACGCCCTGGCCAACCTGACGGAAGAGGGCAGGGTGGGGGGCTATGTGCGCACGGTTCACCACCTTGACGCGTTCGATGAGCCGCGGCTGGTCGCATGGCAGGCCAGGGCCGTGAATGCCGCCAGCCTGCTGTTGTGTGTGAGCGACCTGTGGCAGGGCGTGCTGCACCGTGACTGGGCGCGCGAGGCCTGGCGCGTGCACAACGGCGTGAACCTGCTGCGCTACACCCCCGCGGGGACGGCCGAGCAGGCCGCGATGGACCACGAGGCGCTGCGGGCGCTGGGCGTTCAGCCCGCAGGGCCGGTGTGGCTTTCCGTGGGCGGTGTCGAGGCCCGCAAGAACGCCGTGGCTCTGCTGCAGGCATTCGCGCGCGTGCGCCGGCTGGTTCCGCAAGCTCAATTGGTGATCGCCGGGGGCGCCAGCCTGCTTCAGCATGATGCGGCCGTGCAGGCTTTCCAGGCCATTCGACACGAGGCCGGTCTGGCTCCGGGGCAGCCGGATGCCGATCGCCTGGTGTGCACGGGGCCTGTCTCTGATGCCGTTCTCGCCGCACTGTACCGACGGGCCCGAGCGCTCGTGATGCCCTCCCTGAAGGAAGGCTTCGGGCTCGTGGCCCTGGAGGCCATGGCATGCGGGACGCCCGCCCTCGTCTCGCGCCGTGCACCGTTCACCGAGCACTTCCGTGAAGGCGAGGTGCTGTGGGTCGACCCCCTTGATGTGGATGACATCGCCCGCGGCCTCATACAGACCCTCGATCCGCATCACCACGCTGCATTGGCGCGCCAGGCCCGCGACGTGTGCCAGCGCTTCAGCTGGGCGGCCTCGGCCACCCGCCACATCGACCTTTACCAACACCACCTCGCCTGCCATGCCTGAAATGCACTTCACCGTCCGCTGGCCGGACGGCACGGAACAGACCTGCTATTCGCCCTCGCTGGTCGTGCGCGAGCACCTGACGGCCGGGCAACGCTACCCCTTGCCGGAGTTCCTGCAACGCACCCACACCGCCCTGTCCATCGCCTCCGAGCGTGTGCGAGCGAAGTACGGCTTTGCCTGCTCGCGCGCCATGGACCAATGGGCGGAAATCGAGAGCCAGGCCGAGCGCCATAGCGGGTCACCCCAGGCCGAGGTGACGGTCGTGCACCTGGATCCCGCCTGACAGCGTTTCATCCTTTTTCCACACATGCACCCACCCTCCGCGAGGACCCGACCATGCACGCCTCCCCCTCTTCCGTTCCTGCCCATCACGCCGTCCTCATCGTCGGAGGCGGCCAGGCCGGGCTGTCGCTCAGCCACTACCTGCAACAACGCGGCATCGACCACCTCGTGCTGGAGAAGCACACGCCCATGCACGCCTGGCGCACCCAGCGTTGGGACGCCTTCTGTCTGGTGACACCCAACTGGCAGTGCAAGCTGCCCGGCCATGACTACGACGGCCCCGAGCCGCATGGCTTCATGAAGAAGGACCAGATCGTGGCCTACCTGGAGGCCTTCCTGAAGAAGGTGAACCCGCCGATGCAGACCGGCGTGACGGTGCAGCACGTCAAGGCCCGTCCGGAAGGTGGCTACGCCGTACAGACCACGGCTGGTCTCTTCACCGCCGATCAGGTCGTGGTGGCGTCCGGTGGCTACCACGAGCCCGTGGTGCCGCGTCTGGCCGAACGCCTGCCGGCCCACATCACCCAACTGCATTCGGAGCAGTACCGCAACCCACAGAGCCTGCCTGAAGGGGGCGTGCTGGTCGTGGGCTCGGGCCAGTCCGGGGCGCAGATTGCCGAAGACCTGCACCTGGCCGGCAAGCGGGTGCACCTCGCGGTGGGTGATGCGCCACGGTGTGCGCGCTTCTACCGCGGCCGTGATGTGGTCGACTGGCTGGCCGACATGGGCTACTACGACATGCCGGTGGACCAGCACCCGCTGCGCGAAGGCGTGCGCGACAACACCAACCACTATGTGACCGGCCGCGATGGCGGGCGCGACATCGACCTGCGCGCCTTCGCGAAGCAGGGCATGAAGCTGTACGGTCTGCTGGACAGTCTGCAGGACGGTGTGGTCTCGTTCCAGGACAACCTGAAGGCGGCGCTGGACCAGGCCGACAAGGTCTACAACGGGATCAACGCGGCCATCGACAAGCACATTGCCGAACAGGGCATCGACGCCCCCGCGTGCGAGGTTTACGAGCCGGTCTGGCAACCCGATGGCAACCACACGCGGCTGGATCTGGCGGCCGAAGGCATCACCTCGGTCATCTGGTGCATCGGCTTCAAGCCGGACTTCAGCTGGCTGGATGCGCCGGTGTTCAACGGCCGGGGCCAGCCGGTCCACCACCGGGGCGTCACCCGGCAGGCGGGACTGTACTTCCTGGGGCTGCCGTGGCTGTACACCTGGGGATCGGGCCGGTTCTCGGGCGTGGCGCGCGATGCGCTGTACCTGGCCGAGGCCATCGAGAAGCAGGCGCTGCGCGCACCCGTGGCGGCCCGTGAGCCCGCCCTGCACAGCTGACAGGGCATCTGATACGGTGTTTTCTTCAGAAAACCGATCACACCATCCCAGGCCGCCGTGCGGGAGCATGGCGGCATGACATCGGATCTCACCTCCACCGGCGCTGAGCAGGCCGCGCCATCCCGCCTGACTTCCGTCGCACGCCGTGGGCTGTTGCGCTGTGCCGTGCCCCTGGCGCAGGGCGGCGACGGCGCCCCGGTTGACGAACTGGTCAGCCGGATCCGCGAGCTGGCCGGTCAGGACATGGCCTCCGCCCGCATCGCGTGGGCCCAGCGCCTCGCCATCGAGGCACTGGTTCACAGTCCCAACATCGCGCTGCGCGAGCACCTCTTGCCCGATCTGCTGACCGGGGCCCTGGCCGGCACCTTGTCCTGGCGCCAGGACCTCACCCTGGCCTCCGCACGGTCGCTGGTTCAGGCACAGCCGCTGGAGCGCGGCTGGCACCTGAACGGCCTGCTCGACGACGTGCCCAACCTGCAGTGGGAGGGCTATGTGGTCGTGTGCCCGGTGCGCTTTGATGCGCAGGTGGGCCAGCCCCAGCGCTGGGCCTGGGTGGTCCTGCGCAGTGAAGAGGACGGTCTGCGCCACCTGATCGACGTGGCCCGCCCCCAGGACGTGGCCACCGCCAGCGGCACCGTCCGCCTGAACAACGTCTATTTCCGTGAGGACGAGCTGCTGGCCGACGACCCGCACCGCCTCGCCCTGCACCTGCAACTGCTCGATCAGGCCCTGCGTCCCGCGATGCTGGCGGCGGCGCTGAGCCGGCCTGCGCCTGTCCACAAGAAGTACGAGGTCTGACCATGTCGTCCACCCCCCGCGTGATCCCCATCCAGCCCGTGTCCCTGATGCCGGGCGTGGAGGCTGCCAGCAAGGTGCAGCCCAAGTCCGTCAAGGGCCGATTCAGCCGCCTGCGCTGGCTGATGCTGGCTCTGACCCAGCTCTTCTTCTTCGGCCTGCCCTGGCTGGAATGGCAGGGCCGCCAGATGGTGCGCTTCGACCTGGAAGCCAAGCGCTTCTACCTGGGCAGCCTGATCTTCCTGCCGCAGGACCTGATCTTCCTCACCGGCCTGCTGGTGTTCTGCGCGATGCTGCTGTTCGCGGCCACCACCCTGGCCGGCCGCGTGTGGTGCGGCTTCAGTTGCCCGCAGACGGTGTACACCTCGCTGTTCATGTGGGTCGAGCGGCACACCGAGGGCGACCGCTACCAGCGCATCCGGCTCGATCAGTCGGGCTGGACCGCCAACAAGCTGCTGCGCCGGGGCGGCAAGCACGCTCTGTGGATCGCCATCAGCCTGTGGACGGGCTTTACCTTCGTGGGCTGGTTCTCGCCCATCCGCGAAGTCGGGCCGCAGATCCTGTACGGCACCGTCGGCTTCTGGGATGCGTTCTGGAGTCTGTTCTATGGCGTGGCCTGCTATGGCAACGCAGGTTTCCTGCGCGAGAAGGTGTGCCTGCACATGTGCCCCTACGGTCGCTTCCAGGGTGCCCTGATGGACAGCGAGACCCTGATCGTGGGCTATGACGTGAAGCGGGGTGAGCCGCGGGGCGTGCCCCGCAAGGGCAGCGACGAGCCCTCGCGCCCGGGCGCCTGTGTGGACTGCACCCTGTGCGTCCAGGTCTGCCCCACCGGCGTGGACATCCGCAATGGCCTGCAGGCCGGATGCATCGGCTGCGCGCTCTGCATCGACGCGTGCGATGCCGTCATGGACAAGATCGGTCAGCCGCGTGGTCTGATCCGCTACGCCCGGCAGCGCGAGCTTCAGGGTGAGGGGCAGGCCAGCCAGGCCGCCACGCCGGGCAACCTCGGTGGCCTTTTCATGCGCCATCGTCTCCGCCTGTATGCTGGCGTGATGGGCGGCTTGCTGCTCGCCATGGCCTGGTCGGTGGCGCACCGCCCCGACATCCGCGTGGACGTCATCCGCGACCGGGGCGTGATGGCCCGTCTGGTCGAGGACGGCGCCGTTGAAAACCTCTATCGCTTGCAACTCATGAACCAGACCGAGCAGCCTCAGCGCATTGCGATCACCGTCGAAGGCTTGCCGGGCGCTCAGGTGATGAGCCGGTCGGACATCGTCCTGTCGCCGGTGGCCGACATGCAGTGGACCGTGTCGGTGCGACTGCCCGTGTCCCAGGCCGCCAGGCTGGCAGGTCAGACCCTGCCGATCCGGTTCCAGGTGGCCAGCCGCAGCGCGACACGGGCCGACCTCGTGTCCGAAGGCAGCACCTTCATCGTGCCGCGATGAGGCCCCGCCCGGCCGGCGAGATCGGCGCCCGCCATGCAAGCGACAACCTGAGGGGCATGGCCTGGATGGTGCTGGCGATGGCCGCTTTTGCGCTGGAAGACGCCTTGCTCAAGCAGGTGGCCCGCATGCTGCCGATCGGCCAGGTCCTGGTGCTGTTCGGGATCGGGGGCGCGCTGGTGTTCGGGCTCTACCGACGCGAGGGCACGCAGCCCCTCTGGCACGCCGATGCGCGCTCGAAGCCCATGTGGGTGCGGGCCGGATTCGAGATCACGGGCCGCCTGTTCTATGTGCTGGCCATTGCCCTGACACCGCTGTCTTCCGCGACGGCCATCCTGCAGGCCACGCCGGTGCTGGTGGTGCTGGGCGCACGCTTTTACTTCGGCGAACGGGTGGGCACCGTGCGTTGGGTGGCGGTGCTGCTGGGCCTGGCCGGCGTCGCCGTGGTCCTGAGGCCGACCGCGGGCGACTTCTCCGTGCTCTCCCTGCTGACGGTGGTCGGCATGGTGGGCTTCGCCGGGCGTGACCTGGCCAGCCGTGCGGTGCCCGTGACGCTGGGCACGCGCCACCTCGGCTTCTACGGCTTTCTGGCCGTGGTGGTGGCCGGTGCGCTGTATGCCGTCAGGCAAGGGCAGGCATGGGTCTGGCCGGATCGCGCGGGCGTGGTGGCCCTGGTTGTGGCCGTGCTGGTGGGCACCGGGGCCTATGCTTCGCTGATGAAAGCCATGCGCACGGGCGATGTGGCAGCGGTCACGCCGCTGCGCTACACGCGCCTGTTGTTTGGCATTGGCCTGGGTGTAGTGGCGTTCGATGAGACGGTGGATGCCGCCACCGCGGTGGGATGCGGCGTGATTCTGTGTGCAGGCCTGCTGCTCGCGCTGAACGCGCGACGGAGCGGCCTGACATAGCGCCACGCCCCCGCGTTGTGCCGGGTGACGCGGGTGTGTTACCAGGCGACCGCAGCGTATTTGGTGACGAGGTACTCGTCGAGCCCCTGACGACCGCCCTCCCGGCCGATGCCTGACTGCTTCATACCGCCGAAGGGCGCCACCTCTGTGGAAATCAGCCCTGTGTTCACGCCCACCATGCCGCTCTCGAGTGCTTCCTTGACCCGGTGTACACGGCCAATGTCGCGGCTGTAGAAATAGCTGGCCAGACCGAAAGGCGAATCGTTGGCCAATGCAATGACTTCTTCTTCGGTGCGAAAGCGGACGAGGGCGGCCAATGGGCCGAAAGTTTCCTCGCGCGTCACGCGTGCGTCAGCTGGGACCTCGGTCAGCACGGTGGGCGCAAAGAAATGGCCTTGAGCCAGTTCACCCCCGCGCAGACGCTCGCCGCCCAGCCGCAGCGCGGCGCCGCGCTGAAGGGCGTCCTGCACGTGCTCCGCCACCTTATTGCATGCGGCTTCGTTGATGAGAGGGCCTGCCGTGACCCCGTCATGCGTGCCATTGCCCACGCGCAATGCCGATACCGCGGGCAGCAACTTCTCGACGAAGGCGTCGTACACCGCGTCCTGCACATAAATGCGATTGGCACACACACAAGTCTGTCCGCTGTTGCGGAACTTGGAGGCCATGGCTCCCTGCACGGCGGCATCCAGGTCTGCATCATCAAAGACGATGAAGGGCGCGTTGCCACCAAGCTCCAGAGACAGCTTCTTGACGCTGCCGGCGCATTGCCCATAAAGGAGTTTGCCCACCGCTGTGGAGCCCGTGAAGCTCAGCTTGCGCACCACCTCGCTGGCGCAGAGTGTGGCGCCAATGACCTTGGGGTCTCCAGTGATGACCTGCAGCAGGTTGCCGGGGATGCCGGCCTCCTGGGCCAGCTGCGCGAGGGCCAGGGCCGACAGCGGGGTGGCTTCAGCAGGTTTCACGATCATCGGATTGCCGGCGGCCAGCGCCGGTGCAACCTTGCGGGTGATCATGGCCAGAGGAAAGTTCCATGGTGTGATGGCCGCGCACACGCCAATGGGTTCACGGGTGACCACCAGCTGCCGGTCGGCTACCGGGCTGGGGATGGTTTCGCCGTAGATGCGTCGGGCTTCTTCAGCAAACCAAGCGATGTATGCCGCTGCATAGGCGACTTCACCGCGAGCCTCGGCCAGCGGCTTGCCTTGCTCGGACGTCAGCAGCAGGGCGAGGTCGTCGAGGTGCACCAGCATCAGATCGTGCCAGCGCATCAGCAGCTTGCCGCGTGTCGCTGCGGTCTGCCGTCTCCACGCGTGCCAGGCTAGCCTTGCGGCCTCTATGGCACGGAGGGTCTCCGCTTCGCCGAGCAGGGGCACGTGCGCTAGCACCTCACCGTTGGCTGGGTTGTGCACGGAAAATCGGGCGTGGGCGTCTGCGTCGGCCCATTCGCCTGCGAAAAAGGCCTGCTGACGCAACAGTTCGGGATGTTTCAGGGTGAGCATGGGCGTTCACGCCGGCTGAGCGTGTGGTGAAAGAGATCGCGGTTGATGGGAGGGTCAGCTCTGCTCTTGATGCAGTGCTTCGAGCGCACGTGCTGCGGCCTGCCGTACGTGGGCCTCTGCCGCTCTTTGCGCTGCCTCGGGCTGACGTTGACGGATCGCTTCCAGGACCTGCTTCATTTCCGCCGGGCCACTGCTGCTGCGTTCCCGACTGGTGATCGTGATGGCACGCAAGCGGTTGATGCGGGCGTTCAGGCTCTGGACGATGCTCCAGGCCACTGCTTCACGGCCTGCCGAGAACATCACTTCATAGAAACGGGTCGTCTCGGCCAACACCCCGACATGGTCGTTCTGCGCAAACGAGGCTTCAATCAACATGAGCGCGGCCGCCATGCGGACGATGGCCTGTTCATCGGCCAGTCTGGCGCAGGATGCTGCAGCATGCCCCTCAAGCAGCGCACGGATCTCGTAGATCTGGCGGGTGGTCTCGAGATCGATCGTTGCCACCATGGGGCCCTGCCCCTGAGGCGTTTCCACCAAACCTTCTGTTTCGAGGTGACGCAGGACTTCCCGCACGATGGTGCGGCTGACCCCGAGTTCGTCGCACAGCGTCCTCTCCACCAGGCGCTGACCTGGCTGAAAGTACTGTCCGATGATGGCGTTGCGCATCTTCTCCAGGGTCAACTCCCGCAGGGTCTTCTGGTTGCGGTCGATCCGGAGTGAGCTACCTTGGGCTGGCATGAATCAACTCTCTTGGCGGAGTGTGCGGGACCCGGGTGGGCCCCGCGTGACACGGGTTGGCTGAGATTGTCGCAGGCGTTCTCAGAAGCTGTGGTTCAGGCCCACACCGTAGCCTAGCTTGCCGTCGTTCGCATGCGGCTTGTAGTGGCTCAGGTTGGTGTAGATGTAGGTACGCTTCGAGAGTGGCAGCCGGGCGCCGACGGACGCCATGCGATTGACCTCGTCACCGATCGACTGCCGACCCAGGCTGGCCTGCAGGAGCACCGAGGTGAGCTGCCAGGTGGCACCCATCGTGGCTGCGTGCGCCGTGCTGTTGCTGAGGGTGCCCTTGTAGGTGCTGATGTCGTAGGCGCCCATGACGGCAACCGGACCGAAGGACTGCTTCAAGCCGAGGAACTTGACCGTGTCGCCATCGCCGTTGCGCCCGGTTGCCAGCATGGCACTGAAACCACCCTCGGCGTATTTCAATGCGCCAGACAGCGGCTTCGATTGACCGGCTCCCGCTGCGGTCGCCTTTTCAGGCGAGCCGGAGACCGACAGGGAGAAGCCGCCATAGGTGGGCGAGTCGTAGAAGATGCCGTTGCTCATCCGGAAGTACTCGGCGCTGCCATTGTTGCTGCGGCGGTCGACAGCGTAGTTGTAATGCCAGAAACTCCAGGCCGGAGAAGCGAGGCGATCGAAGTTGTCCCACGGGTCGTATGCCCAGTCGTTGGCGGTGACGGCGTCCATGGCCCGGCCGACGCGAATGTGGCCGAAGCCACCCTTGATGCCCACGGTGGATTCCCCGTGCCAGAAGGGCTTGTTCGTCAGCTCGGTGGAGCCGGTGTCGGTTTCGAAGCGGGTACTGAGTTTGAACGTGGCGGCCAGCCCGCCACCCAGGTCTTCGTTGCCGCTGAAGGTCAGGTTGCTGCGCGACAGCGGACCGATCTGCGTGCCCTTGGCGGTGTTGTAGCCATTGCCGCGGTAGGCAGCAATGTCCATGGTGCCCGAGAGGGTCACATTGGATTGGGCCATTGCACTGACCGCAGCCAGAGACAGTGCCGCGAGGGCCAACGTGCGGGCACGCAGAGAAGAAAGGACGGAACTACGGGACATGGTCATCTTCCTTGTTGGTGGGAGGGGGGAGCGAACAGGTAAAGCGGGGCCAGCAGGGCCGTTTTCCGGCCCTGGAACGGGGGGGTGATTCAGCGGGCGGTCGGGACGTCAGGCTGCCGCGTGCACCTGGCTTTGGGCGATGTCCCAGCTGAGGTGGGCGGTGGATCCGATCTGCCAGTCGGCCGGCACGCCAGGGCGAAGGGGGACGCGGATGTCGAGGTCCTGCTCCCAGGCTGTACTGAGATGAACCTGCATGACGTCACCGAGGTAGCTCAGGTCGGTCACGCGAACAGGGATGCTCGGGCCGTCGTGCCGCGCTGCGTGCTGCAGTGACAGACGGTCGGGGCGCAGCATGAGCGCCGCGTCGGCGCCTGTCGGTGCGTCACAGCGCAAGGGCGCATTGGCTACGCGACGTCCATCGGGCAGGACGACGTCGGCAAGCCCCCCTCGGCGCTGTTCCAGCTTGACGGGCAGGAAGTTGCTGTGGCCGATGAAGCCCGCCACAAAACGGGTGGCGGGGTGCTCGTACAGCTCGTGGCCCGTGCCCACCTGTTCGATGCGTCCTTTGTTAAACACGGCAATGCGATCAGACAGACGCAGCGCTTCCTCCTGATCGTGGGTCACGTACAGGATCGTGATGCCCGTGTCGTGATGAATGCGTTTGAGCTCGAACTGGATCTCCTCGCGCAGTTGCTTGTCAAGCGCCGACAGCGGCTCGTCCATCAGCAACACCGGCGGGTTGTAGGCCAGCGCGCGGGCGATGGCCACCCGCTGCTGTTGCCCGCCCGAGAGCTGGCTGGGCTTGCGGTCGCCGTGCTGATGCAGGTGAACCAGCTTGAGCATGGCCTGCACCCGCTCGGCGATGCGAGATCTCTCCCAGCCGCGCACTCGCAACGGGAAGGCAACGTTCTCCGCCACGCTGAGGTGGGGAAACAGCGTGTAGCGCTGAAACACCATGCCGATGTTGCGCTCGTTGGGTGGCACATTGAGCAGCGGTTTGCCGGCAAGCTGCACTGTGCCTTCGGTCGGATCCTGGAAGCCGGCGGTGATGTAGAGCGTCGTGCTCTTGCCTGAGCCTGACGGGCCGAGGAAGGTCATGAACTCACCCTCGCGGATGTCCAGCGACACGCCGTCGATCGCCACGGATTGGCCGTAGGTCTTGCGCAGGCCGCGGATGCTCAGGAAGGGGGCGTCAGGGGTTGTCGTTTCAGTGGCCATGGTCGTCGTCTTTCTTGAACAGGGCAGCAATCAGCATGAAGAGCAGGGTGATGCCGATCAGCACGGTGGACACCGCAGCGATCACGGGTGACAGGTCTTGCCGCAGGGCGCTCCAGATGCGCACTGGAAGGGTTTCCATGCCGGGCGTCGCCATGAAGATGGAAACGACCACTTCGTCCCAGGACACTAGGAAGGAGAACACGCCGGCGGCGAACAGGCTGAGGCGCAGGGCGGGCAGCGTGACACGCCACTTCACCTGCCATGGAGTGGCGCCGCAGATCAAGGCCGCCTCCTCGAGCGCGAAGTCATAGCCTTCGAGTGCGTTGCACAGCGTGATGATGGAGAAGGGCAGTGCAATCACCAGGTGGCCGATGACGAAGCCCACAAAAGTACCCGTCAGGCCGACCTTGAGACACAGTGCGTACAGCGCCACGGCCAGCACCACCACGGGCAAGACCATCGGGGTGATGAAAAAGCCTCGGAGTAGCGCGCGCCCCGGGAAGGTGCCTCGTACCAGCGCCAGGGCTGTGATGAACCCGAGGCTGACGGACAGCGCGGTCACGACGAGCGCGACGCGGGTGCTGTGCCACATCGCCTGCAGCCATCCGGGATCGGCCCACATTTCGCGGTACCACTGCAGCGTCCAGCCAGGCGGGGGAAAGATGAGCCAGGGTGAGGAGCCGAAGGACAGCAGGGTGATGAAGACGATCGGTGCGAGGAGGAACGCCACCACGAGTGTGCCGATGGCGCCCAGGCTCAGACGGAGGGGGAGGCCCAGGCGATCATGGTCAAGCAGCATGCTGGCCTCCCTTCGCTGGGAAGAGTTTGAGTTGAAGGGCGTACAGGCCCAGGGTGATGACGAGCAGCACCAGGGAGGCGGCCCCTGCAAGGCCCCAGTTGAGAAGGGACTGCACCAGCTGGGCGATCAGTTCGGCCAGCATCATGTGGCTGGCGCCCCCAAGCAAGGCGGGGGTCACGAAGTAGCCCAGAGACATTACAAACACCATCAGCGCGCCGCTGGCGACACCGGGCAGGGCCAGTGGCCAAAGCACCAGCCAGAACGCCTGCCAGCGCGAGGCGCCACACGTGGCGGCGGCACGCAGGATCGCCGGGTCCAGCGCCTTGATCGTCGCGTGCAGGGGCAGAACCAGGAAGGGCAGCATGATGTAGGTCATGCCGATGGTGACGCCCGTGAGGTTGTTGACCAAGGCGAGTGGTTCGTCGATGACGCCCCATTTCATCAAGGTCTGGTTGATGAAGCCAGTGCGTTGCAGCAGCACCATCCAGGCGTAGGTCCGAACCAGCAGGTTGGTCCACATGGATAGCAGCAGGCAGCCCATCAGGAACCGGCTCCAGCGGCTCGGCATGATGGCCATCAGCCAGGCGACCGGGAAGCCCAACACCACCGTTACCACCGTGACCACGGAGGCGACCAGCAAGGTGTTGTAGAGCACCTTGACGTAGGTCCAGCTGCCAACAAGTTCTGCGTAGTGCTGCAGGCCGAACTCGGGCTCTGTGATGCTGCGCAGGAGCAGGCTCAGAACGGGCAGCACGAAGAACAGAGCCAGCAGGGCCAGGGAGGGGGTGAGCCAGGCGAGGCCGCTGCGCCGTCTGGGCGGTGCAGCGGCGGCCGGTAGAGCCAAGGTGGCCGTCATGGTGTCAGTGGGCATGGGTTCATCCTCTAGGGGCAAGCGCAGGGGCCGAGCCCCTGCGCACTTCCGCGGTGCGGGTTACTGGGCCTGCCAGGCGTACCAGCGCTTGGCGACGACGTCGCGGTTCTCTGCCCACCAGGCCATGTTCAGGTTGATCTGGCCTTTGGTGAACTGATCGGGCAGGGTCTTGACCGCCGCAGGGGACATCAGCGCCTTCGAACCGAGGTTGACCGGGGCGTAGGCTGTGTCCGTCGCGAAGTCGGCCTGCCCCTTGGCACCAGCGGCATAAGCCAGGAACTTCATCGCCTGGGCCTTGCGCTTGCTGCCCTTGGGAACGACGAGCACGTCGGCGGCTGTCAGGCTTTGAGTCCACGACACGTCCACGTTCTGGCCACTGCTCTCGACAGAGTGCACGCGACCGTTCCAGAACACGCCGATGGGCGCTTCCCCCGAAGCCAGCAACTGCTGCGACTGGGCGCCTCCCGTCCACCACACGATGTTGCCCTTGATGGTGTCCAGCTTCTTGAAGGCGCGGTCGAGGTCCAGCGGGTAGAGCTTGTCGGCAGGCACGCCGTCGGCCAGCAGGGCCAGTTCTAGCACGCCAGGGGCGGACCATTTGTAGAAGGTGCGTTTGCCGGGGTAGGTCTTGGTGTCGAACAGGGCCGAGAAGTTGGCGGGGGCCTTGCCCTTGTAGATGTCCTTGTTGAAGGCCATCACGAAGGCGTAGTAAAAGCTGCCCACGTGGTACGGACCGGAGAAACGCGGGTCGAGCTGGGCCTTGGGGACCACGCTGTAGTCGATCGGCTCGAGCAGGCCATCCTTGGCGGCCTTCGCGGCAAAGTCGGCCTCGACGTCGACCACGTCCCATGTGACGTTGCCGCTCTCGACCATGGCCTTGAACTTGCCGTAATCGGTCGGACCGTCTTGCTGCACGGTGATGCCCGTGACCGCAGTGAAGGGGACGGCCCAGTGTTTCTTCTGGGCAGCCTGGGTGGTGCCACCCCAGCTGGTGAAGACGATGCCGTCTTGCTGGGCTTGCGCGCTCAGGCTGGTGGCGCCCAGCAGGCCCATCACAAGGGTGGCGATGGCGTGACGACGGGGGGAGCGAAGGGTATCGGTCATGGTCGTGTGCAGGTTGGGGTGGGGCGGAAGAAACAGGGGCTCAGGGCAAGGGGGAGAAGGAAGCCGGGCGCATGACCTTGCTGTCCATTTCCTCGATCAAGGCCTGGATGTGTGGGAGGAAGGCTTGCCAGGCTGGGTCGGCAGCCAGCGTGGCGCGGCGACGGTCGCGTTCGTCCAGGCTCTGGAAAGCCCAGATGTGCACGATCTGGTTCTGGGGTCCGATGTCGGACTGGAAGTACCCGACCAGGTGGCCGAGGTGCGCGCGCTGGATCGCGATGCCTTGCTCGCCCACCAGGGCCAGGTAGTTGGGCAGGGCGCCGACCTTGAGGCGATAGGTGCGGATCTCGTAGTACATGTTCAGCGCATCACGAAGGGGTCGGGGATGGGAGCGTCCGAGGTGTTGATCCAAACGGACTTGGTGCGGGTGTAAGCCAGCGCGGCTTCCATGCCACCTTCGCGGCCCAGACCGCTTTGGCCGAAGCCGCCGAAGGGCACAAGCGGAGAGACGACTCGGTAGGTGTTGACCCACACGATGCCGGCGCGCAATTCGCGGATGAGGCGGTGGGCCCGCGTCAGGTTGGTGGTGAACACGCCCGAAGCCAGACCGTAAGCGCTGTCGTTGGCCAGCGCGATGGCCTCGGCTTCGTTGTCGAAGCGGATCACGCTGAGCACGGGACCGAAGAACTCGGTGCGCAGGCTCGGGATGTCGGCGTGCGGACAGTCCAGGATGGTGGGCGCGACATAGTGGCTGTCGGGCGCGAAACCTTCTGCCGTGCCGCCGCCGCACACCAGCGTGGCACCCGCATCGATGCTGGCCTTCACGGTGCGCTGAAGGTGCTCGACCTGCTTGCGCGTGGCCAGCGGTCCCATCTCAGTGGCCAGATCTTGCGGGCTGCCGATGCGGATGCGGGCGGCCTTCTCGGCCAGCATGGCCAGCAGGCGATCGGCCACGCCACGCTGCACCAGCAGGCGCGAGCCAGCCACGCAACTCTGGCCGCTGGCACCGAAGATGCCAGCGACGATGCTGTTGCAGGCGCTTTCCAGATCGACGTCGTCGAACACCAGCACGGGCGACTTGCCACCGAGTTCGAGCGAGGTGTCGGCCAGGTTCTCGGCCGTGTTGCGCACGATGTGCCGCGCGGTCTCCGGGCCACCGGTAAAGGCCACCTTGTCGACCAGTGGGTGCGTGGTCAGCGTTTGGCCGCAGTCGTGGCCAAAGCCAGTGATGACGTTGACCACCCCGGCGGGGAAGCCCGCTTCATGCACCAGCTTGGCAAAGGCCAGCAGAGGCGCCGGGCCTTCTTCAGACGCTTTGAGCACCACGGTGCAGCCTGCTGCCAGTGCGGGACCCAGTTTGACGGCCGAGAGAAAGAGCTGCGAGTTCCACGGCACGATGGCGGCCACCACGCCCAGGGGCTCACGGCGGGTGTAGGCCTCCATGTCGGCCTTGTCCACCGGCAGGTGGCGGCCTTCCATCTTGTCGGCGAGGCCCGCGTAGTAGCGGTAGTACTCGGCCACGTAGCCGATCTGCGCACGGGTTTCGCGGATCACCTTGCCGGTGTCGCGCGTTTCCAGCTCGGCCAACATCGTGGCGTCGCGGGTGATCAGATCCGCCAGCCGGGCCAGCAACTTGCCGCGCGCACTGGCATGCAGGCCGCGCCAGGGAGACGCTGTCAAGGCCCGGTGGGCTGCTCGCACGGCACGGTTCACGTCTTCCGACGTGGCGGCGGGCATGCGGGCCCAGGCCTGGCCGGTGGCCGGGTCCACGCTGTCGAAGTGCGCGGTGCCCGGCTCGAATTGGCCGTCGATGTAGTGCTGGAAGGTCTGCAGCATGGCGGGCCTGAGTGGGTTCATTGGAAGGCGGGAACGACCTGGGCGATGAAGCGTTCCAGCGTGCGCTTCTTGGTCTCGAAGGGCATGCAGTTGTCGATCCAGAAGCTGTACTGGTTGTAGCCCTGGGCTTCGTACGACTTCAATCGGGCGATCACCTCATCGGCCTGACCGATCACCAGCGTTTCGCGCAGCTTCTCGGGGGCGTACTGCGGGAAGGCGTCGAGGTCTTCCTGGCGCAGCGGCTCCATCAGCCCTTGCTCGATCGGGCGTTCCTTTTTCACCCACTTCATGAAGTGGCAATAGAAGGCCTGCAGATCCTTGCACGCCTGGTTGACTTCCGCCTCGTCAGCACCGACGAAGGTGTGCATCAGCAGCATGATCTGCGGGCGCGGCACCTCGGGGTGGGCCGCACAGGCAGCGTTGAAGCGGTCCATCAGAGAGGCCACTTCGGCGTCGCCTGAGGCCAGCGGAGTGACCTGTACATTGCAGCCGCTTCCCACGGCGAAGTCGTGCGAATGCGGGTCGCGGGCGGCGATCCACATCGGTGGCCAGGGCGACTGCACCGGTCGGGGCAGCGGGGTGGTGGCCGGGAACTGCCAGTAAGGCGTATCGGCGGATGCATTGCCCTGGAACAGCCTTTGCAACAGCGGCACCATGTCGCGCATGCGGGCGCCGGCCTCCATTGCGTCCAGCCCCGGGAACAGGCGTTCGTATTCGAACATGTAGGCGCCGCGGGCAATGCCGAGGTCCAGCCGGCCCTTGCTGAGGGCGTCGACGAGCCCCGCCTCACCAGCGAGCTTGATCGGGTGCCAGAACGGCGCGATGACGGTGCCCGTGCCCAGGCGGATGGTCGACGTCTTGGCAGCCAGGTGGGCGAGGTTCACGAAAGGGTTCGGTGCAATGGTGAACCCCATGCCGTGATGCTCGCCGACCCATGCGGCCTCAAAGCCGCCCCGCTCGGCGATCTGCACCAGCTCGGTCATCTCATCGAGTTGCTGCGTGATGGGGGTCTGATCGTCGTAGCGCTCGACGTGCAGGAAAAGAGAGAACTTCATGATCGGGCTCCAGTCAGGTCAAGTCAGGCGGTGGCCAGGGGGCGCACTTCGCCCGCGTCCTGGTTGCCGATGTAGATGCCGAAGGCGTCCTGGGCACGCTCACGCGCATAGCGGTTGAGCATGGCCTGCAGGGCGGTGTTGGCCAGGTTGAGTCGCGGTAACTCGGCCACCGGGATGCAGCGCAAGGCATTGTCCTTGGGGGGGTGTGCGCTGCGGCCGCGGTACACGATGCGCGAGCCGGTCGGCGTGTCAAACACCGCGAAAAGGAAGTCGACCGAGGCCTGTACGCCATGTTGCTTCAGCGCGTCCAGCAGGCCAGCCACATCTCCTGAGGTGGGCAAATCCAGACCGTCCGGTCCGGCACTCAGCAAGACGCCATCCGGGGTCTCGATGAGGGCGGTGGTGCGTGCCTGGCGAGCCAGGGCTTCCTGCGCGGCCTGCTGCAGCTGGAAGCCGACATAGGCTCCCTGGCAATAGCCCAGCGGTCGGGCCGTGCGCTGGCCCATGTCCTGTACCTGCCCGATCAGGATGGTGTGGTCGCCGGCATCCACACGTTGATGCACAGTACAGTCGAACCAGGCCACTGCCCCGGCGATGAGCGGGGCACCGGTGGTGCCCGGGTGCCACGCCGCCTGGCTGAACTTGTCGGGCGACTTGGAAGCGAACAGACCACTGATGTCTCGCTGGTCTTCGGCCAGGATGTTGATGGCAAAGCGGTCAGCTTCCATGAACACGGGGTGGCTGGCCGTGGTCTTACCCAGGCAGACCAGCACGAGGGCTGGATCGAGCGACACCGAGGTGAATGAGTTGGCCGTCAGGCCGCGCGGCGTGCCGTCGGTGTCGACCGTGGTGACGACCGTCACACCGGTCGGGAAGTTGCCGAGGGCTTGCCGAAAGGCTTTGGGATCGATGCTCATGCGGCCTCCAGTTTGTTTGCGCGGGCCTCCGCGGCCAGCAGGAAGGGGAGCAACTCCCCGTGGACTTGCGGGGCACCGGTCAGCCCCATCATGTGTCGCTCACCGGCCAGGACCCGGCACCGGGAGCCCGGGACTGCGGCGGCCATCGACTTGGTCATGTCCGGTGTGGAATTCGGATCGAACTCGCCGGTCATGAACAGGGCGGGGGGCTGCAGTTCAGTCAGTCTTCCAATGTGGGCGCGGTCGCTCGTGGCAAACAGGGCATAGGTGCGGGCATAGCCTTCTGCGTTCACGTCTTCAAGCAGGCGCTTGCACAGCTGTGCCGTTGTTTCCAGGTAAGGCGGGATCGGCTGACCAAACCAGCGTGCCAGCGTGGCCGCGATCCCGCCCTGTGTGTTGGACGTCTGCAGGCTGCGCACACGTTCCTGCACAGCCTCCCGTTGGGCGTCGCTGCGGTTGTAGACCGCATTGAGCGCGCTGACGCTCAGGCAACGTGCCGGCTCTCGCAAGGCAAATTCCAGTGCCACCAGCGCGCCCATGGAGTGGCCCACGATGTGAGCACGAGGCAGGTCCAGCTGGTCAAGCAGACGCTTGACCTGGTCTGCATAGTCCGCAAGTGCCGGGTTTTCCGGCGGGAGCGGGCTGCGGCCATGACCGAGCATGTCGAAGGTCACCACGGTGCGATCTCGGGCGAAGCCCAGGATCTGGGGCACCCACACGTCCTGCTGCATGCCGACGCCGTGTATGAACACGATGGGCGTCCCTTGTCCATACACCGCATAGCTGGTCCCGTCGGGCAACAGACCGCGGGCGCGGCTGGGGGGCGGCTGGAGTTCAGGCATTGTTTTGCAGCTCCGCCATGTCCTTGTAGCGGTCACCAATGCGGTGGTGTGGGCGGCCGCCGATGGAAGCGCCCAGTGCCACGACGATTTCGTCGGGTGCTGGCGCATCGGTGATCGAGAACTGGATCGTCAGATAGTGCGAGCGCATGCCCTCGTCGTGCTTGTGCATCAGGGGAATGGCGATGGGACACGCCGGCCCGCCCCGCACGTTGGTGAAGCTCAGGAAGCTTTTAGCGCCCACGGCGTTTCGGTAGTGGTTGCCGAAGCGGAGCGTATGGGTCAGGGCGGAGGCGTGTTCGACTTCGCCGGACGTGCCGACGATGGCCGCTTTGCCGTAGGCCTCCACGGCCTCGCCCGAGCCGGCCATGCGGATGATCTCCCGCGTCAGCAGTTCACCCAGTTGCGGCGCGATCTCGCGAATCTCGGGCTGAAGGTCCTCCACGAAGCCTCGGCCCGCCCAGGGGTTGCGCAACACTGCCGCAGCGGCAAACAGGCGCAGGGGTTTGGCGGCCACCTTGCCGCCTTCAATGAGGGTGTCTTCCGTATAGGTGACGACTTTGCGAAGGGCGAACGTCATGAGCAGATTCCTTGGTTGTTGGCGCTTTGTATGTTGGTATACCAAGCTGTTGGTGAGTGGATTTGAGCAGAGAGATCTCAGCCTGTGATCCCGGGATTTACCCGAGCTTCTCTCCAGGTATGTGGTTTGGAAGTGCTGTCCTAAACAGCTTTTAAGAAAGTGGTGTCGTATGGCATACCAAGCATGTATCGGGCCTGCTTTTGCCACGTGTCGGTGCTCGGAACATGAGAGAGGTGAAGCACCGGTGATGGCGATCTGCAGTGGCACTTCAGCTGGTGCCTTGAACTGGTTCGGTCTGCCTCGGCTCGGTGCACGGCGGGCAGCCGTGGTGCACCGGCTCTGAAGCAGCCGCATACCGACCGCATCGTCCGAGCATGAAGAAGGCCCCCATGCGGTCGCAACCGCATGGGGGCCTACGTGGCCGAGAGATAACGTCTTCAGTGGGCCATTAGCCGGTCTGACCCGGCACCCAGCTCGTGCCGGCCAGCGGCACCTGGGCCATGGCCGCGGCCTCCACCGTCAGGGCCACCAGGTCTTCCGGCTCCAGATGGTGCACGTCCTGCTTGCCGCAGGCGCGGGCCAGCGTGGTCAGCTCCATGGTCAGCGTCTTGAGGTAGTTCTTGAGGTGCTTGGCACCCCATTCCGGCTCCAGGCGCTTTTCCAGCACGGCGTCCTGCGTGGTCACGCCCACCGGGCACTTGCCCGTGTGGCAGTGGTGGCAGAAGCCGGGCGCGGTGCCCAGCGCGGCGTAGTCGGCCTCGGCGCTGTGCTGCTGGCCGCCTTGCTGGTAGGTGTCGCGGTTGCAACCCAGGGCCATCAGCACGCCCTGGCCGATGGCCACGGCGTCGGCACCCAGGGCCAGGGCCTTGGCCACGTCGGCGCCGGTGCGGATGCCGCCCGACACGATCAGCTGCACGGTGCCCTTCATGTCGAGGTCTTCCAGCGCGGCCACGGCCTGGCGCACGGCGGCCAGGGTCGGGATGCCCACGTGCTCGATGAAGCAGGTCTGCGTGGCGGCGGTGCCACCCTGCATGCCGTCGACCACCACCACGTCGGCACCGGCGTGCACGGCCAGCTTGACGTCGTTGTAGACGCGGGTGGCGCCCACCTTCACGTAGATCGGCTTTTCCCAGTCGGTCAGTTCGCGCAGTTCCTGGATCTTGATGGCCAGGTCATCGGGGCCGGTCCAGTCGGGGTGACGGCAGGCCGAGCGCTGGTCCACGCCTTCCGGCAGGGTCCGCATCTTGGCCACGCGCGGGTTCACCTTCTGGCCCAGCAGCATGCCGCCGCCGCCCGGCTTGGCGCCCTGGCCCAGTACCACCTCGATGGCATCGGCCTTGCGCACGTCGTCGGGGTTGAAGCCGTAGCGCGAAGGCAGGCACTGGTACACCAGCGTCTTCGACGAGCGACGCTCTTCCTGCGTCATGCCGCCGTCACCGGTGGTGGTCGAGGTGCCCATGGCGGTGGCCGCCAGGCCCAGGGCTTCCTTCACGTTGGCCGACAGCGCGCCGAAGCTCATGCCGGCCACGGTGATGGGGGTGTCCAGCACGATGGGCTTCTTGGCGAAACGGGTGCCCAGCACGGTCTTGGTGCTGCACTTCTCGCGGTAGCCCTCCAGCGGGTAACGCGACAGCGAGGCGCCCAGGAAGACCAGGTCATCGAAGTGCGGCAGCTTGCGCTTCGCGCCCAGGCCGCGGATCTCGTACAGGCCGGTGTTCGAGGCGCGGTGGATGTAGTCCAGCGTGCTGCGGTCGAACGACGCGGATTCTTCGCGTTGCAGGCGCTTGAAGGTGATGGGGTGTTCGGTGCTCATGACAGGGCTCCTCAGTAGGTTTGATCAGCGTCTGCGTTCCAGTGGTACAGCGAGCGAGCGGAAGCCACGCGCTTGAAGTCCTGCGGCTTGTGGTTCAGGCCCGCGGCGGCCAGCAGCTCGGTCAGCGCGGTGATGTCGCTGTCGCCCAGCGGCTCCAGCTGCGCATCGGCGCCCAGGCTCTTGATCTCGCCCTTCACGTAGATCACGGCTTCGTACAGCGAGTCGCCCAGAGCGTCGCCGGCGTTGCCGCAGATGACCATGCGGCCGGCTTGTGCCATGAAGCCCGAGAAGCTGCCGACCGAGCCCCCCACCACGATGTCGCCGCCCTTGAGCGAGATGCCGCAGCGCAGGCCCGCATCGCCGTCGATGATCAACAGGCCACCGTGGGCCGAGGCCCCGGCGCTGTTCGAGGCAAAGCCCTTCACGTGCACCTTGCCGCTCATCATGTTCTCGGCCACGCCGGTGCCGGCGCTGCCATTGATGGTCACGTCGGCCAGCTTGTTCATGCCGGCGGCGTAGTAGCCTGCGTGGCCATCGATGGTCACCTTCACCGGGGCGTTCAGGCCCACGGCGATGTTGTGGGCGCCATCGGGGTTCACGACGGTGATGTGCTGACCGGTCAGCTCGGCTGCCGGGCCGTGCAGGTGCTGGTTGAGCGGGCGAACGCCACCCTGGCTCAGGTCAAAGGTCAGGCTTTCCATACGTACATCTCCTCAGGGGCAGGTTCAAAGACGGTGGCGTGCTTCACATCGGGCAGGTGGGCCAGCGAGCGGAACTCGGAGGCAATGGCCACGTAGTCGTCGGTTTCGGCCACCACGGCCGGTTTGCAGGCAAAGGGGTCGCGGATCAGGGCCAGTTCGGTCGAGGTGCCCATCAGGAAGGTGAAGAAGCCATCCAGCGCTTCGAAGCCCTTCTGCAGCGCGTTGTGCAGGGTGTCGCCTTCGCGCAGACGCCACTCCAGGAAGCGGCACGCCGCCTCGGTGTCGTTGTCGGTTTCGAACTTGATGCCACGCGGCTCGAGCATGCGGCGCACGCCGTTCGGGTTCGACAGCGAGCCGTTGTGCACCAGGCAGAAGTCTTCACCGGCGGTGAAGGGGTGCGCGCGGTCCGGCGTCACGGCCGACTCGGTGGCCATGCGGGTGTGGCCGACCAGGTGGCTGCCTTGCAGCTGGCTGAACTGGTAGCGGGCCGCCACTTCAGCCGGCGTGCCGATGTCCTTGTACAGGTCGATGCTGCGGCCCGTCGACAGCAGGTGCAGCTTCGGGCCGTAGGCCTTGACGAAGGCCTTGACCGGCTCGGCCGCACCTTCGAAGGTGATCACGGCGTGGTTGGCCTTGACGGTGGCTTTGGCCTGCACCTTCAGTTCGGTGTTGAGCGCGTCCAGCATGGCCGACCAGTTGTAGTCGCTGCCTTCCTCGGTCAGACCCGAGTACACGCTGATCTTGCGCAGGCCCGCGGGCAGCGGGTCGGTGAACACGGCCAGGCCGGCCGAATCGGGGCCACGCTCGGTCATGCCGATGAGCATGGGCACCATGAGCTCGCCGAGCTGGCTGCGCAGCGCGGGCTTCTTGAGGAGCAATCCAACGATTCCACACATGATGGGTCTGTTCCTTCTTCAGAAAAATTCCAGGTATTGCTTGACTTCCCAGTCCGAGACATGGCGCTGGTACTCGATCCACTCCATGCGCTTGAGCTTGAGGAACTCCTTGGCGACCGGGCCCAGGGCGCCGGTGATGAGTTCGTCGGCTTCCAGCGCATCCAGCGCGGCGCCCAGGTTCTGCGGCAGCAGGCCGATGCCGGCTTCCTTCAGCTGTGCATCGCTCCACTCGTACAGGTTCACGTTGCGCGGGGCACCCGGGTCCAGCTTGCGGTCGATGCCATCCAGGCCGGCCGCGATCACGGCGGCCGTGGCGAGGTAGGGGTTGCAGGCGCCGTCCGGCAGGCGCAGTTCCAGCCGGCCCTTGGGCACACGCACCATGGTCGAGCGGTTGTTGTCGCCGTAGCTGATGTAGGCCGGGGCCCAGGTGGCGCCGGTCAGCGAGCGGCCCACCACCAGGCGCTTGTACGAGTTCACCGTGGGGGCGCACAGCGCGGTCAGGGCCGGCGCGTGGGCCAGCAGGCCACCCAGGAAGTGATAGGCCATGGGCGAGAGTTCCAGCCCGTTGGCGTCGGCCTTGTCGCAGAACAGGTTGCGCTTGCCATCGCCGATGGACAGGTGCATGTGCATGCCGTTGCCCGGGCGGTTGGCGAAGGGCTTGGGCATGAACGAGCACACCAGGCCCATCTCGTTGGCGATCTCGGCGGCCGCCATCTTGAAGAACACAAAGTGATCACACGAGGTGAGACAGTCTGTGTAGGTGTAGTTCAGTTCGAACTGGCCGTTGGCGTCTTCGTGGTCGATCTGGTAGACGTCGATGCCGGTGGCGCGCATGACGTTGGAGAGCTTCTCCAGGTAGGCGCGGGTGCGCGACAGGCCCTTGTAGTCGTAGCAGGGCTTGGCCAGCGTGTCGCTGGGGTCGCAGGGCTCGATGCTGCCTGACTCGGTCCGACGCAGCAGCGAGAACTCGGGCTCCAGACCGGTGAACATGGTCAGTCCACGCTCGGCCAGGCGGGCCACCTGCTTTTTGAGCGTGACGCGGCTGTCGTAGACCCAGGGCTCACCTTCCACATGGCCTTCGCACACGATGCGCGCCAGGCCGGGCTGCCAGGGCACCAGCGAGACGGTCGAAAGGTCGCCCTTGGCCATGAAGTCCGGGCCATGCGGCTCGATGCCGACGCCGCAGATGGCGAAGCCGGCAAACCCGGCACCGTCGGTCAGCACGGTCTCCAGATGGGCCACTGGCACCGACTTTGCCTTCGCCACGCCGTGGATGTCGACAAACTGGGCCAGCACGTAGGACACGCCCTGGGCGCGCAGGTACTGCTGCGCTTCTTCGACGGTGTCGAAGCGTGCAGGGGGCACGAGTTCGCCGGGCGGGGCATCAAGGGGAAGGGGGATGGCAGCGTTCAAGGCAGGCTCCTTCAGATGTGGGGACCGGGCTCAGTCCCGGTGCGGTGCGCGCTGCTTCATGGGAAGGAAGCTTATCGCGGTGTTTCCTGTAATGCAACTAGTGTGCCTACAGGGAAACACCATTTTGGTGAACGAGGCGCTGCGTTTCAGGTGTCCACGTACACTGCGTTCACGGCAATGTTCTTGAGGAGTGAGGCTTGGATAGGGACCAGAGCGGCAACCTGCCATCACTGGAAGAAACGGTGGGCGCAGCCATTCGCGAGCAGCGACAGCGGCACAGCCTCACCCTGGCGCAAGTGGCCGAACAGGCCGGCATCAGCCGCGGCATGCTGTCCAAGATCGAGAACGGGCAGACCACCGCGGGCATGGACACGCTCGCCCGCATCGCGCGCGTGCTCGGGGTGTCGATGTCGATGCTGTTCAGCAAGTACGACGCGACATCCAGTTCGGCGCAGCACATCAAGAAGGGCGCTGGCATGGAAGTGGTGCGTCGTGGCACCAAGAGTGGGCACACCTACCACCTGCTGGCGTACGACCAGGGTCCGGTCAAGCTGTTCGAGCCTTTCCTCATCACCATCGAAGACGACTCCGAGCGCTACCCCACTTTCGAGCACCCGGGGCACGAGTTCCTCTACATGCTGGAAGGCAAGATCGAATACCGGGTCGGGCAGGAGACCTACCTGCTCGAACCCGGCGATTCGTTGTCATTCGAAGGGGAAGTGCCGCACGGGCCCGAGCGCCTGGCCAAGTGCCCGATCAAGTTCCTGTCGGTGATCGTCTACCCGCGCCAGGCCGAGTGAGTGTGGCCTGACGGGGTGAACACACTGTCTCACTCGGTGAGCAAGGTGTGCAGCAGCAGGCTGTCCGGCTCGGTGGCTCGCAGCATGAGCTTGTGCTGGCCGCCACGCCAGTGCAGCCCTTCTTGCGGGCCCAGGTGGATCAGGCCGGGCAGTGGCTGGCCGGCGAGCGTGTAGCCGCCGCGAAGCACCCATACCAGGCTGTGGCCCTGCTCTGGAAGGGCCAGTGCGCCGTGCAGCAGGTGAACGGAGGCCGAGACCCGGCCCCGTGCCGTCATGACGTTCCAGAACAGCGTGTCGCGTTCCGGGGCCGTGTTGTGCAGGGACAGCTCGCCGCCGTAGTGCGCCCGGTCGCCTCGCTCTGACAGGGCCCACTGCTGGTGCGGCGCCACCAGCGAGACCGGTCCGCCATCGACCAGCACCGTGGTCCGGTCCATGCCTGGAAACGCCGAGAAGGGCGCCGCCTCAGTGATCTCCGCCAGGCTCACGCGCCACGACGGTGCGCCCGCGGGGCCGCCCTGCGCCACCGGCCGGGTCCACCCCTTGCCGTTGCGCCACCGCTCGCGCGGCAGGGCGGCCAGCGACAGTTGGGTCAGGCCCTTGGGCAGGGCCACGACGTGCGTGATCACTCAGGACACCGCGCCCAGGCCGTACTTGCCGGTCAGCAACTGACCGGTGCTGAAGCGCTCGAGCGCATAGGGCGCCAGCGACACATCGGTCGGCAGGCCCAGTGCCTCTTGCGCCAGCACGCGGCCGACCGCCGGAGACAGCTTGAAGCCATGGCCCGAGAAGCCGTAGCCCACGATCAGGCCCTGGATGCCCGGCAGGCGGCCCAGCACCGGGTTCCAGTCAGGGGTGACGTCGTAGACGCCCGTCCACGACGAGGCCAGGCCGGCGGTCTCGTAGGCCGGGAAGCGCTCGGCCACCTGGGCACCGACCTCGACCACGTAGTCCATCGAGATGTCGCCCTGCTCGTTGTCCGGCACGGCCAGTGTCTCGCCGACGATGCCTTCGCTCACCAGCATCTGGTTGCCGCCATAGCTGCGGCAGTACAGCATGCCGGGCGAGCCCAGGTCCTTGAACACAGGCATCTTGAAGGTGTAGTGGGCCTCGGCGCATTCCAGGGCCAGCACGGCGTGGCGCTCGGGCACCACGGGTGTCGGGATGCCGGTCCAGCGCTCGATGTCGGTGGCCCAGATGTTCTGCGTGCTGATGACCGTGTTGCTGCGGAAGGTGCCCTGCGAGGTTTCGACGCCGCAGACGCGGCCGTTGTCCACCAGCAGCTTCTCGACGTTGACGCCTTCCATGATCTTGACGCCCAGGCGGCGCGCGGCGCGGGCAAAGCTGGTGGCCACGAGGTAGGCATCGGCAAAGCCGGCTTCAGGCTCGTAGCCGATCAGCGCAGCGTCGTCGAAGTGGGCAATGGGCAGCAGCGAGCGGGCTTCCTCCTGGCCCAGGAACTGCACTTCGATGCCCATGGCACGCTGCCCCTCGAGAGCCGACTGCAGCGGAGACAGCTTGGGGCCGTCCGGTGCGCAGATCAGGTAGCCGCACTTGACCAGGCCGGATGCGGCATCCTCGTCTTCCAGGTAGGCTGAGAAGTCGGTGAAGACCGACCACGAGCGCTTCGCCAGCTCCACGTTCTCGATCACCGAGTAGTGCGTGCGCAGGATGCCCGAGGACTGCGTGCTGGTGCCCGCACCGATCTGCGACCGGTCCAGCACGAGCACCTTCTTCGCGCCGAAACGGGCAAGGTGGTAAGCAACCGAAGAGCCGATCACACCGGCCCCGATCACGATGGCGTCATAGCTTTCCATCGTCAGCCTTTCTGGGTTCAAGAGGTTTGGAATGGCTTCAGCCTAGTCCTGCCTGGCACGGCTCTTGTTAGGTGAAGCAAATCACCACAAGAGATGCGGAAAAACTGAAGTTGTCCGTGTCTGGTCTGAACCACCCGAGGATGCCCAGCATGGCTTTACCCAGAACGCCACCCACCCAGCGCCGGAACACCGGCGTGCCCGATCTGCGCGCGCTCGAAACGTTTGTGGCCGTCTGTGATGCCAGTTCGATGGTGCTGGCGGCCGAGCGGCTGGGCCTGAGCCAGAGTGCCGTCAGCCAGTCGATCAAGTCGCTGGAAGAAGACCTGGGGCTGCAACTGATGGACCGTGAGGTGCGGCCGGCGCGGCCCACGCTGGCCGGGCGTCTGCTGCACGAGGCCTCGGCCCAGCTGTTGTCGCACGCCCGCCTCGCCATGGACAAGGTGCGCGCGTCTGCCCGCCAGGAAATGGAGCAGATCCGCCTGGGCTGCGTGGACTCGTTCGCTGCCACCGTGGGCCCACAGCTCATCAAGGCGATGGCCGGCAAGGCCCGCCAGATCCGAATGTGGTCGGGCCTGACGCCCGGTCTGGCCGACCAGATGCAGGGCCGCGAGCTCGACATGGTGATCTGCACCGAATCGGCGCTGGCGGACCCGCGGGTCTCGCAGCGGCTGCTCTTTTCCGAGTCCTGGGTGGCCGTGTACCCCAAGCATCACAGTCTGCCCGTGCTCGCGTCCTTGCGCGGGCTGTCTGCCGCGGCCGGCAAGCTGCCCCTGATTCGCTACAGCCAGCGCTCGGTCACGGGCCAGCAGATCGAGCGCTTCCTGCGCCATGTGGGCGTCGATGCGCCGCGTTGCTACGAGTTCGATGCCACCGACCCGCTGCTCAGCCTGGTGGCATCCGGCCTGGGCTGGGCCCTGAGCACGCCCTTGTGCCTGTGGCAGTCGCGGCAATACCTGGATGCGGTCAACGTCGTCCCCCTGCCTGCCAGCCGGTTGGGGCAGCGCCACTTCTTCTTGCTTTCGCGCGAAGGCGAGTGGGCGGGGCTGGACGACGAGGTCGTGCGGGTCACGCGCGACGTCATCCGCCTCGACACCGCGCCGGCCATCCGCAAGGCAATCCCCGCCCTCGCGCCGGCGGCCCTGTCCTGTCCTGAAGAGGATTTCACATGAAGATCGACACGCCCACCTACACCTTCACGTCCGGCACGCTGCCGCTGCTGATCTCGATGCCCCACCTGGGCACGCACATCCCCGCCTCGTTGCAGACGGGCATGGCGGATGTGGCCGGGATCCGGCAGGACACCGACTGGCACCTCGACCGCCTGTACGCCTTCGCGCGAGAGATGGGCGCGTCCATCATCCAGGCCAAGGTGTCTCGTTATGTGATCGACCTGAACCGCCCGCCCAATGGCGAAAGCCTGTATCCCGGGCAGACCACCACGTCGCTGTGCCCGATGGACACCTTCCGCGGCGAGCCGCTGTACCTGCCGGGCCATGTGCCGGACGACGCCGAGCAGGCGCGGCGCCTGGAAGCGTACTGGCGGCCATACCATGAACAGATCCGCACCGAGCTGGATCGTCTGAAGGCGTTGCATGGCGCGGTGATGCTGTGGGATGCCCACTCGATTGCCAGCGTGTTGCCGCGCCTGTTCGAAGGCCGTTTGCCGGACCTGAACTTCGGCACGGCCGATGGCCGAAGCTGCGATCCCGCCATCCTGTCGGCGGTTGTCGATGTGGCGCGCACGGGGCCTTACACGCATGTGGTCAACGGGCGCTTCAAGGGCGGCTACATCACGCGCCATTACGGGCAGCCGTCCAACGGCATCCACGCCATCCAGCTCGAGATGAGCCAGCGCCTGTACATGCAGGAAGACGCGCCGTTCTCGTATGAACCCGACGTGGCCGGTCAGGTGCAGCCGCTGCTCGAGGCGATGTTGCGTGCGGGGCTGGCGCAGCTGAATGTGACACGCGCTGGTGCGGCGTGATCCCCGCGATGGGGCGACGCACCGCGTTGCGGCGTGTTTCCTGTGGTTAATCAACGTATCTCAATAGGAAACATTGGCACAGGGGTTGCATGACCTTCATCGGAGCAGTCAGGGGGGCTGACTGCATGAATGAAGACTGGAGTTCCCATGAAGCTGATTACCGCCGTGATCAAGCCGTTCAAGCTCGACGATGTGCGCCAGGCGCTGGCCGATGCCGGTGTTCAGGGCATCACCGTATCGGAAGTGAAGGGCTTTGGCCGCCAGAAAGGGCACACCGAGTTGTACCGGGGTGCCGAGTACGTCGTTGACTTCCTGCCGAAAGTGAAGGTGGACGTTGCGGTCAAGGCCGAGCAGGTCGACATGCTGATCGAAGTGATCCGGCAGGCCGCCTACACCGGCAAGATCGGCGACGGCAAGATCTTCGTCACGAGCCTGGATGCGGCCATTCGCATCCGCACGGGCGAAACCGACGAGCAGGCGCTCTGAGCCTTGCACACCAGGAGTCCATGATGAAGAACAAAGTCCTCCTTGCTGCCGCGGCGCTCGCCGCCGCCTGCGTTACGCCGGCTCACGCGCAGGATGCGGCGACCGCGGTGACGGCTGCGGCCTCGGCCGTCGCACCCGTGGTCAACAAAGGTGACGCCACCTGGATCATCGTCGCCACGGTGCTGGTGATCATGATGGCGGTGCCCGGTCTGCCGCTGTTCTACGGCGGCATGGTGCGCGCCAAGAACATGCTCTCGGTGATGATGCAGGTGATGATCACCTTCTCGTTGCTGGGCATGCTGTGGTGTCTGTATGGCTACAGCCTCGCGTTCACCGAGGGTAATGCGTTTTTCGGGGGCTTCGACAAGGCATTCCTGCGCGGGGTCACGGTCGACACGCTGGCGGCCACGTTCACCAAAGGGGTCGCCATCCCTGAATACCTCTACGTTGCTTTCCAGATGACCTTTGCGGCCATCACGCCGGCGCTCATCATTGGCTCACTGGCTGAGCGAGTCAAGTTCTCTGCCTTGCTTCTTTTCATGGTGCTGTGGTTCACCTTCAGCTATCTGCCGCTGGCCCACATGGTGTGGTTCTGGGCTGGTCCGGATGCCTACACCAGCGCGGAGGCGGCCGAGGCTGCGGGCGCCACGGCGGGCTTCCTGTTCCAGAAGGGTGCCATCGACTTCGCGGGCGGCACGGTGGTGCACATCAATGCGGCCATGGCGGGCCTGGTGGGCGCCTTCATGATCGGCCGCCGCACCGGCTTCGGCAAGGAACCCATGCCACCGCACAGCCTGACGATGACCATGATCGGCGCCTCACTGCTGTGGGTGGGCTGGTTCGGCTTCAACGTCGGCTCCAACCTCGAAGTGTCGAGCACGGCAGGCCTTGCCTTCATCAACACCTTCCTCGCCACCTGTGCGGCCACGGTGTCGTGGACGCTGGTGGAGTGGGTCGCCAAGGGCAAGCCCTCGATGCTGGGCGCGGCCTCGGGCGCCATTGCCGGCCTGGTGGCCATCACGCCGGCTTGTGGCTTCGTGGGCCCGATGGGTGGGATGGTGATCGGCCTGCTGGCCGGCGTGGTGTGCTACTGGGGTGTCAACGGGCTCAAGAGCATGCTGGGTGTCGACGACAGCCTGGACGTCTTCGGCGTGCACGGCGTCGGTGGCATCCTGGGTGCGCTGCTGACTGGCGTGTTTGCCTCGCCGGCCCTGGGCGGAACCGGCGTGTACGACTACGTGAGCAACAGCGTGGCGGCCTACGACATGGCGGCTCAGATGATGAGCCAGTTGTGGGGCGTGGGGGTGGCCGTCGTCTGGTCGGGCGTGGTGTCCTTCGTGGCCTTCAAGGTGGTCGACCTGACCCTGGGTCTGCGCGTGAGCGAAGACGAAGAGCGCGAAGGGCTGGACCTCAGCTCGCACGGCGAGCGGGCGTATCACCTCTGAACCGCATCTGTTGCCGCAACACGAGCCCGGCCGGGATGGCCGGGCTTTTTTGTTTGCTCAGTTGCGCGCGCTCGCGTTGGCCTCGTCGTACTTCGACTGCGCCAACAGCACCGCGTCCATGTGCTTCTCGGCCCAATGCGACAGAATGCAGCTTCGCGCTCCGGCAAGCCGGTGGCGGGCGCAGAAGGCGTGGTCTTCGGCTACGCCAGACCCGAGACGTTTCCCGCGGCGTTCGATGGCGTGGATCGGGCCTACGTCAGGCTACCTGGCGGCCATGTGAACCCGAAGGAGTTGCTGCAGCCGGTGATCCCGGCCGCTGCAGAACGCCGTGTGAAGGTGGTTCTCCAGACCGTGTTCGATGTCGACGCCGACGAGGCGATCCCTTACCGCCAGGTGGAGATCGCGCTCGAGCGATCCGGTACGCCGTATGTGATCCTGCAACCGAACTGGTTCTCGGACAACTTCCACAACCTCTGGAAAGCAGGCATCAACCACGGGCAGATCGCGCGGCAGCCGGTACGGGCATGTCGAGTTTCATCGACGTGCGTGACATCGCGGAAGGCGCCGCTTTGGCGTTGACCACGGACCGCTTCGATGGCCAGTCCTTCAATCTGACCGGGCCTGAGGCGATCAGCTATGCGGACGCCGCGCAGCTCCTGTCCGAGGTTACGGGAAGCCGGTGCGTTATGTCCCGATCGACGACTCGGGGTTTGTGGAAGCGCTCACCTGCGCGTGAGTTGGGTACAAGAGCCCGGTTGCGCTGCTCACTCAGACGGCCACGCGCTGCTGAATCAGCGTGATCGCCAGGCGCGCCATCTTGCGCACTTCCGGGTCCGGGTCTTGGGACCCGACGGTCAGAGCGGGCAAAGCCGACGCATGGCCGATCTCGCCCAAGGCCACACAGGCTTCCTTGCGCAAGTTGGCGATGTCGTGCTGCAGGGCGTGTGTGATCAGTGCGTCCACTGCCTGAACGGCCTTCAGCCGTCCCAAGGCCCGTGCGGACAGTTGGCGCACCTGCCAGTAAGCATCTTGCAGGCTTTGGGTCAGGGGGGTGACTGCCTCGGGCAGCTTCAGCTTGCCCAGCGTGGCAGCCGCTTCTTCGCGAACCCGCCACACCGGGTCCCGCAAGGCGCCCAGCAAGCCCGGCTGCACCTGCGCATCGTGGCCTTGCCCCAGGCCCAGCGCGCCCACCGCGGCGCGGCGCACCTCGGGATCGGGGTCGTGGGCGGCCAGGTGGGTGAGGACCGGCAGCGCGCTTGCGTCCTTGAGCCAGCCCAGCACCCCCACCGCGGCCAGGCGCACGATGGCATCGCGGTCGTTGGTGGCGCGCAAGGCGGCGTTGAGGCTGCCGGGCAAGCGCAGCTCCTTGATGGCGTGCAACAGGCTGGCCAGCACGAACCCTTGAGCCCCTTCCAGCGCGGGCAACAGGAGCGTGCCGCTGTCGGCTTGCTTGATCTCAGCCAGGCTGTAGGCGGCGGCCTCGCGCACGGCCGGCACCTCGTCGTGCAAGGCGTCCACCAGGGCGTTCAGCACCACTGGCTGCTCCCAGTACGCCAGGCGCGCGGCCACATCGGCGCGGATGGCCGGGTCAGGGTCGCGCAAAGCCCAGGCCAGCCAGGGCGCGTGGGCTTCGTCTTCCAGTTCGGCCAGTTCGATCAAGGCTAGGCGGCGCACGGTGGCGTCGTCCGACGTCAGGCGGGGCTGTAGCTCTTGCAGGTCGTCGTCGGAGGGCGATACCTCGGGCGAGGACAGGGCAAACAGGGTACTCATGGGGGAGGTGCTTTCTTCAGAACTCGGAGGAGCGGATGCCGCGGCGGTTCAAGCCGGTCACCGGGTTCAGACGCTCCAGCGGCAAGGTGGTGTCGGGCTCGCGCAGCAGGTCCAGGCAGTGGCGCTTCAGGTGAGCGAACGGTGTGCTGGTCAACCACTCGGACTGACGTGGACGCTCGGCCTCGACGTGGATCTCTTCGACGATGCGGCCCGGGCGGGGGCTCATCACCAGGATACGGTCGGCCATGAAAAGGGCCTCGTCGATGTCGTGGGTCACGAACACGATGGTGGTCTTCAGATGGCCCCACAGGCTCAACAGCAGCTCCTGCATCTTCAGGCGGGTCAGCGCATCGAGCGCGCCAAAGGGCTCGTCCATCAGCAGCACGCGCGGCTGGTTGATCAGCACCCGCGCAATTTCGACGCGCTGCTGCATGCCGCCCGACAAGGCATGCGGGTAGCGCCGCTCAAAGCCTTGCAAACCCACTTCCTCGAGCAGCGCTTGCGCCAGATTCAGCCGCTCGCTGCGCGACACACCGCGCATCTTCAAGCCATAGGCCACGTTGTCCTGTACGCTCAGCCACGGGAACAGCGTGTGGTGCTGAAAGACCAGACCGCGTTGCGGATCGGGACCCGCGATGCGCAGCCCATCGAGCCGTGCCTCGCCATGGGTCGGTTGCAGATGCCCGGCCAGCGCACCCAGCAAGGTCGACTTGCCGCAGCCCGAGGGCCCCAGCAGGCAGACGAACTCGCCGGGTTCGATCGTGAGCGTGACCTCGTCAAGGGCCACGAAGCGCTGTGCGCCTTCGCCCAGGTGGATGGACACCTGGTCGATGTCGAGGCGGCCCGTTCCACTTTGCGTGGCCACCGGGGGAACGCTTTTCAAAACGGCACTCATGCCTGACCTCCTTGTGTGCGATGCCAGGGCATCAGACGTTGCCCGCCCCAGTGGATCAGCGCGCTGCTGCCCATGCCCAGCAGGCCGATCACCAGCATGCCGACGATGATGTTGGCGTAGGCCTGCACGGTGTAGGACTCCCAGGTGTAGTAGCCGATGCCGTACTGACCCGAGATCATCTCGGCCGTGACCAGGCAGAACCAGCAGGTGCCCATGCCGATCGACAGGCCCGTCACGATGCTGGGCGCGGCCGAGGGCAGGATGACCTGACCGAACAGTCGCCAGGGGCTGGTGCCCAGGCTGCGAGCCGAGGCCACCAGGCGCGGGTCCACGCCGTTGACCCCGTGGATGGTGTTGAGCAGGATGGGAAAGAGCGCACCCACGAACGTGATGAAGACCATGCTGCCTTCCGATGAGGGGATCATCAGGATGGCCAGCGGGATCCAGGCCACGGCGGGGATGGGACGGACCACTTCCAGCGGCGCCAGCAGGGCCAGACGCGCCCAGCGTGAACGCCCGATCAGCAGGCCCAGCCCCACGCCCAGCACGCTCGCCGACACGAAGCCCGATGCCACGCGCAGCAGACTGCTCGACAGGTGCTGGCTCAGCTTGGGAGATCCGACCAGTTCCCAGGCCGCGTCCCACACTTCTGCAGGGGGCGGCACGTTGGCAAAGGTGACGAGCCCCAGGTGGGCCTGCTGGGTGGACAGCACATGCCACACCAGCACGCACGCCGCCAGCGAGATCGCCTGGGCGCCCCAGCGCCAGACTTGGCTTGGTGTGGCGCGCATGCTCAGCGTCCCGTCACGCCAGCGCGCAGGCCAGCGAAGTCAAATACCTTGCCTTTGTTGGCACCGGCATAGGCCACGGCCGCATCCCTTTGCAGGAAGGCGCTCACCTGACCCTTGGCATCGGTGGCGTACCAGGCCAGGTTGCCCAGCAGCTTGATGCGGTGGATCAGGTCATGCACATAGACCGCACGCGCACTCTTGCCCGCCTTCTCCAGCTGGGCCAGGTCCTTGAGCGCGTTCTCGATCGAAGCGTAGTGGCGCACTTTGCCCTCGTCCTTGACCCAGATGCCGGCCAGCCGAGCCGTGTCGGAGATGGCCTTCCCAGTGAGTGCATCGTTGGCCTTGAGTGGCGCCTTCGCCGTGTTCTTCAGCTGGGCGTCGTAGTTCAGACCGGACTGTTGGTAAGCGGTGCGGATGAAGCGCTCATCGATCAGCGCGTCGGCGCTCAGCGTCGTGTCGGTACGGCGCAGCAGGCGCAGCGTGTCGATCGCGGTTTGCAGTGCCTGACGGTACTCCGGCTTGAAGCTGTGGTCGCGCGTCTGCAGGCCCAGCGGGCCGTGGAAGAGGTAGTTCACCGGGGCCTCGATGCCGGTGTGCTTCTCGATCAGTTCGCTGTACTTCTCGGGCTCGGCGGCGATCAGCCGGTCGGCCTCAATCGACGCGCGCAGGAAGGCCGTGACCACCTCCGGGTACTTCTGGGCAAAAGCCGTGTTGACCAGGGTGCCGTGGAAAGTGGGCGACTTTGCTTGTGCGCCGTCATAGATCTTGCGGGCAAAGCCACGGAAGGGGAAGGCCTCGGCAAAGGGGACGAAGTCCGCGTGCGCCTCGATCTTGTTGGCCTGCAAGGCCGGGCCGGCCACTTCCGGTGCCTGGGTGATGATGTTCACGTCCTTGGCCGGATCCAGACCTTGGGCCTGGAGCGCGCGCAGGAGCATGCCGTGGGCGGCCGAGGCAAAGGGCACCGAGATCGTGCGGCCGCGGAGTTCGGCCAGCGAGGTCACCGGCGAGTCCTTGGGCACGACGATGCCGTTGCCGCTGCCCAGCGTGCTGCCCGACAACACGGTGATGAACACGCTCTTCTTGCCGGCCTTCTCAAACGCAGCACCGTTGGCCGCACCGGGGAACTCGGCCATCGAGCCGATGTCCAGCTTGTCGGCCAGCATCTCGTTGGTCAGCGGCGCGCCCGAGGTGAAGTTCTTCCACTGCACGTCGTAGGTGACGCCCTTGTACTTGCCGTCCTTGGGCAGGTACTTGTCGAGCAGCTTGAGCTCGCGGATCAGCAGGCCACCAGTGGCGCAGTTGATGGTGGTGTCCTGTGTGCCGATGGCCAGGCGGATGGTTTCAGCGTGAGCGGCCAAGGAGGTGGCCGTGGCGGTCAGAGCGACGGCGACGGCGCGCAGGGCGCGAGGGAAGGAAGGGACGGACATGTGACAACTCCTGGATGCGTAGAGGGGCGGCGTGTGCGCTGAGATGGCTCAGCGCACGAGGTAAGGGATCTCGACCTTGATGGCCTGGGTGGGGCAGTCCTTCTGGCAAGGCAGGCAGTACCAGCACTCGTCGTGCTTCATGTGGGCCTTGCCGGTGGCGGGGTCGATGGCGAGCACGTCCATCGGGCAGACGTCGATGCAGACGGTGCAGCCCTTGTGGGCGATGCACTTGTCCAGGTCCACGGTGACGGCGGCTTCGCCGTACTGAGCGATGGCGGCGGGAGCGAATGGCATAGGGGCTTCCTTCAGATATCAGGCGGCGGCCGGCACGGGCTGACACGCATCCGGGCTCGGCTTCTGAGCCTGTCCGCGCGGAATGCGAAGGCGGTCGTACGCGGTCTTCTCGGTGTCATTGATGGGCACGATGTAGGGCTCGATCTCGCGCTTGACGTGAGCCATGCGGCCCTGCGCGTCCTTGTAGAGATGAGCGTGGCAGAACCAGTCGGCGTCGTTGCGCTCTGGGTAGTCCACGCGCAGGTGGTACAGGCCCCAGCGGCTTTCGGTGCGGAACAGTGAGGCGCGGGCCGCCATCTCGGCGCAGTCGCGGATGACCGACACCTCGGCCGCACGCATCAGCTCGTGCGGGTTGCGGGCGTGCAGGTGGCCGATGTCCTCACCGATCTCTTCGAAGCGTTTGAGGCCTATTTCGTACTTGCGCGTCACCTTGGGCGGCTGCAGGTAGTCGTTGACGAAGCGACGCAGCTTGTACTCGACCTGCAGTGGCGGCAGGCCGTGGTCACGCTGCAGCGGGGCGTAGACGCGGCGCTTCTCGGCTTCGATCTGCTCCGTATCGACCGGGCTGAAGTCCAGCTGGCTGGCGCGCTCGGCCGCGTTGACGCCGGCAAACCACCCATAGGTAAAGGCGCCCAGCATGTAGTTGTGGGGCACGGCGGCCATGTCCCCCACGGCATACAGGCCTGGCACGGTCGTCTCGGCCTTGGCGTTCACGTGCACCCCCGAGGCGCTGTGGCCGCTGCAAAAGCCAATCTCCGAGATATGCATCTCGACCATGTCCTTGCGGTAGTCGGTTCCCCGTCCGGCGTGGAACTGACCGCGGCTCGGGCGCTCGTTGCCGTGCAGGATGGTCTCGATGGTCTGGATGGTTTCCTCGGCCAGGTGGTCGAGCTTGAGGAACACGGGGCCCTTGCCGCCTTGCAACTCCTGGTAGAACTCCAGCATCATCTGGCCGCTCCAGTAGTCGCACTCGATGAAGCGTTCGCCCTCGCCATTGGCGGTATAGCCGCCCAGCGGGCCGGTCACGTAGGCGCAGGCCGGGCCGTTGTAGTCCTTGATCAGCGGGTTGATCTGGTAGCACTCCAGGTTGGCCAGTTCGGCGCCAGCGTGATAGGCCATCACATAGCCATCGCCCGCATTGGTCGGGTTCTCGTAAGTGCCCATCAGGTAGCCCGACGAGGGCAGGCCCAGGCGGCCCGCTGCGCCGCAGGCCAGGACGACGGCCTTGGCACGCACCACATGGAAGTCGGCCGTGCGGCTGTCAAAGCCCATCACGCCGTTGACGCTGCCATCGGCGGCCTTGAGCAGGCGCGTGGCGATGATGCGGTTGGTGATCTCGACGCGGGTGCGCTTGAGCTGGCGGTACAGCACCTTCTTGACGTCGTGCCCCTCCGGCATCGGCAGCACATAGGTGCCCAGGTGGTGCACCTTCTTCATCGCGTAGTCGCCGGTGGCGTCCTTCTCAAACTTGACGCCCCACTTGTCGAGTTGTTCGATGGTGGTGAAGCTGTGCTGCGCATAGGCGTACACGGTGGACTGGTTGACGATGCCGTCGTTGGCGATCGTGATCTCCTTGGTGTACTGCTCGGGCGTGGCATAGCCGGGCACGACGGCGTTGTTCAAGCCGTCCATGCCCATGGAGATGCAACCGCTGCGCTTGACGTGCGCCTTGTCGAGCAGCAGCACGCGCAGCTTGGGGTTGGCCTCTTTGGCCTTGATCGCGGCCATGGGACCGGCGGTGCCGCCCCCCACGACGACGATGTCGTATTCATGTTCGATGGTCTGCATGGGTTCACTCCTGGGGCCGATGGCGATCGACCCGAAAGCGGTACTGAAAGATGTCACTGCGGAAATACAGAAACTCGAAGTCCACCGGCGTGCCGTGGACGTCATGGGTCAGGCGCTCGATGCGCAGCACCGGGTCACCGCTGGCAATATCCAGAGCCCGGGCGATGTCGGTATCGGCGGACACCGCGTCCAGCGCCAGGTCGGCGTGGCCCAGCGGCACGCCGCAGTCGTTCTCAAGGATCAGGAAGATGTCGCGGCCGATCAGGTCGGCCTGGGCCAACTGACGGCCCAGCTCGGGGCGAACCCAGGTCCACTCCAGCGACACAGGCTCGCGGTTGAGCAGGCGCACTCGGCGGATCTGCGTCACCGGCTCACCGGATGAGACACCGAGGCGCTGCGCCACCTGCGCACTGGCCGGCACCTCGCGCAGCTCCTGCAGTTGGTTAAGCACCTCGTAGCCCAGCGTGGCCATCTGCTCGCCAAAGCCCCGCAAGGTGCTGACGTTCTGAAAGGCCTTGGGGCGCGAGACGAAACTGCCTTTGCCCTGGCGGGTGAAGATCAGCCCCTCTTGCTGCAAGGCCGATAAGGCCTGGCGCACGGTGATGCGGCTGGCGCCATACAGCTGACCCAGCGCGCTCTCGGACGGCACGCGGCTGCCGGGGACGTGGTGGCCGGCCAGGATGCCCTCGCGCAGCGCCAGGCGAATCCGCTCATAGAGCGGCTCGGCAGGGGCGGCGTGGGGTGGGCGTGGACTGTTCATTTCTCAACTCGTTATGACAAGTCGAGAGGCAGTCTAGAAATCAACCAAGATCAACAAAACGAAGGAATTCGGTGGTGCATATGCGTTTGCGCGCACAGCATATGAGCTCAGGCCGAAAGCGCATGAGCACACAAAGCACAGGCCCTACAACCGCTTGAGGCCCACACATTTAGCCACCTCTCATCAGGTTCGCCACACCCAGCGCAATGAACACCGTGAACAGTGCCTTCTGAAACGCCGGGCCCGCGAGGCGCCCCCTCAGCATCTCACCCAGCTTCATGCCCGCGAAGGCGCCCCCCATTGCGCCGCCCAACACCCAGGCTGTTTCATCCGACACCTCGCCGAATGGCGCCGAGGTCTGCAGCCGAAATGCCAACGCCAGCGTCGCCACCGTGAATGACAGGCCCAGTGCCTGAACGGTGGCCTCCTTGTCCAGCCGCAGCGATTGCAGATAGGGCACCCACGGCAGCACGAACACAGCGGTCATCGACGTGATCAGGCCTGTGGCGGCCCCCGCCACTGCGCCCAGCCACCGGCCGCGCTGCGAGAGGTCGGGCAGGGTGGGGCGCCACAGGCCCCACAAGCCGTAGCCCACCAGCACACAGCCAAGCCAGCGCGATGCCGCGTCCGTCGGGCTGCTGCCACCCAGGCCGGGCGCGAAGGCCGTGACCATCGCGATCGCCAACCAGCCTGGCCACAGCCGGCTTGCGAGCGGGCGCAGATGTGGCCCGCGGCATTGCGCCACGTTGGTCGACAGCGACGGGATCACCAGCAGCGCGGCGGCCTGTGCAGGGGGCATCCATAGCCCGAGCAGGCTCATCGCCACAGTCGGCAAGCCCATCCCGGTGATGCCTTTGACGCCACCGGCCAAGGCGAACACGGCCGCCACCCACAAGGTCTGCATGATGTCCATGGCGGGTATGGTGTACCGGATCGGTGCCCGCCACCATTCCATTAAGCTGCCCCTATCCTTCGGTGATTCCGAAGGATGAACGCCATGGCCACCACTCCTCGCCGCACCGTTGACTACCGCATCGACCCTTTCGACCTGCACCTTTTCTCTGCGGTGATCGCCCACGGCTCCATCACGGCGGCTGCAGAGGCGGTGAACCTGTCTCTGGCGGCAGCGAGCGCCCGCCTGAAGGCCCTAGAAGACGCCACAGGCGCGCGCCTGCTCAACCGCTCCAAGGCCGGGGCGGTTCCCACCGATGCAGGAAGGGCCCTGGCGCGACACGCGAACCGCGTACTGACGGAGCTGGAGTCTCTGCATGTGGAGATGGCCAGCTTTGGCCGCGGCTTGCGGGGCACCGTCCGGCTGTTGTGCAACACTGCGGCCATGTCCGAGGCGCTGCCTCGATCGGTGGCGCGCTTTCTGTACCATCACCCCGAGATCGACCTCGATGTGCGTGAGACAGCGAGTGATGCTGCGCTGGATGCCCTGCGGCGCGGTTTCGCCGACATCGCTGTCGTGGCAGACCACGTGGACACAACCGACTTCATCGCGCACCCCTGGCTGGACGATCGCCTGGTGGCATTGCTGCCCCGAAGCTGGCCAATGGGCAGGCGACGCACCATCGCGTTTGGCGAGCTGCTGGAGCATGCCCTGGTCGGCCTCCCCTGCGACAGCGGCCTCAGCCGCTTCCTGGCCGCGCAGGCCAGCCGCAGCGGTCGCATACCCCGCCACCGCGTTCGGCTCTCCGGGTTCGATGGCATGGTGCAACTGGTGGCTGCAGGCGTCGGGGCTGCCGTGATGCCGGAAAGCGCGGCATTGCGTTTTCGAGCTGACGGCACGCGGATGCTCACCTTGACCGATCGCTGGGCGAGCCGCAAGCTGCTGGTCTGCATGACATCGCAAGGCGCTGATCTGGCGGCGGTCAGGGCGTTGGCAGATTCGCTGCTTTCATTGAAGCCACCGCTGTTGGCGCTCGCCAAGGTCCGCGGGTAGGGCAACCAAGGGGGCGGGCGAAAGGCATCATGCAGACGACGGATGTTCAAAGACCATGCAGGTGGTCGTCGCGTGCGCGTAGAGCTTGCCATCCGGGCCGACAATGCGTCCTTCGGCCGTGGCCACCTGCCGCCCCGCGTGGATGACTTTGCCTTCGGCGCGCACCAGCGGCACCTTGTCGGTCAACGCGCGGATCATGTTGATCTTGAGCTCCAGCGTCGTGTAGCCGTGGCCGGCCGGCAGCGTCGTGTGCACGGCGCAGCCGACGGCAGAGTCCAGCAGCGTGGCGAACCACCCTCCGTGAACGGTGCCGAGCGGGTTGTAATGCCGCCGCTGCGGGCGCCCCTGGAACACGGCCAGCCCTGGCGCCATGTGGATCGGTATGAAGTCCAGCGTCTCGCCCATGGGCGGTGGCGGCAGCTCGCCTGCGAAAATGGCTTGCAAAGTCTCCATGCCCGACAGTCCCGCGATCCTCAATGAAGGCCGCGGTGCGTCTGCCGGCCGCAGGCGAGCACGAACGGCGTGCTCCTCTCTTCGCCATTGTTCGAGAACGTCGATGTCATCCATTGCTGTTTCCTTCGGGGGTTTGGGGGGGAGTGGGTGATGTGCGCCGCTCAGAGTGGCCGGGTGCTCACGGGCCAGCACAGCAGTGCGGTGATCAGCGCGAGCGCTGCGTGCAGTCCGTAGAGTGCTTTGAAATCGGCGTGGACCAGGCCCGAGTGGCCCAGAAGTCCGACCGTGACTGCCACACCCAGCACGCCACCGATCTGCCGGGTGGCCTGGTTGACGGCCGCACCGACCGCGTAATGCGCCGCCGGCAAGTGACTCACGGCCGCGCCTGACAGCGATGGCAGCACCAGGCCCACCGAGATGCCGCTCATCAGCAGGCCGGGTAGCCAGGCGTGCAGGTAGTCGGGCTGCGTGCAGGGCACCCAGAGGAACCACAGGCTGCTGCATGCATACAGCAGCGAGCCACCGACCAGGAACGGGCGGTGACCCAGGCGTGCGGCAAGCCGCCCGGTGACAATGGCCGTCGGCATCACCAGCAGCGGACCCGGCGTCACCGCGAGCCCGGCCTGCGGCAGCGTGTAGTGCCACACGCCAGTCATGAAGAAGAAAAAGCCGAGGAACATCATCGAGAACGCGGTGCCAAAGGTCAGGGTCGCTGCATTGGCAAAGCGGTAGGTGCGATGGCTGAACAGGGCCAGGTCGACCAGCGGCGTGGGGTGCACGCGCGCCCACTGCACGAACGCGATACCCGCCAGGATGCCGCCACCGGCCACCGCTGCGAGCTGACCCGTGCGCCATGTGGTCGATCCGCTCTCGACGATGGCAAGGGCCACGGCGCCCACCGCGGCCATCAGCAAGAAGAGCCCGACGAGGTCGATGCGGCGGCGTTGCGTCGGCTTGACGGCCTCTTCGACACGCGAGGCACTGCGCCAGAGCGCCCACAGGCCCACCGGGAGGTTGATGTAGAAGGCCCAAGGCCAGCCAGCATGGGCGGTGACCCAACTGCCCAGGCTGGGGCCCACCGCGGCAGCGAGGCCGCCGACGGCGCCCCAAAGGCTCACGACGACGGCCCGGCGCTCGGCCGGGAAGGCCGCCAGCACGATGGACATCGAGGCTGGCGTCAGCAACGCCGCCCCGATCGCCTGCAACACGCGCGCCGCGATCAGCCAGTTCACTGTGGGAGACAGACCGCAAGCGGCCGATGCCACCACAAACACCGCCACGCCGAGTCTGAACACACGCTTGCGTCCGTGGGCGTCGGCCAGCCCGCCGGCTGGAATCAGCATGGCTGCGTAGACGACGGTGTAGGCGTTCAGCACCCACGACAGCTTGGCGACGGAGGTGTCGTCGAAGCTGAGGCGCAGGGCATCGAATGCCGCGAACAGCATCGTCGAGTCCAGCGACACGAGGAAGACCGCGCTGCAGGCGATCCAGAACGCGGGCCAGGGCGACGCCTGGGGCGCCGAGGTGGCAGGCAAAGGATTTATGATGATCGTCATATTTTCGGGCGCGTTGAAGACCGGCGGCAGACCCCGGCTGTGAAAGTCAGTGGTCCAGCGAGGGCTGGTGTTTGTGGATCAACGCTTCACGGGTCTGCGCAAGCAAGGCGCGACCGGCGGCGCCGCCCAATGTGCGGGCAAGTTGCAGGGCGCCGACCATGGTGGCGGTCACCACTTCGCCCTGGTCGGGATCGGTGCCCGCCGGCAGCGCTGCACGCACAAACTCGACCAGTGAGGCGACACGGCGACGGGCCTCATCTCTCACCGCATCGTCCTGGCGCGTCATTTCCGAAGCCAGCGCCGCAACGACACAACCTTGCTCGGGCCGCTCCATGTGCATGTCATGGAGATAAGCCTGAACGAGGGCGGCGAAACGGGAATGGCCTTTGGCCACGCGACGCTCAACCGCCTGCGACAGCGTGATCTGGCTGTCACGGCCGGCCTGTTGCATGGCCTCGACGAGAAGGGCGTCCCGAGAGGCGAAGTGCGCGTAGAAGCCGCCGTGCGTGAGGCCGGCTTCTTTCATGATGTCGGCCACCCCCACGCCACGGTAGCCAGCGCGGCGAATGGCGCGCGCCGCGACGTCGACGATGCGCTCGTGGCTCTGCTCTTTGCGGGACGGATGCGTCTTCATGATGGCCATCATATTACGATCGTCATATTTCCGAGTCAAATCCCAGGCTTCGTCAAATCAGGTCGGCGCCTCAGGTACTGGCGCTCCGCGATAGCCCGAGCTCGACCATCACGATCGCGTGTTCGATGGCTTGCTCCACGACCGCGCGCTTCAGGTTCAGCTTGTGGATGCAGTTGCCATTCAACACGCCAGCCATGCCGTGTACCGTCGACCAGATATAGAGGGCATCCAGATCCACGCGGTCGTTCGAGGCGGCCGCTTCACCATGCAGGCGTCGCAATACTTTGCGCAGGATGTCGAAAGTGTGGGCGGCGTCCCTGAGGAGGTCCGGATGCTCTGCTGATTGGGGCCACTGTGTATCGAACATCAGGCGGTATTCCAGGGGATGGTCCCGCGCATAGCTGAGGTACTGGCGTCCTAGCGCGGCCAGATCCTCCTGGGGTGTGTCGAAGTGCCCGCGTGCATCGAGGTGCGCTGCAAATCGCTGAAAGCAGCGCCGCATCACCTCGGCCAGGAGGTGATCCCGGCTGGGGTAGTGCTTGTACGGTGCCTGATGCGACACACCGAGCCTGCGCGCCACGTCGCGCAGGCTCAGGTTCTCGATGCCTTTTTCTGCGATGACTTCCTGCGCAGCGATGACGCATGCCTCGCGCAGTTCGAGGGGCGCTGCGGGTGAGGGGGGCTTCTTGGGCATGCGGGTGAGTCTAGCGCTGCCATGGGGCGACGGATCAGGCAGTAGAACACCCGAGGTTGACACTGTCTACTCCATGCCCGCACAATGGTAGACACTGTCAACCACGGGCCGACTCACATGTCCACCTCGACCTTGCGATATCGGCGATGGCCGCCCGCGTTTGCCTTGTGCCTGGCCGCCTTGCTTTCGGCCTGTGCGGCCCCTGCGCCCGAGCCGCCTGATGTGTCGGCCACGGTCGATGCTGGCTTCCGCCATGCGCCCGATCTCGTCGCGTCGGTCGACACGACCTGGTGGCGCGGCTTTGGCGACGAAGCGCTCATCGCCTTGGTCGAGCGCGCCCAGGCGGTCAACCACGACGTCCGCATCGCGCAGCAGCGCGTGCGCCAGGCCCGGGCAGGGCAGACGGCGGCGGCATCCCGACTCGGGCCGACCGTGTCGCTCACGGGGTCTGCATCGGATGAGCGTAGCGGCTTGCCGGACCGGGTCAAGCAGGGCAAGCCGGACACACGGGCCTACAGAGGGGCGCTGGAGTTGGGCTGGGAGCTCGATCTGTTCGGCGCAGTACGCGCGGGTGCCGACGCCGCCGAACTGGACGCGCTGAGCGCGGACGACGCAGTTGACGTTGCACGATGGATGGTGAGCAGCGAGGTGGCGCGGCAGTACATCGTGTGGCAAGGCGCGCGACTGAGACTGGCCAAGCTCGAGGCTTTGTTGAAGGCGCAGGTCGACACGGAGCGTTTGACTCGGAGCCGGGAAGCGGCCGGTCTGGCCAGCCGGTTTGACGTGGCCCGCGCGGCAGGCGAGGTGCAATCGCTCGCCGCGCAACTGCCGCCTCTGCGCACCTTTGCTGCCGTGACGGAGACCCACCTCGCGGTGTTGGTGGGGGCCAATCCGAACCAGCCCCTGCGCGAGTTGGAAGAGTCCGCTCCGCCCGCGTTGCCCAAGCCACCCAGTCTGTCGGCTGGGCAGCCGGTGGACCTCTTGATGCGCCGCCCGGATCTGCGTGTGGCGCAACAGCAGCTCTTGGCCGAGGCCGCGCGCCTGCGCGTGGCACACGCGGATCGGTGGCCCAAGTTCTTCCTGGCCGCGGTGCTCGGGCGCCAGGACCTACGCCTCAATGCGCTGGACCTGACACCTGTTGGCTACAGCAGCGCCGCGCTGGCTTTCACGATGCCGCTGTTCGACGCCGGCCGCTTGCGCGCCGCGGTCGAGCGCCAGTCGGCTCAGGAGCGCATGGCCACCCTGCAGTTCGAGAAGGCCGTGCTCGGCGCCATCAAGGACGTGGACGACAGCCTCGTGGCCTTGTCGCAGGACCGCGATCGCCTGACCGCGCTGGCAGCCAGTGTCGAGCAAAGGCGGACGGGCCTGCGCCACGCCGAATCGCTTCACCGAGAAGGTCAGATCGACCTGCTGCAACTGCTGGACGCGCAGCGTGCCGTGCTGGCCTCCGAGCTGTCTGCCCTCGACGGCCAGACGCAGCTGGCGCTCAGCACCGTTCAGCTGGCCACGGCCGTGGGCGGCGGATGGCCATCCACCCAGGGCGCGGGCCCTGCTTCCCCAGTTGCCTCCCGCACCACGCCCCTTCCCAGCCCCGAGTCTGAAAGCCAGCCATGACCCACTTCTTTGAATTCCGCCTGAACAACGCGCGGCCCTCGCTGGCCTGGACGGGGCTGGCCCTCAGCGGCCTGGTGACGTTGTCGGCCTGCTCGCGCCCTGCAGAACAGGCGGCGCCGATCCCGGCTGTCTACGTTTCGACCGTCCACAACGACCAGGGTGAGGACGTGCGCGTCCTGAGGGGCGCCATACGCCCGCGCATCGAAAGCAACCTGGCATTCCGGGCTGGAGGCAAGGTCACGACCCGGCTGGTGGACATCGGTCAGACCGTGCGCGCCGGCCAGCCGCTGGCCCGCATCGATGCGGCCGACTACCAGTTGGCCGCCGATGCCGCAGCCGAACAACTGCGGGCGGCCCAGGTGGATGCCACACAGGCCGCCAGCGATGCAGCGCGCTTCAAGCGGCTGATGCTAGACGGGTCTGTCGGCGCAGCGGACCAGGAGCGTCAGCAGGCCCGATCGGATGCCGCCAGCGCGCGCCTGGTGCAGGCGGAACGCCAACTGGACGTGCTGCGCAATCGGGTGGGCTACGCCGTGCTGTCAGCGCCCTTCGATGGCGTGGTGACCGGCTTGCAGTTGGAAGTGGGGCAAATGGTCTCGGAAGGCCAGCCCGTGATCGTACTGGCCAAGCCCGGCGAGCTGGAAGTGGAAGTGGAGGTGCCCGAGGCCCTTGCCGCCGATGTGCGCAATCGCATCGGGCGAGCACGCGTCGCAGGCGTGCCGGACGAAGTCAGGCTGAACCTGCGCGAGCTGTCGCCCAGTGCTTCGGCGCAGGCTCGGACCTTCCGGGCGCGCTACGCCATCGTGTCGCCGCCAGCGGGCCTGCGCATGGGCGTGACCGCCGATGTGCAACTGGCCCGAAAGGGCGGCACCGCCTCGGCGGAACTGCCGGCTGGCGCGCTGCTCAGCACCCAGAAGGCCCCGTCGGTCTGGCTGGTCAACGACCGGGCCGGCACCTTGACACGCCAGGCCGTGACGCTGGTATCGCAATCGACCGACCGGGTCCGTGTGGCCGGCTTGCCGGATGGCGCCATGGTGGTCTCGGCCGGCGCGCAAAAGCTGGACGCCGGCATGAAGGTGCAGGCCGTCAAGCGCCCAGGGAGCCTGTGATGAAGTCGTTCAACCTGTCGGAATGGGCCGTCACGCACCGCGCCATGGTGCTGTTCTTGATGATCGGCAGCCTGCTGGTGGGCGCGCTCGCCTTCACGCGGCTGGGCCGCCTGGAAGACCCGCAGTTCATGGTGCCGACGATGACGGCCGTGGTGGCCTGGCCGGGGGCTTCGGCCCAGCAGGTGCAGGACCAGGTGCTCAACCGCATGGAGCGCGAACTGCAGAAGATCGAGGGCGTTGATTTCATCCGCAGCTTCTCGCGCCAGGGCTATGGCGCGGTCAACCTGTGGATGAAGGGCGGCACGTCCAAGGCCGATCTCGAGCGGGCGTGGTACCAGGCGCGCAAGAAGATTGGCGACGTGCGTCACCAGTTCCCCGAGGGCGTGCTCGGCCCGATCTTCAACGACGAGTTCAGCGACGTCTACAGCGTGATGTACGCCATCAGCGCCCCGGATCTGAGCTGGCCTGAATTGCAGGTGCTGACCGAGGACATCAAGCGCGACGTTCAGGGGCTTTCCGGCGTGACGAAGGTGGACGTGTTCGGTCGACAGGCCGAGAAGGTCCATGTCGAGTTCTCGAGCCAGCGGCTGGCCTCACTGGGGATCAGCGTGCAGACCGTGATCGAGGCGCTTGCGCGTCAGAACACCGTCAGCCCTTCTGGCGCGACCGAAGGCCGCAGCGATCAGGTGTTTGTACGGGTGGATGGCAGCTTGCGCGACGCACGGGATGTGGCCGACGTGTCCATCGCGGCCGGTGGCAAGCTGCTGCGCCTGGGCGATGTCGCCAAGGTCACGTCGGGCCTGGAAGACCCGCCGACGTTCACCGTGCGGCATGACGGCAAACCCGTGCTGATGCTGGCCATCACCTTCGACCGGCACGGCAACATCCTGAAGCTCGGCCAGGACCTCGAGGCGCGCATGTCCGCGCTGAAGGCCGGTCTGCCCGTGGGCGTGACGGTGGAGAAGGTGGCCGACCAGCCGACCATTGTGGAAGAGTCGGTGTGGGAGTTCGAACGCGCCTTCCTGGAGGCGCTGGCCATTGTGCTGGCGGTGTGTTTCCTCTTCCTGGGCTGGCGCACAGGCATCGTGGTGGCCGCGTCCGTGCCTTTGGTGCTGGCCATCGTGGCCATCGTGATGCTGGCCGCCGGCTGGAGCCTGGACCGCATCTCGCTGGGTGCGTTGATCATCGCCCTGGGCCTGCTGGTGGACGACGCCATCATCGCCGTCGAAATGATGGTCGTGAAGATCGAGCAGGGCTGGGACCGCATCAGCGCGGCCACCTTCGCCTACACCTCCACGGCCTTTCCCATGCTGACTGGCACGCTGGTCACGGTGGCCGGCTTCATGCCGGTGGGATTTGCCAAGTCCATCAGCGGCGAGTACGCCGGTGGCATCTTCTGGGTGGTGGGCGTCGCCCTCATCGCATCCTGGTTCGTGGCCGTTGTCTTCACGCCCTACCTCGGCATCGTGCTGCTGCCCAGGACCATGAAGGCACACGGGGGCGCAGCCCACGACCCCTACGCGACGCCGCTCTACCAACGGCTGCGTCGCCTGCTGCAGTGGTGCATGGCCCACCGCGTGATGGTGTTGGCCGCCACCGGGGTTCTCTTTGTCAGCGCCATGGCGGGCATGGGCCTCGTGCAGCAGCAGTTCTTCCCGACCGCTTCCCGGCTGGAGCTCATCGTCGACCTGCGCCTGCGAGAAGGCGCGTCGTTCTCGGCCACCGAAGCCCAGGTCAAGCGCTTCGAGCACATCCTCAAGAACGATGCCCAGGTTCAGCACTTCAGCGCCTACACGGGCGCCGGTGCGCCGCGCTTCTTCCTGTCACTGCCCATCGAGCTGCCCAACCCGAGCTACGCGCAGATCGTGATCAAGACGGCCAACGTGGCCGATCGTGAGGCCGTGCGGCGCCGGCTGCTCGGCCTCTTTGCCGCCGAGCGTGCCTTCCCCGACCTGCGCGGACGTGTCACGCGCTTCGAGTTCGGGCCGCCTGTGGGCTTCCCGGTGCAGTTCCGCGTGGTGGGTCCCGACACGGGCAAGGTCCGCGAAATCGCCTACCAGGTGCGTGATGCCGTGCGGCAAAGCCCCCTGGTGCGCGACACCCAACTGGACTGGAACGAGCAGGTGAGGACCGTGCGCGTGCAGCTGGACCAGGACAAGGCGCGCCTTCTGGGCATCACCAGCGCCGATGTCTCGGCCATGATGCAGATCGTGTTGAGCGGAGCGCCCGCCACGCAGATCCGTCGCGGCGAAGACCTCATCGACGTGACCTTGCGCGCCGCCCCGAGCGAGCGCCTGGCGCTGGAACAGCTTGGCGATGTGAACCTCTTCACCCGCAGCGGTGCCATCGTGCCGCTTTCGCATGTGGCCACGCTGACGCCCACCTTCGAGGAGCCTGTGCTGTGGCGCCGCAACCGCGACATGGTGCTCACCGTGCGCAGCGATGTGCGTGATGGTGTGCAGGGCCCCTCGGCCACGATGAAGATCTGGCCTTCGCTCCAGCCGATCATCGACAAGCTGCCACCCGGCTACCGCATCGAGCAAGGCGGTGCCATCGAAGAAAGCGACAAGTCGAATCAGGCCCTGTTCGCCGTCTTTCCGCTGATGCTCGTGGTGATGCTGCTGATCCTGATGATGCAGCTGCAGAGCTTCTCGCGCATGTGGATGGTGTTCATGACCGCGCCCCTCGGCCTCATCGGGGTGGTGCCGGCGCTGCTCATCTTCAACGCGCCCTTCGGCTTCGTGGCGTTGTTGGGCGTGATTGCGCTGGGTGGCATGATCATGCGCAACGCCGTGATCCTGGTCGACCAGATCGACAGCGACATCGCCTCGGGCATGCCACAGGCGCAGGCCGTTGTGGAAGCAACCGTACGGCGCGCGCGCCCGGTGGTGTTGACGGCCGCCGCCGCGGTGTTCGCCATGGTGCCCTTGAGCAGCAGCGTCTTCTGGGGGCCGATGGCCATGTCGATCATGGGCGGGCTCATCGCCGCCACCGTGCTGACGCTGGTGTTTGTGCCAGCGCTGTACATGGTCTGGATGAAGCCGTCAGGGCAGGGTGGACTGCCCCCTGTCAGGTAGACAGCCGGTCCCGATCTGCTAACGTGAGCGCCCTCATGACCGACGCCCTCTACACCACCCTGCCGCAATGGCCCCACGCTTATCCGGCCAGCGGTGCCAATGCCACCCTGAAACGCCTCAACGGGGACTTCATCGTGACCGAGCTGCCGCTGCAGCTGCCCTCGGGTGCGGGTGAACACCTCTGGCTGGATGTCGAGAAGAACGGCGCCAACACCGCGTTTGTCGCCCAGCAACTGGCCGCGGCCGCGGGCGTGGAGGAGCGGGACGTGGGCTATGCCGGCCTCAAGGACCGCTACGCCATCACCCGCCAGTGGTTCAGCATCTACCTGCCCAAGGGCGAGACGCCCGACCTGACGCAGTTTCAGCACCCGGAGTTCAAGGTGCTGAGCCAGAGCCGCCACGTGAAAAAGCTGCGCCCGGGCGACCTGCACGGCAACCGGTTCCGCATCGTGCTGCGCGACGTGACCGGCGACCGCGATGCCATCGAGGCGAACCTGAAGGCGGTGGCGTCGCACGGCGTGCCGAACTACTTCGGCGCGCAGCGCTTCGGGCATGACGGCGGCAACGTCGAGCAGGGCCGGGCCATGCTGGCGCGCGAGATTCGCGTGCGCAACCCGAAGAAGAAGGGCATCTACCTGTCGGCGGTGCGATCCTTCGTGTTCAACGAAGTGTTGGCGCTGCGCATCCAGCAGGGGCTCTGGGGCAAGACCCTGCCCGGCGACGTGATGGACGAGGTGGGCCAGCCCACCGGGCCGCTCTGGGGACGGGGGCGCGTGACCACGACCGATCAGGCGCAGGCCCTGGAGAACGGCGTGGCCGAACGCCATGCCGTCTTGTGCGATGGCATGGAACACGCCGGGCTGGATCAGGAGCGGCGCTCTCTGGTGGCAAGCCCGGGCGAGATGGCGTGGGAATGGCCGCACGCCGATCAGCTGGTGATCACGTTCTCGCTGCCTGCCGGGAACTACGCCACGTCGGTGTTGGGCGAGATCCTGTGCACGACCGAGCCGGATCGGCATGCGGAGGACGAGGCGGTGGCGGTCGAGTGATGGGAAACGTGCATCAGATTCTGGATCGGCTGATCACTGCCGAACTGTGCACGCCATGGCCAATTTTGCGGAGGAGCCAGATGCTCGTGGGCTCCAAGGCGTTTGTGCATGCCTTTGCCCTCGCTAGACGTCAGCAATGCACTGATTGCGACCTGTCTCTTTCGCTACATACAGCGCGCGATCAGCGCGTTCCAATGTGTCTGCCCAAGGCTCTCCAACGCGATGATGGGCGAGACCCGCAGAGGCGGTCACGCGCAGTGCCGAGGCTTGGGGCGAAAGCTGTGCCTGGGCAACCGCTACCAACAGGCGGTCCATGGAATGCCGAGATCCGCCCGGCATGACGATCAGGAACTCTTCACCACCCCACCGGCCGACCGTGTCTGTGTCTCGAAAGGCGGTCTTTGCCAGGGCGGCAAACCCGACCAGCACCTCATCACCAACCTGATGTCCATAGATGTCATTGACCTGTTTGAAATGGTCCAGGTCAATCAGGGCCACGCAGAAGCCAGGAGAGCCGATGCCACTGCGGATGGTTTCATGATCAAGGACTTCATGCAGATGCTGTCGGTTGTACAGACCTGTCAACGTGTCAATGGTGGTGAGGCGCTCGACTTCAGCGATGGCCAGTTCAAGCTCTCTGCGCTCTTTTTGATTCTTCTCGCGGTAGAGGGCGTAGTTGTAAGACTGCCAGGTGAGCAACAGCAAGACACCGCAGGCAGTCGCGATGATCAAGCCGTCCGACGCGGCATCGAATCCTGGCCCGCCCCAAAGGGTCATGCCGATCCATGACATGGCGAGCATCACCAAAACGGCGGATCCGGAGTAGCGGGCTTGTCGAGGCGAGAACGCAGGAAACCCGAATGCCTGCACTTGGCAGAGCACGCCCAACAGCGCCCCCTTGCCGATCGGTGAGAAGAAGTACGCCGCCACCAACATCAAGTTGGCCCAGATGCATTGCTCCATCAAGAAGATGGGATCCTTGAAACGCTTGGACCAGCCGCTGCGGATGATCACCAGGGGTGCGACAGCACCGATCGTCAGGTGCCCCAACAAAACAAGTTCCAGCCAGTGGGGGAACATGTGCTTCGGGATCGCATAAAAAATCACGACGAGGAGCCAGAAGAAATACATGCCGGAGACAGCCGCTGCCAGCTTCAGCAATGTGCGCGTCTTTGGGTCGTCTGTCCGAAAAAGCTTGGACAGGGCGCTTGAAGTGGCGCGGCTTGCTGCACTGCACTCCAGCGGTGCTTGGGCCTTTTTGCCGGGGATAAGCATGGGGGGCGCAGCAGGAGCGGGTGTAGGAGGCGGCCCTCTTCCTGCCATTGACGCTTCCACCCGCTCTTGCGAGCCAGCCAGGTTGTCGCCATGCGGTGAAGGGGCATCCACATGGTCGAACTCAGGGCTGATGCGGTCTCTGCCTGCATGCTTGGCGGCGTACAAGGCCTGATCGGCCGCCTCCATCAGGTGTTCGACGGAGCCATCACGGTACGTCGCAAGGCCAGCCGAAAACGTGATGCGCAGGCCCGGGTGCACAGCCCCCCAATCGTGCTGATGAACGGCTGCGCGTAGATTGTGCAAGCGGTGATAGGCCGATCTCCCGTCGGCCCCGGGCATCAGCACGACAAACTCTTCCCCGCCCCAGCGGGCCACTGTTTCGAATGGCTCGAACACCGACGAAGCGATCTCGGCAAAGCGCTGGAGCACCGTGTCGCCCACGGCGTGCCCGTGCTGATCGTTCACGCGCTTGAAGAAATCGATGTCCAGGACCCCAACCGTGAACGGCACGCCAAAGCGCGCTGTTTTGCGTGCTTCCTGTTCCAGGCGTGCCAACATGTGACGCCGGTTGTGCAGGCCCGTCAACGTGTCATGGACAGACAGGAAGTTGAGGGCTTGTAGCGCCTTCTCGCGCTCCGCATTTTGCTGTTTGCGGCGCTTCACCAATGTACGCGCGTGGGTGGAAACCATCGTCAGCGTCGGAAGCAGCAATGCCAGGCAGCCGAGGTTGAGCAACTCGTCGATCAGCTTGGGCCCGTTCGGGTTCGCCGCCCAAATGCTGACGGAGTTCGCAAGCTGGAGCACAGTGGCCGAAGCGATGACAAACCTCACTTGCTTCACGGGCAGGCGACGCATGTCGTACACCACGATCACAGCCAGCCACATGAAGGCCACCCCACGGCTGATTTCAATCAGCTGGTAGGACAGGGCGACCACCACCACACTGAACAACACCTGTGGAAGGACCACCAAGGGGTCGCGCCACTGAAGTGTGCGCCCTGACCAGATCAATGCCCCGAAGATTCCGAGGCCGCCTGCGATGACCACCGCAATCGCATGCGCACGCTCTATGGTGAACAGATTGAGCCACGCGCCGATATAGAGCACGAGCAAAGCCAGCACGTAGCTTGGCAGCGTCAGCACAAACCGGCGCTTTGCCTGGCCATGTACTGTTAACGAAGGCGCCTGAAAGCGGCTCTCGTCAAGCCTGGCCCGCAGGGGAGGGGTAGAGGCTGTCAACACGGCTCAACCAACATCACGATGCCGAATTCAGGTTCGATTCGATTTCAATCGCAGCATCGTCGGACATCGCGTTGTGGCCAGTAAGTGCTCAGTTGAAGGCGTGTGGGCGACTCTTCTGCACGCTCGACATGTCCGCGATGTGGCGAGTCAGCTCTTCGTGTATTCGTCTTCGCCTGCTGTTTATGAAATGCGGCGACTGAACTGATCGAAAAGCCGGTAACGTTTCACGAATTGATGGTGTTCTGCCGGGGCTCTTCCTGGCCGCCGGATCAAGCGGCCTTCTTGTGCTCGTCCCGCAGCTCGCGGCGCAGGATCTTGCCCACATTCGTCTTGGGCAGGTCGTGGCGGAACTCGATGTACTTGGGGCATTTGTAGCCCGTGAGCTGCTCCTTGCAGTAACGCACCAGATCCTCTTCAACCAGAGACGGATCCTTCTTGACCACGAACAGCTTCACGGCCTCGCCCGACTTGGCATCTGCCACGCCCACGGCGGCGCATTCCAGCACGCCCGGGTGCAGGTTGACCACCTGCTCCACCTCGTTGGGATACACGTTGAAGCCCGACACCAGGATCATGTCCTTCTTGCGGTCCACGATCTTGATCAAGCCGTCGGCGTTCATGATCCCCATGTCACCCGTGCGGAAGAATCCATCGGCCGTCATGACCTTGGCGGTTTCGTCGGGGCGATTCCAGTAGCCAGCCATCACCTGCGGGCCCCGGATCGCGATCTCGCCGACCTCGTCGGTGCCCAGCACCGTGCCGTCATCGTCCAGTATCACGACCTCGGTGGACGAGATCGGCATGCCGATCGCACCGGTGAAGCCTGCGCTGTCGAGCCGATTGATCGTGGCCACGGGCGAGGTCTCCGACAGGCCGTAGCCTTCGACGATCGAGCACCCCGTGATCTTCTTCCACTTTTCGGCCGTGGCCTGCTGAACGGCCATGCCGCCGCCATTGCACACGCGCAGTCCCGAGAAATCGAGTTTGGCGAACTCCGGATGGTTCACCAAGCCGTTGTACAGGGTGTTGACCGCCGGGAACTGGCTGACCCGAAACCCCTTCAACGTCTTGATGAACCCGTCGATGTCGCGCGGGTTGGCGATCAGGATGTTCAGGCTGCCCATGCGCGCGCCCACCATGAAGCCGGCCGTCAGCGCGAAGATGTGATACAGCGGCAGCGCGCACACATTGACCAGCTGCTCGTTGCCGTTCTTGTCCAGCTCCGGCTTGAACCAGGCCTCGCATTGCAGGATGTTGGCCACCACGTTGCGGTGCAGCAGCGTGGCGCCCTTGGACACGCCCGTGGTGCCCCCGGTGTACTGCAGGAAGGCGACGTCGTCGGGACGCAGCTGCGGGCGCTTGAACGACGCCTTGCCGCGGCCTTGATCGAGCGCATCGTTGAACTTGGTGACCTTCAGGCCGGCCGGCAGCGTGAACGCCGGCACCATCTTCTTGGCGTGCCGCACCACGAAGTTCACCAGCTTGCCCTTGGCCCAAGGCAGCATGTCGCCCATGGCCGCCAGCACCACGTGTTTGACCGGCGTGCGCTTGACCACCTGCTGCAGCGTGACGGCGAAATTCTCCAGAATCACGATGGCTTCGGCGCCCGAGTCCTTGAGCTGATGCTCCAGTTCACGCGGCGTGTACAGAGGATTCACATTGACGACCACGTACCCCGCCCGCAGCACCGCCGCGATCGCCACCATGTACTGCGGCACGTTCGGCATCATCAGCGCCACCCGGGCGCCGGGCGCCAGCCCGCACGACTGCAGCCACCCAGCCAGCGCCTTCGACGCATCGTCGAGCTGCTCGAAGGTCCAGCGGGCGCCCATGAAGGCCGCCGCGTCACGGCGCGCGTGCTGCTTGAACGCCTGCTCCAGCAGTTCGACCAGCGACGGGTAGACCGAAGCGTCGATGTTTGCCGGCACGCCGGGCTGGTAGTGCGATAGCCAGGGCTTCGAGGTCGCTGTCATGCTTGCCATCCTTAGGTTAGAGAAAATACATCAACCTGCCGCCCCGACCCCGCGTGCATACAAGCCATGCCGATGCTGAGGGATAGAGCGCGCTTGCATGCGGGACGCTCTTCGGCATGCCCAGGATGGATCGCTTGGGCACTGACGTCGCTCGTACCGCTCAATGCACGGCTTTCACGAACGGAGCAGGAACTTCATCTGCAACGCCAGCATCTTGGGGAACAGCGGGTCGAAGTACGGATCGAAGTGGTTGGCATCGATTTCGATGACCTCGATGTGGGGATTGCCAACCCGGTGAACCTTGTCGGACACAAAAGGTGCCACCGTGTCCCCGGTTGCGCCGATCATCAACATCGGGATCTTGACGTCCTTCAATCGCTGCCACGGTCGGTAGAACGGCATCGTGTACAGGGACCTGGCCGTGACCCGGTTGTCATAGCCGTAGCCCTCCCATGCCGCCAGGGCCAGCTCCATGGCCTCCCAGGCGCCGTCGCGGTCCATGGTGCCGAACTCGCCCTCGCGGGACAACGTCGGCACACAAATGGGCGTGCCGGGCTTGAGGAAGTCGATCAGCCCCAGCGTGCTCATCTTCAACATCCGCAGGGGCGGCGTGGCCATGGTGGCGGCCAGCCCGTCGAGCATCGGGACCTGGATGACGGCGCCCTTGAGTTCCGGGTGTTGCGATGCCAGATCGACCACATGGCCTCCGCCGAACGATGTGCCCCACAGGGTGATGCGGTTCGCGGCGACCATTGGCTGTGCCTTCAGGTGAGCGAGTGCTGTGTCGGCCACCCGTGTGCGTCGCCATGGGTTGATGTCCTGCCTCGGAAAGCCGCCGCTGTCGCCCCAGCCGGGGTAGTCGAACTCCATGACGGCAAAGCCCGCTTCGACAAAGCTGTGGGTGTAGGACGAGGTCATGGCGCGTTGGATGCTGCCCCACCCGCCCAGCATCAAGATGGCGGGCAAGGCCTGATCGGGATCGGCGTCTTGCGGCAAGTAGAGCGTCGCGGCGCACAGTGCGCCTTCGGCCTGGAAGGTGGACTTGATGGTGCGCAGTCGCACATGCGAGGTATCAGGGTAACGCCGCAACATTGTTTGCTTTCACTTCCTTTGAGTCTCTCTGAGAGCCGATGTGCGCCTCCCGGGCGCACGGTGGGTGCATGGCAAGTTTCACGTCCTGCGTGCATCGTCACGCTGGGCCCATTCCACGTTGGGTCCAGAAGCGGTGACAGTTGCATCACGCCGCCAGGCAGGGGCGCTCTGCTTGGCGGCCCTCGCCGCGTTGGGCTGGGGGGGCGCCACAGCGCTGAAGCGGTAGGCCCCCAGCGACGAACGCTTGGCCAGCCATCGATAGCTGAAGGTAAAGCCCGGCCAGTTGGTGCTGTTGTGCCCGTTCTTGTCCACATACCAGCTATTGCATCCTTGCCAGACGGTTGACCTCAGACGCGCTTGAACCCAGCTGTTGAACCGGGTGTAGCGATCTGCGTCGACCTCGACGGTTTGGGCATCGGCTTTGCGCGCAGCCTGCAGGCAACGGATCACGTGCGCGATCTGGCTTTCGAGCATGTAGACGATGGAGCTGTGCCCCAGGTTCGTGTTCGGGCCATACAGCATGAAGAAGTTGGGAAAGCCCGGCACGGTCATGCCCAGGTAGGCTTGCGCGCCTTGACGCCACGCTTCGTTGAGGTCCGTGCCATTGCGGCCCGTGATCTTCATTGGCGCAAGGAAGTCGGTGGCCGCAAAGCCCGTGCCGTAGATGATCGCGTCGAACGGATGGTGTCGACCATCCGATGTCTCGACGCCATCGGGGGTGATGCGGCGGATGCCTTCGGTGGCCAGTCGGACATTGGATTTGGCCATGGTGGCCAAATAGTCGTTGGACAGCAGGATGCGTTTGCATCCGATCGGGTAATCAGGGGTCAGACGCTCGCGCAGATCGCGGTCGACCACCTGGCGGCGCAACAGGGCTTTGAAGGGCAGCCCCACCGCCAATTGCATCAAGGACTTGATGCGCGTGAAACTGATCGCGCGCGTTTCGTACTGCATGTAGATGCGTGCGCGATGCAGCTTCATGGTCCAGGGCAGCTTGGCGAACAAAGCCTTGCGCCAGGCTGCATAAGCGCCATCCGGTCGCGGAAGAATGTACGCGGCGGACCGCTGGAACACCGTCAGTTCGCCCACCTTGTCGGCGATGGCGGGAACGAACTGGATGGCTGAGGCCCCGGTGCCGATGACCGCCACTTTCTTGCCGCTCAGGTCATGGGCATGGTCCCAATGGGCCGAGTGAAAGGCGTGACCCTTGTACTGGTCGAGACCGTCCAGTTTCGGGTAGGCGGGTTTGCTCAACTGCCCCGTCGCGGTGATGAGATACCGAGTCTGGAACGCCAGGCCTTGGGCGGTGGTGACCGTCCAGATGGCGCGTTGTTCATCGTAGCTTGCGCTTGCCACCTCGCAGCCAAACTTGATTTTCGAGCGCAGCCTGTGCTTCTCCGCGCAGCGCACCAGGTACTGGTAGATCTCGGCCTGGGGCGCGAAAACGCGGGACCACCTCGGATTGGGCTCGAATGAAAACGAGTAGAGGTGGGAGGGAACATCACAGGCGGCGCCAGGGTAGGTGTTGTCCCGCCACACGCCACCGAAATCGTGCTGCTTTTCCAGGATCAGCAATTCGCCCAAGCCGGCCTTCTGCAAGGCGACGGCCATCCCAATGCCTCCGAAGCCAGCGCCGATGATGATGGCGTCCAGTGGGACATTTTTGTGTTGGCCAATGCTTTTCATTTTCGAATCTCGCAGTGCGGCGTGGTGATGCTCCGTCGGGCTGGATCATCGGCACAACGCGCCGCATCGAGAAGGTTGGGTAGGGACAAATGCTTTATGATTTGGGCCAATCCCCTTGAATGAATGCCATGCGCTTTCTGGATTTCAACCGCAGTGCCGCCAGCGTCAGGATCCTGGTCGAGTTCGGCAGAGAGCGTGGCCTGAAGCCGGCCCAGCTGCTGGCCGGCAGTGGTCTCAAGGAACGGGATCTCATCAACCCCAACGTCGAGTTGAACGCCAGTCAGGAACTGCGCGCTGTTGAAAACCTGATTCGGGCGTGCCCCCAATCGGGCTTGGGGCTGGAAGTCGGGATGCGATACAACTTCGCCTCGTACGGCTTCTGGGGTCTTGGCTTGCTTTCGAGCGCGACCGCGGCGGACGCTTTGGCGCTTGCGCTCCGCTTCATTCCTTTGACCTTCGCTTACTGCCACATTTCCAGTTCGCTGGACGACGAGTGGTGCACCGTGAGCTTCGATGAACCTGAACTCGATCTGGCCGTGCAGCGCTTCCTGGTGGAGCGGGACGTGGCAGCGGCTGCGCGCCTGATCAAGGAAACGTTCGGCTCCCGGTTCGTCCTGTCAAAGTTCCTGCTCAAAAGCACCTCGTGCGTGGATGAGGCCATGTGCACGGCGATCGAAAATGAGGTGGGCGTCCGACCGCAGCTGGGGGCCAGGTCCAACAGCCTCTCTTTTGACAGGCGTTTGCTGTCCCTGGCCTTGCCCCAGGCCAATCCCATCACCGTGGCGATGTGCGAGAAGGCATGCGAAGAGTTGATCGAACGCAGGCGTGTGCGTTCAGACACGGCTGAGCGCGTTCGCCAATACCTCGCCATGACGCCCCTCCATGCCGCGCCAGACCTTGCCCAGGTGGCAGACTGGATCGGCATCAGCGACAGAACGTTGAAGCGGCGTCTTCAGGATGAGGGGACAACGTTCAGAGCACTGACGGCAGAGGTGCGCGGCGGCCAGGCCAAAGAGTTGCTCGCCGACGAAAGGCTGTCGCTGACCGACATTGCGGAGCGCATGGGTTTCAGCGATCTGTCCAGCTTTTCCCAAGCGTTCAAACGTTGGTTCGGGGTGGCACCGAGCGCGCTGCGAGGCGATGCGCGGGGCGGGGATGGTTAAACACGGCGTTTCGCGGATGGGCGATTCCGTCGGTGACTTCGGCCAGCAAGGCCGCGAACTGCACCGTCTCGCGGTCCATGCGCGGCGCTCCGATGATTTGCACGTTCACCGGCAAGCCACTGGGCGTCAACGCGACTGGCGCGCTGGTCGCCGGGAGTCCCATGAGCGTCGCCGGGGCGATCCACATGAACAAATCGGAATAGTGGCGGCGTTGGCCGTTCACGGTGATGCGGCGGTTGGCCATCAGCCCCTGGACATGCTCGAACGCAGGGGTGAAGGTCGGCGGTGCCAGGATGATGTCGTAGCGATTCAGCACCGTGCCAATGAAGGCTTCACGCAGGTGGTTGGCGTGCTCCACGACGTCAAACCAACCGCCTAACTTCATGGTCATGCCGTCCACGAAGCGGTCAAGGCTGTGCGGCAGGCACATGACCTTACCCAGGTGGCGCATCAGCGGTGCCGTCGCCCGGCCAAGGGGCGCAACCATGCCTTGGGCTCGGCGCTCCGCCCCGGTGAGCCAGGCACCCATCAGCGCACCCATTTGCTTGAAATAGGGCGGATAAAGTTCATGGAGGCCCAGGCCGGGAGGCGCGCCGATGTCGATCTGTGCACCGGCAGCCCGCAACCGTTGCGCCAGTTCCTGGTACACCGCCGTCATGTCCAGGTCGATGGGACAGTCCGGATCGTCCACCCACATCAGCACGCGGTACTGGTCGAGCCGTTCGTGGCGGGGCAAGGGCAGGTTGGCGTCCGCGGCCATGATGTCGAGCAGCAGCCGCAGATCCTCGGCCGAGCGGGCCATGGGCCCGGGAACCCCCAAAGGTGGCTCCGACAGGTGGCCAGGCTCGCCCGGGATGTGGCCCCTCAGGGAAATGAGGCCATGGGTGGCCTTGTGGCCGTATATGCCGCAGAAATGCGCGGGGATGCGGATGGAGCCGCCGATGTCGCTGCCGATTTCCAGCGGCGACATGCCCGTGGCCAGCGCCACCGCGGCGCCGCCCGATGAGCCGCCGCACGTGCGGGTGGGGTCCCAGGGATTGCGCGTTGTTCCAAAGATGGGATTGAACGATTGCACGTCCAGCGCCTTGTACGGCACATTGGTCTTGCCGAAGGGAATGGCCCCGGCTTCAAGCACGCGCTGAATCACGGGACCAGGTTGCGTGGGACGGTGCTGGCGGTATTCGGGAGCACCCGCGGTGCAGGTCATGCCAGGCACTTCCCATGTGTCCTTCACGGTCATGGGAAGGCCGTGCAGCGGCCCCCAGTGCTCGCCCTGACGGCGAGCCTGATCGGCCTTGTCGGCGCGCGCGCGGGCTGACGCGAGATTCTGGTCCACGATGGCGTTCAGGCCAGGGTTGAATGCCTCGACCCGCGCAATGTAGCTTTCCAGCAGGTCACGTGAACTGAAGTTGCCTGCGTGCAACCCGGCCAGCGCCTGCGTGGCGCTGAGGAAATGCAAGGGAATGGACGTCACTTGAGGAGCCTGGACATGGTAGGTGATGCAGGACATTGTCTGGGGGGAGGGTTCGACACCACTCTTCAGCTTCGGACAAGTCGCTTATCATTTTTGGCCATGGACCTCCACACCCTGCCTTGTGTGTTCGCACAGACTTACCTCGAATTGGTTTCAGAGTTGGGCTGGTCCAGGCGCGACGTGCTACGGCAGGCGGGTCTCACAGCGAGACAAGTCAATGCCGCCAGCGGCATGGGATTGGAGGCTTACAGGCGCCTGCTTCTGGCGGTCCGTGACGCGGCGCTGCGGGCTGGCAGCGGTACGGCAGTGGGCATCGAGATGGGTTGGCGACTGCCGCCCACGGCCTTTGGCCCGTTGGGCATGGCCCTCCTGTCTTCCGCGACGCTCGGCGATGCACTGGCGCTCACTGAGAAATACTGGCCGCTCTACGGCATGGGTTTGACTTTCCTGGTGCGTCAGGAGCGGGACCTGTGCGTGTTGGAGTTTGCCGCGCTGCCCTTCGTGCCGCCTGATGTGCGAGACATCGTGCTGGAGTCGGTCATGGCCAGCATCTACCGCAGCACAGTGGCACTGGCGGGCGTCAACGCTCTGCGAGGCCAAGTCTGGTTCGACTTCCCGGAGCCGCCCCACGCGGCCGGGGCGCGGCGCCGCCTGGGTGATGTGCGTTATGGCATGCCGGCGACGCAGTGGCGGGTGTCCAGTGCCGGGTTGGACCAACCCTTACCCATGGCCAATGCTGTGAGCCTGCGTCAAGCCATCGCGCAATGCGAACTGGAGCTCACACAGCGCCTGCATACGCGTGCGGGATTGGTCAGTGAGGTAAGTCGGTTACTGGCGCTGGGCGTGAACCGCCCCGGCTTCTGCGGAGGCCAGTTGCTTTGAGTCAGACGTTGATCGCGGCCTGACTAGCGCGTTGGGAATGGTATCGGTCTTCGAACTCGGCAGGTGGCCTGTAGCCCAGGGGTGCCATCAGCCGATGGTGGTTGAACCAGGCGACCCATTCCAGCGTCGCCAGCTCGACCGCCTGCTTCGTCTTCCACGGCCCGCGGCGGTGAATCACCTCGGCCTTGTAGAGCCCGTTGATCGTCTCGGCCAGCGCGTTGTCGTAACTGTCACCGCGGCTGCCGACGGAGGGTTCGATGCCAGCCTCGGCCAAGCGCTCGCTGTAGCGAATCGACAGGTATTGCGACCCCCTGTCGGAATGACAGATGAGCCCGTCCTTCTCGGTCGGCCGCCGGGCGTACAACGCTTGTTCCAGAGCGTCGAGGACGAACTCCGTGTGCATCGAGCTGCTCTGGCGCCAACCGACGATCCGACGGCTGAACACGTCGATCACGAAGGCCACGTAGACCCAGCCTTGCCACGTCGAGACGTAGGTGAAGTCGGTGACCCACAGCTGGTTCGGATGGTCGGCCTTGAACTGCCGATTCACACGATCCAACGGGCATGGCGCCTTCGGGTCAGGCACCGTCGTGCGCTGTCGCTTGCCTCGGCGAACTCCCTGCAGGCCGTGCTGGCGCATCAAGCGCTCCACGGTGCAGCGCGCGATGTCGATGCCTTCTCGACGCAGTTGGTGCCAGACCTTGTCGGCACCGTAGACCCCGAAGTTCGCCTGCCACACGCGACGAATCTGCGGCGCCAGTTCAGCGTCGCGCAAGCTGCGTCGGCACAGCAGCGCCGGGTCGCGTTGACAGGCCGCGTGCCGCCAGTACGCCGACGGGGCGATCTGCAGCACGCGGCAGATCGACTCGACCCCGAATTCTTGGCGATGCCGGTCGACGAACGCCTTCAGGACTTGATGCGGCGGTCGAGCTCCGCCTGGGCGAAAAACGCGCTGGCCAGCTTCAGAATCTCGTTGGCCTTGCGCAGTTCGCGCACCTCGCGCTCGAGATCTTTGATGCGCTGCGCTTCCGCCGTCGTCGGCCCACCGCGCAGGCCGTGGTCGCGCTCGTGCTGCTTGATCCAATTGTCCAGCGTCTGCGCCGTGCAACCGATCTTGCCGGCGATGGACTCGATGGCCGCCCACTGTGACGGGTGCTCATCTCGGTGCTCCAGCACCATGCGCACCGCGCGCTCGCGAACCTCGGGGGAATACTTCGAACTTCTCATCTTGGCTCCATCATCTCAAACGAGGGAGCCTCCTTCAAAGCCGGGGCGGTTCAGCCTGGCCTCATTGATCCACTTGTACAGGCTGTGCGCGCTGACGCCCAAACGACTCGACACATCGGCCACCGTGTGGCCGCGTTCGGTCACTTGCTTGACCGCCTCGATCTTGAATTCTTCAGGGTAACGCTTGGTGCTCATCTCGGCTCCTTCTGGGCCAGTAGTTTGAGGCTCACAAGCGTCTAGGAGCTCCGGGGCGATTCATGATGATGATCCAGTGCCCCTTCCACTGATCCAGTGCGCGACTGAAATCGGACTCTTCTAACCGATAAGCTGCGCGAACCATGTTGTCGTCCAGGAGCAGCCTTATGGCGCGAAGGATGTTGGACTTGCCCGCGCCGTTCTCGCCGATGATGGTATTGACGCCACGCTGAAACGTCAGATTGGTGTTCTTAAAGTTTCTGTAGTTGACCAGCGTAAGTTTGGAGATGTGCATACATTTGGCCCTCGTGCTCCCTGGGGCGCCAGTTTCTAGTTAGTTGTAAGCTATCGTAGCGTACCTGGGATGGCGAGAACGTCGGCCCTGGCGCCAATTGCCATAAGCCCCGCAAGAAGAGCGGTTGTCAACACGAGAGCGCCCGGTCTGGACGGACGTCGATCGCGCCAGCCGTTAATTGCGGATAGCGGCAGTGCTGCTGGAAAAGCGGCACACGAAATGGTGACACTTGGCCTCGCCGCGTGCTAGGCAGTCACTCAGCGCGTTGCGCCTGCGCTAGCCGAGATCACGACCGCTACAGCAGCGATGGCTTACCGCAGGTACTCTCGCGGGATGAAGTGTCTGCAAGCAGATACCCACGAAGTCCGCTAATGGCCGGCAGCAGTCATCCGGCGTCGGGGCCTGACCGACCGCACCCGCTTCAGTTCAGTCCATCAGGGTTGGGTCGTCCCGCTCAACCGCAACCACCCGCCCCCCGCGCCGCCAACCACGCCTTGGCAGACAAGCCCACCGTGCTTGAAAACGCCCGCGAAAGCGCCGCCGCACTGCCATAACCCAGCTCGTCCGCCAACTGCTTCAACGACGCGCCTTCACTCAAGCGGCTTTGCGCCAGCGCCATGCGCCATGCCGTCAGGTACGCCGCCGGGGTCTGCCCCACCACCTCCCGGAACCGCGACGCAAACACCGTCCGTGACATCCCGGCGCGCGCCGCCATGCGGTCCAGGTTCCATGCCTGCCCCGGTGCGTCGTGCATCGCCACCAGCGCCCTCGACAGCTGTGGGTCCGACAAGCCGGCAATCAGCCCCACGGGCCTGCCGATCTGCTCGGGCTGGTCAAGCAGCCACCGCAGCAGCTGGATCACGACCACCTCGAACAGCCGGTCTGCCAGCAGGCGATGGCCGCAACGCACCTGGTCGGTCTCGGCAAACAGCAGCTCCAGCGTGGCAGCCAGGCCCGGCACCTTGTCGAGCGGCAGCGTGATGAAGGGCCCCAAGGCACGCGCCAGCGGATGGCTCGCGCCTCCGTCAAAACGCAGTCGAGCGCAGGTGAAGTCGGAGCCGTCCACGGGCGCGTTGTGGAACCGATGGGTGAACGGCACCGGGTACAGCAGCAGCGTCGGCTCGGTGAAGCGCAGGCGCTGGGTGCGGCCGCGCGCCGCCGGATGGCTGACCTCCAGTTGCCCGCGCCGCAGCACGTGCAGGTAGGCATGCCCCTCGGCCGCATCGAAGTGGGTGATGCCGCACAGCGCGCCTGCGTGGTGCAGCTGTGCACGCACGCGAAAGCGCTCCAGAAGCGAAGACAGGCGGTCGGGTGCGGGCTCGGGCGGTGGCGTACGAATGGTCATGTTTTCAGCACGTTTGGCAACCCATCATACGGGCCGTGTGCCCATACTGCGAACAGCCGGCTGCCAAACCATTCACTCAACTGGAGCACACCATGTCACGCATCAACACCGACACCCACCTCGCCCCCGCCGCCAGCCAGCCCTTGCTGCAGCAGATTCAGCAGGCCTTCGGCAGCACCCCGCACATGTTCAAGGCGGTGGCCAACTCGCCTGCGGCCTTGAAGAGCATGTGGGCCTCATTCGGTGCCCTCGGCCAGGGCACGCTGGGCGCGCAGCTGGGCGAGCAGATCGCCGTGGCCATTGCCAACCGCAATCGCTGCGAATACTGCCTGGCCGCGCACACGGTGCTGGGGCAGAAAGCCGGTGCCTCGCTTGCTGCCATGTCGGCCGCTCAAGTGGGCGAGTCAGAAGACCCCCGGACGGCCGCCGCGCTGCGCTTTGCCTTGAAGGTGGTCGAACAGCGCGCCCACATTGATGCCACCGATGTGGCGGCCCTGCGTGATGCCGGCTTCAAGGACGAGCAGGTGGTCGAGATCATGGCCCACGTGGCCTTGAACCTGTTCACCAACTACATCAATGTGGCGTTCGACGTGCCGGTCGACTTCCCGAAGGTGGCGCTGAAGTAAGCCGACCACGGCATGATGGGTGCCATCGGCCATGCCCGAGCACCCCTCACCGACCCACCTCAGAGCGAACCACCATGCACGTGCACTTCGTCATCCATGAAGCCTTTGAAGCACCCGGCGCGTATGAAACCTGGGTGCAAAGCCGCGGCCACAGCGCGAGCCATTCGCGTGTGTACGCAGGCGATGCCCTGCCGCAGTCGGCTTCCGGGTTCGACATGCTGGTGGTGATGGGCGGCCCGCAGTCGCCAACCACCACCCTCGCCGAATGCCCGCACTTCGACGCGCAGGCCGAATGCCAGCTGATTCGCCAGGCGGTGGAGGCCGGCCGTGCCGTGGTGGGTGTGTGCCTGGGTGCGCAGCTCATGGGCACTGCGCTGGGAGCCCGCCACGAGCACAGCCCGGAGAAGGAGATCGGCAAGTTCCCGATCACGCTGACCGAGGAAGGCCGCGCCAACCCATTGTTTGCGCGGTTCCCGCAGCAGCTGAGCGTGGGGCACTGGCACAACGACATGCCAGGGCTGACGGCCACGGCCAAGGTGCTGGCGCACAGCGAGGGGTGTCCGAGGCAGATCGTGGAATACGGGCCGCGCGTCTTTGGCTTTCAGTGCCACATGGAGTTCACGCCCGAGGTGGTGGCCTTGCTGATCGAGGCCAGTGCGGGAGAGTTCGATGCCTTGAAGGCGCATCGCTTCGTGCAGCAGCCGGAGGCCCTGCGCGCCAACGACCACACCGAGATGAACCAGTACCTCTTCCATTTCCTGGACGCGCTGGCCGAGGCCTGTCAGGCCGCGGGCACCCGCGCATAAAGCTAAGCATCAGAAAAACTGATGCTGTCTGCTGTGGTGATGGGGCTGCCCACAATGCGGGCATTCCTTCCTTTCACCAACCAACAGCAGGCACAGCATGAAGATCCTGGTCCCCGTCAAGCGGGTTGTGGACTACAACGTGAAGGTTCGCGTCAAGTCCGACGGCTCTGGCGTCGACATCGCCAACGTCAAGATGTCCATGAACCCGTTCGACGAGATCGCCGTGGAAGAGGCGACGCGTCTGAAGGAAAAGGGCATCGTCACTGAAATCGTGGCCGTGTCGATCGGCGTGGCCCAATGCCAGGAAACCCTGCGCACCGCGATGGCCATTGGTGCCGACCGCGGCATCCTGGTCGAGACCGACGCCGAAGTGCAGCCCCTGGCCGTGGCCAAGGTGCTCAAGGCCCTGGTCGACAAGGAAAAGCCCGACCTGATCATCCTGGGCAAGCAGGCCATCGACGACGACAGCAACCAGACCGGCCAGATGCTGGCTGCGCTGGCCGACCTGCCGCAAGGCACGTTCGCCTCGAAGGTCGAAGTCGCTGACGGCCACGCCGTGGTCACCCGCGAAGTCGACGGCGGCCTGGAAACCGTGAAGCTCAAGCTGCCGGCTGTGGTCACCACCGACCTGCGCCTGAACGAGCCGCGCTATGTCACGCTGCCCAACATCATGAAGGCCAAGAAGAAGCCCCTGGAGACCGTCAAGCCGGCCGACCTGGGTGTGGACGTGGCCCCGCGCATCAAGACCCTGAGCGTCGCCGAGCCGCCCAAGCGCTCCGCCGGCATCAAGGTGCCCGACGTGGCCACCCTGGTGAGCAAGCTCAAGAACGACGCCAAAGTGATCTGAGGAGTAACCCATGACCGTTCTCGTCATTGCTGAACACGACAACAACAGCATCAAGGGCGCCACGCTCAACACCGTGACGGCCGCCAAGGCGATCGGTGGCGACGTGCACGTGCTGGTGGCCGGTGCCAACGCCGGTGCCGCGGCTTCGGCCGCTGCCCAGATCGCCGGCGTGGCCAAGGTGCTGCACGCCGACGGCGCCCAGTTCGCCGACGGCCTGGCTGAAAACCTCGCCGCCCAGGTGCTGGCCGTGGCCTCGGCCTACAGCCACATCGTCTTCCCGGCCACCGCGTCGGGCAAGAACGTGGCCCCCCGCGTGGCCGCCAAGCTGGACGTCGCGCAGATCTCGGAAATCACCAAGGTGGTCAGCGCCGACACCTTCGAGCGCCCGATCTACGCCGGCAACGCCATCGCCACCGTGCAATCGGCTGACGCCGTGAAGGTGCTGACCGTGCGCGGCACCGCCTTCGACGCCGCCGCCACCACCGGTGGTTCGGCCGCCGTGGAAACCGTCGCCGCCGCTGCAGACGCCGGCACCTCGTCGTTCGTCGGCCGCGAAGTGACCAAGTCCGAGCGCCCCGAGCTGACCGCTGCCAAGATCGTGGTGTCGGGTGGCCGTGCGCTGGGTTCGGCCGAGAAGTTCAACGAAGTCATGTCGCCGCTGGCCGACAAGCTGGGCGCCGCCCTGGGCGCCTCGCGCGCTGCGGTGGACGCTGGCTACGCCCCGAACGACTGGCAGGTCGGCCAGACCGGCAAGATCGTCGCGCCGCAGCTGTACGTGGCCTGCGGCATCTCGGGCGCCATCCAGCACCTGGCCGGTATGAAGGATTCGAAGGTCATCGTGGCCATCAACAAGGATCCGGAAGCCCCGATCTTCCAGGTGGCCGACTTCGGTCTGGAAGCCGATCTGTTCACGGCTGTGCCCGAGATGGCATCGGTGCTCTGACATGACGAACGCGCTGCAGTCCTTCGGCCCGCGCGAGTCGATGGAATACGACGTCGTGATCGTCGGAGCCGGCCCGGCTGGTCTGTCGACGGCGATCAAGCTCAAGCAACTGGCCGAGAAGGCCGGCAAGGAGATCTCCGTCGTCGTGCTGGAGAAGGGCTCCGAGCCGGGCGCGCACATCCTGTCGGGTGCCGTGATGGACCCGATCTCGATGAACGAGCTGTTCCCGAACTGGAAGGAGCTGGGCGCGCCGCTGAACCAGCCGGTCACTGCCGACGAGGTGCTGGTGCTGAGCGAAACCGGCGCCACCGCCACCCCGCAGGCGCTGATCCCCAACAACTTCCACAACCACGGCAACTACGTCATCAGCCTGGGCAACGTGGTGCGCTGGCTGGGCCAGCAGGCCGAGGCCCTGGGCGTGGAAATCTTCCCCGGCTTCGCTGCTGCGGAAGTGCTCTACAACGACGACGGCTCGGTCAAGGGCATCGCCACCGGCAACCTCGGCATCGACAAGTCGGGCGAGCCCACGGGCGACTTCCAGCTGGGCATGGAACTGCACGGCAAGTACACCATCTTTGCCGAAGGCGCGCGCGGCCACCTGGGCAAGCAGCTGATCGCCAAGTACAAGCTCGACGAAGGCAAGGACCCGCAGAGCTACGCCATCGGCATCAAGGAGCTGTGGGAGATCGACCCGGCCAAGGCCAAGCCCGGCCTGGTGGTGCACACCGCCGGCTGGCCGATGGACACCCAGACCTATGGTGGCGGCTTCCTGTACCACCTGGAAGACAACAAGGTCACGCTGGGCTTCGTGACGGGCCTGGACTACCAGAACCCCTGGCTGAGCCCGTTCGAAGAAATGCAGCGCTGGAAGACCCACCCCAGCATCAAGCAGTACCTGGAAGGCGGCAAGCGCCTGAGCTACGGCGCCCGCGCCATCACGGCTGGCGGCATCCTGTCGCTGCCCAAGTTCGTGTTCCCGGGCGGCGCGCTGGTCGGCTGTGACGCCGGCTTCCTGAACGCCGCACGCATCAAGGGCTCGCACGCCGCCATGAAGACCGGCATGCTGTGCGCCGAAGCCATCTTCGATGCGCTGAACGCCGGCCGCCAGCACGACGAACTGAGCGCCTACCCGGCCTCGTTCGAAACCAGCTGGCTCAAGGAAGAGCTCGACAGCTCGAAGAACTTCAAGCAGTGGTTCAAGAAGGGCATGTACGTGGGCATGCTGATGACCGGCATCGAGCAGTGGCTGCTGCCCAAGCTGGGCATCAAGGTCGCACCGTGGACCATCCACCGCACCGAGGCCGACCACACCCGCCTGAAGCCGGCGGCCGAGTGCGCCAAGATCGACTACCCGAAGCCGGACGGCAAGATCACCTTCGACCGCCTGAGCTCGGTGTTCGTCTCGAACACGAACCACAACGAGCACCAGCCGGCGCACCTGACGCTCAAGAACGCGGCGGTGCCGGTGCAGACCAACCTGGCGAAGTACGCGGGCCCCGAGCAGCGCTACTGCCCGGCGGGCGTGTACGAGTTCGTGAAGAACGACGACAACACCGACCGGCTGCAGATCAACGCGCAGAACTGCGTGCACTGCAAGACCTGCGACATCAAGGATCCGACGCAGAACATCGCGTGGATCACGCCGGAAGGTGGCGGTGGGCCCAACTACGCGGGGATGTGACGGGCCGCAGGGATGAAGATTTCGCCGATTAATGCAAATGAGAATGAGTCGCATTAAATGATAGGATGAACGACTGTAAACGGCACATGTCGTGCCGACGCGTTTGCCTATTGCGGGCCTTTCCCAATGCGCTTTTCTCTCCACGCTGCGGCGCCCAGCCGCACCCTGCTGGCTGCAGCGGTTCTCCTGGCGTGCGCCCTTGCAGCCCACGCCCAATCGACCACCGAGGTGCAGGAAATTTCCGTGCGGGACCGCACCGGGTCTTCCAGCTACCAGGGCACCAGGCGCAACACCGCGGCCACCCGAACTGACACGCCCCTGATCGAGACACCGCAGGCCGTGCGCGTGGTGCCGCGCCAGTTGCTCAATGACCTGGGTGCCAGCCGGCTGGCGGATGCGGTGGACTTCGTCAGTGGCGTCTCGCGCCTGAACGACTTTGGTGGCAACTGGGACAACTACGCCATACGCGGCTTCAGCAACACCGATGGCGGCTCGCTGCTCAATGGTTTTGCCTCCGGCCGTGGATACGGACCGCAGCGCGATGCGGCCACCATCGAGCGCGTGGAGTTTTTGAAGGGGCCGGCGGCGGCGCTGTATGGCAGCAGCGAGCCCGGTGGCACGTTGAATGTGGTGACCAAGAAGCCGCAGTTCACGCCGTCGCACACGGTGGGGCTGCAAGCGGGGACACGCGGCTTTCACCGCGCCACGCTCGATTCGACGGGGCCGCTGGCTCAGAACCTGGCCTACCGGCTGAACCTCGTGTCGGAAGACGGCGCGTCGCGCACGTCGGCCGTCGACAACAGCAAGTACGTCATCGCCCCCGCGCTCACCTGGTCCATCGACGCGAACACCGTGCTGCAGTACGAGGCCGAGTTCATTCGCATCCGTGCGCCGCTCGATCGGGGCATCGTGCAGGTCAACGGCAACCCGGGCGCTGTGCCGCGCGACACCTTCCTGGGCGACCCGTCTCGCGGCAACATGCACATCAACGGGGAGACGCATCAGATCACGCTGGATCGCGACCTGGGCCAGGGCTGGCGTGCACGCCTGGGCGCCTCGTCGCGCGAAACGGAGTTCTACGGCGATGCCATCGACCTGCTGGGCACGCTGCGTTCCGACCAACGCGCCCTGACGCGCCGTGACAGCACGCGCAGCCTGCCGTCTCGTGACCATTCCATGCAGGCCGAGGCGGAAGGCAAGCTGAAGCTGGGTGGCATGCAGCACACCGTGCTGGCCGGGCTGGAAGCGTGGCGTCTGTTCATGGGACAGGACATCCGCTATTCGAACCTGACCGCCCAGCCGTTTGCCATCGACATCTACAACCCGGTCTACAACCAGCCGAGGGGCACGCTGACCCCTGGCTTCGACACCGAAGACCGTCAGCGCGCGACGGGCGTATTCCTGCAGGATCAGGTGGACCTGAGCGAGAAGTGGAAACTGCTGGCGGGCGTGCGCTTCGACCGGTTCAAGCAGGACTACACCGACAAGCTGGCCAACCTGCACCGCGAGCAGGCGCACTCGGTGGCGTCGCCCCGGTTTGGTATCACGTACCTGATCGATGCCAACCGGTCGGTGTACGCATCGGCCGGCCGCTCGTTCCGACCGAACGCGGGTGCGGGCCAGAACGGGGAAGCGTTCGACCCCACTTCCGGCAAGGCGCTGGAAGCCGGCGCCAAGTGGCAATCCGCCGATCAGCAACTGAGCGCGTCCGTGGCGCTGTTTCACATCGTCAAGAGCAATGTGCTGACGCGGGATCCGACCAACGCAAGCTACAACGTTGCCGCGGGCGAGGTGCGCAGCCAGGGCCTGGAGGCCGACTTTGCGGGCAAGCTGGACGCGCACTGGCGCATGACGGCCAACTTCGCCTACACCGATGCCGAAGTCACCAAGGACAACAACCCCGCGCTGGTGGGCAAACGCCTGCTCAACATCCCGCGTGTCAGTGGCGGGCTGTTCGCGATCCGCGAGGATGCGCTGCCTTCTTCGCTGGGCCGGTACGGCGTGGGCGGTGGCTTGGTGCACGTCGGCGAGCGCACGGGAACGGCGCTCGACACCTACCGACTGCCTGCCTACACGACGGTCCGTGTCACCAGCTACTGGCAGATCGATCCGCGCACCCGATTGACGCTGGACGTGCACAACCTGTTCGACGAGACCTACTACCGGGCGTCGTGGGGCAACCTGACCGTGCTGCCCGGGCTGAGCCGCCAGATCGTGGCTGGGCTGCAGACGACGTTCTGACGCTACAAGCCGTGTTCAGGGGGCGCGGCCTTTGCCCGCCCCTGCGCTCACCAGGACGATGCCGGCCAGCACGAAGGCGGCACCGACGACGAAGGCGGGCTCGAGAGGTTCGTTCAGAAGCCACACACTGAAGCCGACGCCGAACAAGGGCGTCAGGAAAGAGAACACCCCGAGCCGCGAAGCGCTGTAGTGGCGTAGCAGCCAGAACCAGGCAAGAAAGCTCGCGAACGACACCACCAGGGTCTGAAAGCCCAGGCTAGCCCAGGCAGTGGGGGTCCACTGGATGTGGGTCTGCCCGGTGAAGAAGGCCTGTGCGGTGAGCAACACCGTTGCCCCCATCAGTTGATACAGCAGGGTCTCCGTGGCCGGTGCCGCCGTGAGCGCCGAGCCGCGCACGGAGACCGTGGTCAGGCCCCACGCGGCGCCCGCGAGCAGCCCCAACAGATCCCCGGTGACCGATGTGTGCGCCGTCGTGGGGGCGGACCGGGCCAGGAAGGCGGTGGCAATGCCCGCAAAGGCCATCGCGATGCCGAGCCATTGCAGGGCCCTCAAGCGCTCGGACGGCACGCGGATGTGCAGACCGATCGCCGCAAAGATCGGCGACGTGTAGAGGAACACCGTCACGTGCGCCGCCGTGGTGTGTCGCAGGCCTTCGCTGACCAGCAGGTACTCCATGCCGAAGAGCAGGCCCACAAGCAGCCCGGGCTTCCAGAGCCCGGGGGTGAGGCGCTCACCGCGCGCCGCCATCAGAGCGGCCACCAGCAGCGCGGCCCCAGCCGAGCGCAGGGCAATCTGCATCGCGGGGGCGATGTGGGGTGCAGCGCCCTTGAGCGCGATCTGTTGCAGTCCCCAGATCATGCACAGCACCACCATGATGCTGGCAGCGCGGGTGTCGACGGTTCCTCGTGCGGCCATGTTCTCGTCCTTGGGCCGCCATTCTGACGTGGCCCTGCATGGAAAGCGGGCATGTGGGTTTGCTTATGGCGCCATGTGGTGAGCCACATGGCAGGCATTGCGCACAGAGGCGAAAATGGAGGGTTCGGCTGAGCCTTCCAACAACATGTCCAAGCCTTCCAACCCACCCACGCTGCAGCGCGGTCTCAGCAACCGCCACATTCAGCTCATCGCCCTGGGCGGTGCCATCGGCACCGGCCTCTTCCTCGGTGTCGCGCAGACCATCAAGCTGGCCGGCCCGGGCATCCTGCTCGGCTACCTGATCGCGGGCGTTGTGGCCTTCTTCATCATGCGCCAGCTTGGCGAGATGGTGGTGGAAGAGCCGGTGGCGGGCTCGTTCAGCCACTTTGCCCATCGCTACTGGGGCCGGATGGCGGGCTTCATGTCCGGCTGGAACTACTGGGTGCTGTATGTGCTGGTCAGCATGGCCGAGCTGTCGGCCGTGGGCATCTACGTGCAGTACTGGTTTCCCGGCGTGCCGACCTGGGTTTCGGCCCTGGTCTTCTACGTGGTCATCAACGCCATCAACCTGCTGCACGTCAAGCTGTTCGGCGAGATGGAGTTCTGGTTCGCCATCATCAAGGTCGTGGCCATCCTGAGCATGATCGGCTTTGGCGTCTACCTGATGCTCAGTGGCCAGGCGGGCCCGGAAGCCGGCTTGCACAACCTCTGGTCCCAAGGCGGCTTCCTGCCTCACGGCATCGAGGGCGTGGTCATGGCCATGGCGGTCATCATGTTCTCGTTCGGCGGGCTCGAGCTGGTCGGCATCACGGCCGCCGAAGCGGAAGAGCCCCGCAAGACCATCCCGAAGGCCACCAATCAGGTCATCTACCGCATTCTGATCTTCTATGTGGGCGCACTGGCGGTGCTGCTGTCGCTGTTTCCCTGGCACAAGGTGCAGGAAGGTGGCAGTCCCTTCGTCATGATCTTCCAGGCGTTGGACAGCCAGGCCGTGGCCACGGTGCTCAACATCGTCGTGCTGACCGCGGCACTGTCGGTCTACAACAGCTGCGTGTACTGCAACAGCCGCATGCTGCTGGGCCTGGCCGAACAGGGCGACGCCCCGGCCGTGCTGGCGCGCGTCAATGGCCGCGGTATCCCGGTGCCCGCGCTGCTGGTGTCGGCCACCGCCACCGCGTTGTGCGTGCTCATCAACTACCTGATGCCGGGCAAGGCCTTCGGCCTGCTGATGGCGCTGGTGGTGGCCGCGCTCATCATCAACTGGGCGATGATCAGCATCACCCACCTGATCTTCCGCAAGGCCATGGTGAGCCAGGGGGTGACCCCGCGCTACCCGAGCTGGGCACACCCCATCAGCAACTACCTGTGCCTGGCGTTCATGGTCGGCATCCTTGCCGTCATGTGGGCCACGCTCGACATGCGCCTGTCGGTCATGCTGATCCCGGTGTGGTTGGGCTTCCTGGGCGTTGGCTACTGGCTGCGTCAGCGTAAGGCCTGACGTGGCGCGCCCTACCGCCAGCCCGGCAGACGGGCCTCGCGCACCGCACGCCTGGTACGAGGACGTGCTGGCCCTGCTGATCGGCACGCTGGTCGTCTCGTTCGGCGTGAACCTGTTGCGGCAGGGCGGGGCCCTCACCGGTGGCACGGCAGGCCTGGCCTTTCTGGCGCACTACGCCACCGGCGTGCGTTTTGGTGTGGCGTTCTTCCTCATCAACGTGCCTTTCTACTGGCTGGCGTATTGGCACCTCGGCAAGGCCATGGTGCTGAAGACCTTCTGTGCGGTCGGGCTGGTGTCCTTCTTCGCGGAGATGCACACCGTCTTCATCCATGTGGAGCGGATCGATCCGTTCTATGCGGCGCTGTTCGGCAATGCGGTGCTGGGGCTGGGCTTCATCGTGCTGTTCCGCCACCGGGCCAGCCTGGGCGGCACCAGCATCCTGGCGCTGTACCTGCAGGAGCACCATGGGATCCGCGCCGGCAAGGTGCAGTTGGTGATCGACCTGTTGATTCTCGCGGCGTCGTCGGCGCTGGTCAGCATGCCGCTGCTTGTCGCGTCGGTGGCCGGGGCGGTGGTGCTGAACACGATCGTGGCGATGAACCACCGACCCGACCGGTATCTGGCCTGAGTGCGATTGATCACGCGCCGCAGCGGTTTCCGGGCTCAGGTCTGGCGGTGATCGTCCGATAACCCCGTAGAGGGAAGCCCGTGTTGGGGCGTCCCATCCCATCTGTTCGAGGAATGCGCTCATGTTCAAGACACTCCGTGGCCGGCTCATCGCGGTGTGCGTCACCATCACCGCGGTCTCGCTTTCTGCGGTCTGTGTGGGGATGTTCGCGGTGCAACGTGCGAACACCCTGGCGGAACTGGACGATCGGGTCGGCCAGCTGACCGGGCTGTACGCGGCCGACCTCACCAGCTGGGTGAACGAGAAGCACCGGATCACCGGAGCGCTGGCGTTGGCCGTGAACGAGCCGGATCCCCTGCCGGCCATCCGCGCGGCCAAGCAGGCTGGTGGCTTCGACGATGCCTACATCGTGTATGCGACCAAACGGGTGGTGTTCGATCACCCCATGCCCGACACCTACGATGGCACCGCTCGACCCTGGTACAAGCAAGGCATCGAGACGGGCGGCGCCGCGCTCACGCCCGCCTATGTCGACGCGAGCACCGGCAAGCTGACGATCAGCTTTGTGCTGCCGTTCGGGCCCAAGGGGGCTTACGAGGGCGTGCTGGGCACCGATATGCACCTGGACACCGTGACCAGGACGGTCGACGCGATCCGCCCGATGGAGAAGAGCTACGCCTTCCTCGTCGACGGGGCCGGCAAGCTGCTGGCTCACCCCGATAACGCGTTCACACTCAAGCCGGTGTCCGATCTGACCGCCGAGTTGACGCCGGAACGCGTGAGGCAGATGGCATCGGAAGGGCGCCGGCTCGACACGTCGCTGGGTGGGGCCGACATGATGCTGTACGGCGCCGAGGTGAAGGGCACGCCCTGGACGCTGGTGGTGGCCGTGGACCGGGCGCAGGCGATGCAGCCCGTGCATGACCTGCTGAAGACCGCCGTGACCATCACCGTGCTGTGCGTGGTGATCGCGGTGGCACTGGTGGCCGTGGTGATCCGGCGGCAGCTGGCCCGGCTGGGCACGGTGCGGGATGCGCTTGAAGAGATCGCCTCCGGTCATGGTGACCTGACCCGCCGGCTGGCCGCGGAAGGGCATGACGAGCTGGCTCAGATCGCCATGTCGTTCAACCACTTCACCGACAAGATCGCTCAGATGATCCTGCGCGTGCGCGAGTCGGCCGAGTCGGTGCGCCTGGCCTCTGGCGAAATTGCCAGCGGCAACATGGATCTGTCGAACCGGACCGAGGAGCAGGCCAGCGCGCTGACCGAGACGGCGTCGGCCATGGACGAATTGACCTCGACGGTGCGCCAGAACGCCGACAACGCGCACCTGGCCAACGAGCTGACCAATCAGGCTTCCGCGGTGGCGACCCGTGGCGGTGAGGTGGTGGGCCAGGTGGTGCAGACCATGGGCGGCATCGAGACGTCGGCGCGCAAGATCGTGGACATCATCGGTGTGATCGATGGCATCGCCTTTCAGACCAACATCCTGGCGTTGAACGCTGCGGTGGAGGCGGCACGGGCCGGCGAGCAGGGCCGCGGCTTTGCGGTGGTGGCCAGTGAAGTGCGTTCGCTGGCACAGCGCAGTGCCACAGCCGCGCGCGAGATCAAGGCCCTGATCGACAACTCCGTGTCGCATGTGGAGGCCGGCAGTCGCCAGGTGGTGACGGCGGGCGAAACCATGCAGCAGGTGGTGGACAGCGTGCACCGCGTGACGCAGATTGTTGCCGAGATCAGCCACGCCAGCGGCGAACAGAGCCGGGGCATTGCCGCCATTGGCAGCAAGGTGGGCCACATGGAGCAGAGTACGCAGCAGAACGCGGCCCTGGTGGAGCAGGCGGCCGCTGCGACCCGCGCGCTACAGGACCAGTCGGCGCAACTGGCCGACATCGTGGGCGGCTTCCGGCTCTGATCTGAAGCAGGGGCTTGACCTTGCCGTGAAGGCAAGGTTTAAGGTGTCGACATGAACGCACCTCACTCCGGGCCTGCGCCCCTTGCCCCCCTGAGCCTGCCCATCGAAGGCATGACCTGTGCCTCCTGCGTCAAGCGGGTGGAAAAAGCGCTGGCCAGGGTGCCCGGCGTGCGCGATGTGGCCGTGAACCTCGCCACCGAGCGCGCCATGGTTCACCTCGAAGGCGGCCAGGCTGTGGACCTGAGCGCGCTGACTGCCGCCGTGACCCAGGCGGGATACGCCGTGCCCGAGCGCACCACCGAGCTGGCCGTGGAAGGCATGACGTGCGCCTCGTGTGTCGGGCGGGTGGAACGTGCGCTCAGGAAGGTGCCGGGCGTGTCCGAGGCGTCGGTCAACCTAGCGACGGAGCGCGCGACGGTGCGCGGCGTGGCGCCTTCGGACGCCCTGATCGCGGCGATTGCCAGGGCCGGGTATGAAGCCCGCACGCTGGCCCCCGAGGGCGACCATGCCGAGGCCTCGGCCAGGAAGGATGCCGAACGGGTGGCCCTGCAGCGCGACCTGCTTGTCGCCACGGCGCTGGCCCTGCCCGTGTTCCTGCTGGAGATGGGCTCGCACCTGATCCCTGGCGTCCACCATTGGATTGCAGCGCACATCGGCGTTCAGAACAGCTGGTACCTCCAGTTCGTACTGACGACCCTGGTGATGGCGCTGCCGGGCCGGCGCTTCTACGTCCACGGTATTCCCGCGCTGTGGCGTCTGGCGCCCGACATGAATTCGCTGGTGGCGGTCGGAACAACGGCGGCGTACGCCTATTCCCTGGTGGCCACTTTTGCTCCCGGGATGTTGCCAACGGGCACGGTCAACGTCTATTACGAAGCCGCCGCCGTGATCGTGGCCCTCATCCTGCTGGGGCGCTTCCTCGAGGCCCGGGCGAAGGGCCGCACCTCGCAGGCCATCCAGCGGCTGGTGGGCTTGCAGGCCAAGGTGGCACATGTGGTTCGCGACGGGCGCGAAGTCGACGTGCCGATCACGGGCGTAAAGGCAGGCGACACCGTGGCGGTGCGCCCGGGCGAACGGGTGCCGGTGGACGGCGAGCTCGTCGAAGGTCACAGCTTTGTTGACGAATCGATGGTGACCGGCGAGCCGATTCCGGTTGAAAAGACCGCGGGCAGCGCCGTGGTGGGTGGCACGGTCAACCAGCAGGGGGCGTTCATGCTGCGTGCCACCGCGGTGGGCGGGCAGACGGTGCTGGCGCAGATCATCCGGCTGGTGGAGCAGGCTCAGGGCTCCAAGTTGCCGATCCAGGCGGTTGTCGACAAGGTGACCCTGTGGTTCGTGCCCGCGGTGATGGCGGCGGCCTTGCTGACCTTCGTGCTCTGGCTGGTGTGGGGCCCGTCGCCGTCCTTGTCCTATGCGCTGGTCAACGCGGTCGCGGTGCTCATCATTGCTTGCCCCTGCGCGATGGGGCTCGCCACGCCGACGTCCATCATGGTGGGCACGGGCCGGGGCGCCGAGATGGGCGTGTTGTTCCGCAAGGGCGAGGCGCTGCAGTTGCTGAAGGACGCGCGTGTGGTGGCAGTCGACAAGACGGGCACCTTGACGGAAGGCCGTCCGTCGCTGACCGATCTGGAGGTGGCACCGGGCTTTGATGAGGCTCACGTTCTGCGCCTGATTGCCGCGGTCGAAGCCCGCTCGGAGCACCCCATTGCACGGGCCATCGTGCAGGCGGCCGAGGCGCGGGGCCTGGCGTTGCCGTCTCTGGATGCCTTCGAGTCCGTGACCGGCATGGGCGTGCGGGCCACTGTTGCGGGCGCGCGCGTGGAAGTGGGCGCCGATCGCTACATGCGGTCGCTTGGCCTGCCTGTGGAGGTCTTCGCCGACACCGCCGAGCGGCTGGGCAACGAGGGGAAGTCGCCGCTGTACGCCGCGGTGGATGGCCAGCTGGCGGCGATCGTCGCCGTGGCGGACCCGATCAAGCCCAGCACACCGGCCGCAATCGCCGCCCTGCACGCTCTGGGGCTGAAGGTGGCGATGATCACCGGAGACAACGCCCGGACCGCCCGCGCGATCGCTGCGCGGCTGGGCATCGACGAGGTGGTGGCAGAGGTCCTGCCGGAGGGCAAGGTCGCCACGTTGCAGCGACTGAAGTCGACCCATGGCCGTGTGGCCTTCGTGGGCGACGGCATCAACGACGCGCCGGCGCTGGCCGAGGCCGATGTGGGCCTGGCCATCGGGACCGGAACCGACGTGGCCATGGAGGCCGCAGACGTGGTGCTCATGTCGGGTCACCTGCAGGGGGTGCCCAACGCCATCGCGCTGTCGCGCGCCACTTTGGGCAACATCCGCCAGAACCTGTTCTGGGCGTTTGCCTACAACACTGCGCTCATCCCGGTGGCTGCGGGGCTGCTGTATCCGGCCTATGGCGTGTTGCTGTCACCCGTGTTTGCGGCCGGGGCCATGGCCTTGTCGAGCGTGTTCGTGCTGGGCAATGCGCTTCGGCTGCGGCGGTTCCAGCCGCCGCTGGCCGCGGCCTGAACAGTCAGGCCTTGGGGTAGGCGGCGAACACGGTCGACTGCCCGGAGCGGTCGACCAGCAGGACCTTGAACGGGTCGAGCCGGGGGCCCATCTCCATACCGGGTGAGCCGGCGGGCATGCCGGGCACAGCCAGGCCCACGGCCTGTGGACGGGTCTTCAGCAGGCGCTTGACCTGCTCGGCAGGCACGTGGCCCTCCAGCGCATAGCCGGCCACCTTGGCGGTGTGGCAGCTGCCGAAGCGATCGGGCATCCCCACCTGGCGGCGCACCGTGCCGGTGTCTTCCACTTCCACGACCTTGACCGGGAAACCGGCGGCCTTCATGTGGTCGACCCAGGCGCCGCAGCAGCCGCAGTTGGGGTTCTTGAACACTTCGACCTCGGGAAGCCCGGGGGCAGCGCTCACGGGCAGGGCGGACAGCGCCACGGCACCCAGGGCGTATTGGAGAACGGCACGTCGCTTCATGAGGCTTCCTTGGTGGGAACGGGGTGATGGTGACCACAGCCACCCGAAGAGGGTGCGTGGGAGGCCAGCGATTCGATGATGGGGCACTCGGGGCGGTCGTCGCCCCGGCAGCCGCGCACGAGGTGCTCAAGCGTGGCCTTCATCGCCAGCAGCTCGCGCGCCTTGGCGTCCAGTTCACGGATGTGGGCTTCGGCCAGCGCCTTGACGTCCCGGCTCGGGCGCCGTCGATCCTGCCAGAGCCCGACGAGCTGCCCCACCGCCTGCAGCGAGAAGCCGAGGTCGCGCGCATGGCGGATGAACCGCAGCGTCTGCACATCGGCCTCGCCGTACTGCCGGTAGCCGGCATCAGTGCGCGGTGCGGCAGGCAGCAGGCCCATCGCTTCGTAGTTGCGGATCATCTTGGCCGACACGCCCGAGGCGGCGGCGGCCTGACCTATGTTGAGCACCGGAACTCCTCTTTCGACCAGATGTGCGGTCCAGTCTAAACCTTCCTGCCGGGGGAAGGTCAATGCTTGGAGCAAGGGCGGCATGGACTTGACCTTGCCCTCATGGAAAGGTTCAGAGTGCGGCTTGTCAACCCAGAAGGAGCTTTGCGATGCTTGCTTACCAAGTCCCCGACATGACCTGTTCCCATTGTGTCAACGCCATCACCCGTGCCGTCCATGCAGTGCAGCCCGACGCCGTCGTCGAGGCCGACCTGGCTCGGCACGTTGTTCAGGTCGACCTGCCTGAGGCGCAGGCCGACGCGGTGCGTCAGGCGATCGTGGCGGCCGGCTATGAGGCCGAGCCCGCTGTGGCGGCAGCCGCGGCCCCCGGCGCCCCGGCTTGCGGCGGATGTGGATGCAGCGGCGCTAGCCGGCATCCGGCGTGAACAGCGGCGATTCAGCTTCGCGCTGGAGCAGGGCGCGCTTGCGTTGCACGCCCCAGCGATAACCCGAGAGGCTGCCGTCCGTGCGCACCACGCGATGGCAGGGGATGGCGACCGCCAGCGTGTTTGCGGCACACGCCCCTGCCACGGCCCGGACCGCGTTGGGCAGCCCCACGCGACGCGCCAGTTCGGCGTAGCTGACGGTGGTGCCGACGGGGATTTCGCGCAGGGCCTGCCAGACGCGCTGCTGGAACGAGGTGCCACGGACGTCCAGCGGCAGATTCAGCCCGATGCGTGGCGCTTCGACGAATCCCACCACCTGCGCCATCCACTGCTCGAACACGGCATCGCCGCCCACCAGCTCGGCCTTGGGAAACAGGTCCTGCAGCTGACGCAGCAGGGTTTCGGCATCGTCGCCCAACAGGATGGCGCACACCCCCTTGTCGCTGGCCGCCACAAGGATGTCTCCCAGCGCGCACTGGCCCAGCGCAAAGCGGATGGTGGTGCGAACCCCTCCTGCCCGGAAGGCCGTCGGCGTCATGCCGAGGATGGCGGGCGCCTCCTCGTAGAAGCGGCTGTTGGCGCCGTAGCCGGCACCGTACAGGGCGTCGGTCACGCTGTGGCCGCGCGCCAGCTCGGCGCGCACCTTCTGCGCCCTGTGGGCCGCGGCATAGGCCTTCGGCGTGAGGCCTGTGGTGGCCTTGAACACCCGGTGCAGGTGGTGGGGGCTCAGGCCTGCCAGGCTGGCCAGTTCGCTCAGGGTGGGGGGCGTGGGGGCGGTCTCGATGTGCCGGCACAGACGGGTCACCAGGCTCAGGTGGTCCGTCTCTCGGGGTTTGTCTTCAAGCATGGCGCTGCCTTCTTCGTCCAGCCTACGTGGCGGACCGGTCGGCATGTTGACATGGCCGGCGTGCGCTGACACTCCGATTCTTGCGCTCGTGCGCGGGCGCACCGCGCTGTACGATGGGCCATCCGTGCGTTCTCGCATGGGCCAGCAGGCGCGGATCCGGTGCGACCACGACGGGGTGCGTGACCGCCTGCAGCAGCGGCAGATCGCTGTGGCTGTCCGAGTAGAACCACGATGCGTGATCGGAGAGTTGGCCCAGGCTGCGCTGCGCCAGCCAATCCTGCACGCGATCCAGTTTGTGCGCACCCCAGCATGGCGCGCCGAGGATGCTCACGGCGGACGGGCCGGCGTCACCCGACACGTTGCAGGATTCCGTCGCCAGCAGGGCGTCCATGCCGAACAGCGCCGAGAACCCGCTCGCCACCCGCCGAGCTGTGGCCGTGACGAGGACGCACAGGTGCCCAGCTTGCCGGTGTGATGCCACGATCTGCAGGGCCCACGGGCTCACGCGGGGGGCCATGGCCTCTGCAAAGTCCACCTGCCAGGTTCGCAGGGTTTCAGGCGAGAGCCCGCTGAGGGGCGCCACAAGCAGGTCGTGGAGGTCGTGCAGCGTGGCGTGACCGTGCACATACGCCTGGCAGCACGCCAAGTAGCGCGCGTGGCTGCCCGGAGGGAGTCGGCCAGTACGCTCGTGCACCTCGCACCACGCCATGCCGCTATCGAACCCGATGAGGGTGTGATCGAGGTCGAACAGTGCGAGGCCTGTGGCTGCCATCGTGCGGCTCAGAGCGGGTACGCTGCCGCAGTTGCCGGCGTGGGCTGCGACGTGTCATGCGGTGTGTGCTGGACCACGCCCGTCAGGAAGCGGGCCTTCAGCTGGCATTCCGCGTACTCGGACTCGGCCTCGCTGTCGAGCACGATGCCGCTGCCCACGCCCATCTCGATGGCATGCCGGCCTTCGGCATCGGGGGCCGACACGCAGACAGTCCGGATGGCGACCGACAGGCAGCAGGCCCAGCTGTCCGCATCGGGGCCGGTGGCATCGACCCAGCCGATGCTGCCGGTGTACAGGCCGCGTGGCGTGTCTTCCAGCTGCTGGATCAGTTGCATGGTGTGGCGCTTGGGCGCGCCCGTGATGGAGCCACACGGAAAGCTGGCGCGCAGGAGGTCCGGGAAGCTGAGGTGCTCGCGCAGGCGGGCCGTGATCGTCGACGTCATCTGCCAGACCGCCCCGTGTGGCGCCACGGCAAACAGCTCGGGCACCTTCACGGTCCCGGTCTGCGCCACGCGGCCCAGGTCGTTGCGCAGCAGGTCGACGATCATCAGGTTCTCGGCCCGGTTCTTTGCGTCGTGCCGGAGCCAGTGGGCCTGGGCCTGGTCGACGGATGGGTCGGCCGAGCGCGGGGCCGTGCCCTTCATCGGCCGGGCCGTGAGGGTGCCCTGGTTTTGTTCGATGAACAGCTCTGGCGAGCACGACAGCACCCATGCCGGACGACCTGGCGCAGGCGGCAGGGCGATGAGCGCGCCGTAGGGCACGGGCTGGCGGGCGCGCAGCAGGCGATACAGGGCCACTGGCGAGCCGGTCAGCTCGCCCCGCAGGCGGTGTGTGTGGTTGACCTGATAGGTCTCACCGGCACGGATCGCATCGTGGATGCGCGCGATGGCCCGGGCGTAGGCCTGAGGGCCGAGCGTGGGCGTCAAGGGGCTCAGCCGGGGCGCCCCGCCGTGTGCCGCGGTGAACCCGGGCGGAGAAGCGAGCCAGGCATCGACCTCGTCGCGGCTCAGACGGTGCAGCCGCGCAAACATCAGCACGCGCAAGGCGGGCGATGCGGCATGCTGTTCGGCGGAGGCTGGGGGGCGGGGCGGCAGGCCGACCAGGGCCAGCCCCCATTCGTAGTCGGCCAGCACGACGGCATGCAGGCCAGCCTGCTGATCCCGCTGCACGTCCTGCCAGAGGGCGTCCAGCGTGGCTGCGCTCTCGCAGCGGTGCTCCCGCACGAAGCCGGTGTACAGGCGGCTGCAGGGCTGACCCGGGGTCGCCGTGCAATCGTCCAGCAGCGCGAAGGGCTCGGCGGGGCCGTGCATAACGCTGGCCTCAGCTCCAGTCGTCCATGTCGTGACGGACGGTGTGGCGCTTCGCGATCAGCTCGTCCACGGAGGGCTCGTTGGCCAGGGCCCGGCGGATCGCCAGCTTGGTGGCCTCGTAGTTGGTGCGGTACATGTCGCGCTTGCTGAGTTGCGGGACCTGCGCGCACCGCGGGTCGATCCACACCAGGCTGATGATGCACAGCTCGTTGACCAGGTCACGCGGGATGACGCCCTCGCTCACCAGGTCGACCACGGCATCGGCCGTGGCGGACTGCACCACGCCCCCGAACAGTTCGATGTTGGCGCTGTCCTTGAGGGTGACCTTGGGCACCATGATGGTGGCCGGGCGGACCAGCTGGTTGCAGGCCCGGATGGCGAACATCGCGGTGTGCCCCTTGGTCTGCGCCATCATGTTGGCAAAGGCCTGGCCGACGGGGCCACTGGTGCGGCCGATCAGGACTTCGGGCATGGCGTCGGTGAACTGGCCTTCGGCTGCGAACACGGTGGCTTCGCCGGCGTGGAAGAGGTAGTCAGGCTGGGTCATGGTTTGAAGCGGTTTTCAGGAAATCGAATGAAGGCAGTGCGCGGGATCAACCGAGCACGAAGACGTCGCCGATGCCACTGACGGAGAGGTCACCGGTTCGGCGTGCAGGCGCGCGCCGAGGCAGGTCGACGGCCTGGGGAACGAGCCCGGCAGCCAACGAGGCAAGATGACGGGCCAGCAGTTGCCAGGCCACGCGAACGTCGGCGGGGTTGGGCGCAAACGTGGGGCCCAGGTCAGGGGCGGGGCCCGCGAAGACCAGGGAGCCGCGGCGCATGCCCCAGGCAGGATGGGCGCCGGTGCGGCCGCCCACCAGCACGGTGCCGGCCACCATGCGGGAGGCCAGGTGATCGCCGGTGTCGCCGCAGACCACAAGGGTGCCGCGCCGCATCCGGTCGGCCAGCCGGGCGCCGGCATGGCCGCGCACGATGAAGGTGCCGCCACGCATGCCGTCCAGGCTGCCGACCTGGGCACCGGCTGCGTGGTCCCGCACGTTGCCGTGGACCTCGAGCCGTCCACCGGCCATCTCGCAGCCGGTCAGGTCCCGGGCATGTCCTTCGATGACAAGCTGGCCCCCTCGCATGCCGGCACCCGCCAGATCACCCACTGAGCCTGTGACGACGATGTGGCCATCCGTCAGCCCCTGACCGATGCGATGGAAGCGGCTGAAGTCGCCGTCGAGCGTGAGCGTGTCCGGCATGTCGGTCGCCGTGCTCACATGACAGAAGTCGCCGACGGTGGCCGCATCGCGCCCATGCCGCAGCGGCAGGTGGCCGACCTCGGTGGCGCTCAGGCCGCGCAGCCGCTCGGGGTGCAGCGTGTGCAGGTCGATCGAGAGCGCGGGCTGCGTGTGCAGCCGAAGCAGGTGGCCGCTCATGCGTGCGCTCCTTCGGGCAGCAGATCCCGCAGATGGAAGTGGTAGGGGCCCAGCTTGCCGCCATAGTTGCCGGCGGACACGCGCAGCAGGCCGGCCACCGGAGGCTGGCTGCCGTGCCCTGTCACGGCCGCGATGCCGGCGCGCATGGCCGCGGCCACGTCGGCTTCGCTCAGGCCGTCGATCACGATTTCGAGCACGCTGCCCACCTCGGGCGTCAGCGCGGAGCGCGGGCTCACGTGGAGGAGGCTGGGGCAGAACGCGTCATTGGTCGAGGCGCTCAGGGCCTTGTACTTGCTGCCGACCTTCGAGCCGGAGCGCACCACCCCGCCTGGAAAGGGCAGGATCACGTTGGGAACCTGACGCATGGCGTCGGCCGCCGCCACGGCAGCGGCCAGCGCGCTGTCGGTGTCCCGGGCCAGCAGCAGCAGGTTGCCTCCCCCCACGCCTTTGACCACCGGGGTGCTTTCCTGGGCGACGAACTCGCCGTCCATCACGGGCACTCGCCAGTAGCGCACGCCATCGATCACCTTGGACTGCTGCCAGCCATCGCCGAAAAAGCGCAGGTTCTTGCCCAGCGGCATGGCCTCGCCTTCGGGCAGCCCGGCATACACCGCGGTGCTGGGGCACGTGAGCACGCACTGACCCACGCGCCGTTCGATCTGCTTGGCCAGTTCCTTGCCGGACATCGAGAAGAACAACAGGGCCACGCCCGGGCGGCCGTCCGGCGTGGTGTCGGGCGACAGCTCGCGCTCGATCCCGGCTTCGCAGCCACAGGCGATCACGGAGGTGGCGAAGCCCGTGGCGGCGGTGCCCGCATGGCGTGCCCATTCAAGCGTGTGGGCGGTGACGATCAGTCGCGTGGCCTTCATCGGAAAGGCCTCTGCAAAGCTGTCGTCGATGGCGATCCCTTGGAGATGCATGGGGCTCAGGCGGCAAGAGAGGAGGTTGGAAAGCAGGCCGTGGGCAACAGGCGCCCGCCGCGACCGCAGCTGCACAGCTCGTCGTGGCCGATGACCGCATGAGCGGGGTTCACCGTCAGATGCCGCCGCGCATAGGACTGCAGCGTCTTGCCGATGGACGGATCGAATTCGGGCTCGGCAAAGTGCACGCCGCCGGTCGGCGTGGCGACGATCTCGCCGGCTCGGGCCACCAGCAGGCCATCCTTGAAGACGTAGGCCGGTGTGGTGAACATGGCCTCGATGTCATCCTGGACCCGGTAGACCGCGACGTCGGCCGCGGCGCCGGCGCCCAGGTGGCCCTTGTCCGACAGACCGAGCAAACGGGCCGGGCCCGCACGGGTCAGGATGGCGATCTCGTACAGCGTCAGCTCGCGGCGGATCTCGCGCAGCGGGGCGTGGGCGGCGACATCCGGGTGCAGCCGCGCCAGCTGTTCATCGCGGAAGGCCTTGTCCATCAGCAGGCGGATGAGGTGCGGGTAGCTGCCGAAGGGCCCGCCGTTGGGGTGATCGGTGGTCAGCACCACGCGCCACGGGTCATCGATCAGCAGAAACAGCTCGAGCCCGATGCTCCACTGCAGCGCGTTGACGTAGCTCTTCTCGCGGTACTGGAAGGGCACCACGCCGCAGCCCGCGTCGCACTCGATGTCGGCTCCGCCGAACTTGCGGGGCGAGCCGGCGGGGGCGTTGGCCCATTGCCGCATGGTGTCGCCCGAGATGGTGACCGTCTGCCCGAACATGACCTGGCCCACGTCCACCGAAATGTTGGCGTGGCGGTTGACTGCCTCGGCCAGCTCGACCGCCGCCGACGAGAACTTGTGCGGCCCTTCCTTGCCATAGCTGTGGAACTGCACATGCGTCAGGTGGGCGGGCAGGCCTTCCAGCGCCTCGATGGTGCTCAGGGTCGACGCGATGTTGCCCGGCACACCCAGGTTGCTGGTGTGGATGTGCAGTGGGTGCGGGATGCCCAGGTCCTGCAGGCAACGCGCGAGCGTCTGCAGGATCTGGCGCGGCGTGACGGACCAGTGTGTGTGGGCCTCGTCGACATCGAGCCGGCGCTGGTTGAACTTGAAGGCGGAGATGCCGCCCGGGTTCACCACCTTCACACCGAGTGCCTTGGTGGCATGGATGGTCCAGGCCATGTAGTCCCGGATGCGTTCGATGGGCTGCTGCCGGGCCATCATGTCGAGCAGCAGCTCGTCATTGCCGAGCATCACATAGGCCCCGTGGTCGAGGATGGGCACATCGCCCATCTCGAGGTGGGTGTGGCGGGCGTTGCTCGCGGCCATGGCGGGCTCGAACGCGCTGGTGTAGCCCATCTTCACATAGCTGTAGCCCGTCTGCAGTGTGCCGGGGGCGCAGTGCCCGCACGAGGCCAGCTCCAGCGGGTTGAGCGGCAAGGGGGCGGGATCGAAGCCACGGCGATGGTCTTCCGGCAGCATCAGGCGCGCCAGGTTCATCTTGCCGCCGGCGATGTGCGTGTGCATGTCGATGCCACCGGCCATGACGATGCAGCCGGTGACGTCGATCGTCTGGTCGACGGTTTCGTGGGCGGGCAGGTCCACGATGCGGCCGTCACGCAGGACGAGGTCGCGCACCACGCCGTCGATGCCGTGGGTCGGGTCGTACAGACGGCCGCCCTGGAGTCGGATGGTGCTCATGCCGGGGCTCCGGTGAGTGCCTGAAGGCGTTGCAGCAGGCCCTCGACCACCTCGGCCACCGTGGGCAGGGACGAGGGTCGGATGGGCCGCAGGGGCAGCACGACACCGCCGTCGGCACGAAAGAGGTGGCCGCCGGCCTCGATGCCGGGCGTGGCCACTGGAATGAAGACGACGTCGCCTTCGGGACGGACCAGGCCGGGTCGCCCCAGGATGATCTGCGGCAGGCTGGTGTCGGGTGGGATCAGGCCCGGCTGAAAGCTGGCGACCCACAGCAGCAGGTCCACCTCGCCCCGAGCGAGCAGGCGGCTGCAGGCCAGCCGGACCGGATCGTGGGTCAGCCCGGCCGGGCTGTGCTCGGTGCGCAATGGCAGGCCGGAGAGCCACGTCCATGCCTGGTTGACGGCGTAGGCGCCCTCGCCGCCACCGAGGCTCAGCGTGGTGGCCCGGCCTTGGACATTGAGTTCGGCCACCAGCCGGTAGAGGGCTTCGCCCACCAGTTCGCCGTGCGGGCCAGCCATGCCGGGTTCCCACACGAACACCGGGTAGCGGGCTACGCGCAGCCGATCGACCAGGGGCTGCCATGCCGCCACCCGTGCATCGGCAGCGACATGCCCCCGCACGCAGGCGGCCAGCTCCGACAGCGTCGGGGCCAGCGGCGCCCCGACGGCCTGCGCTTCGCCGTGTACGTGCTCACCCTGTGGCAGGGCTGGGTCCAGGTCGGCCCCCAGGTAGACCACATGACGCCGGGGCAGATCGGTGCGGCCGATGCCGCATCGTTCGTAGAACAGCGGATAACGCGCCGCCGGCTGCGTGCCCACACACACCAGCAGATCGCAGCGGTTCAGGACCTCGGACAGGGTCGTGTAGAAGGTGCCTTTGTCCTGCTGGGCACGCACGGCGTTGTGCAGCGCCTGCCCGTGCGCGTGGTCGGCGACCGCATGGGTGCACGCCGCCAGACGGTACAGGGCGCGGGCCCCGGCCACATCGGTGGCCAGCCCGCCGAGCAGCGGACGGCATGACTGGCTCAGCCATTGAGCTGCAACGTCCAGCGCTTCGGCCACGGAGGCGCGTGTTCCCTTGACCCATGCCTGGGTTGCCTCGGGGTTGTCTGCCGGCAGCAGGTGCGCCAGTGCGCCGTCGGCCCGCGGGCAGCTGGCCCCGCGCAGGCGAGGCGGGTCGGCCAGGTCGACCTGGGCGTGGTCACACAGCAGGGCGCAGTAGGGGCACGTCCAGGGGGGTGTTTCCGCAGCCGGGGTGGCGTGGCTGCTGTCGGAAAGGGCGTTCATGTGGCGGCATGAACGCAATGCACATGCCATGCGGCGCGCCGGGGATCGGCCCCGCACGCACGATCAAGGCGTGGCAGGGGTGGGACAGTCTGTCCTGCGGGCGCGGCTCAGCGGTGCAGGCAAAGTGTGTCGCCGTCGGTGTCAGGGCATCGCCAGACAACGTCAGCGGGGCGATGGCATGAATTCTGTTTGGTCGACGGCATGTCCTGGTCTGCGCAGCCACCCGCTTGCCCCGTCCGCTGCTGCTGTCAGCTGGCGGGTGGAAGCCGCCGCTGGTGCAGTGCGCTGGCCACCAGCCACCCATGGGCGCCGGCCTGGGCGGCCGCGTTCAGGTCGGCGTCATCACGAATGCCGCCGGCCCCCAACACGTGGGCGTCGGGCGCATGCGACCGGATCTGCCGGATCAGGCCGAGGTCGGGGCCCGCTTCGGCACCGACCTGGTCGAGGTTCATGGCAATCACCCGCTCGGGCCAGTCCTGCGGAGACGACCAGCAGGCGGCAGGGTCGATCGGCTGGCCATGTCGATGGTCCAGCGACAGCGCGCAGGCCGGATGGCGCGCGAGACAGCCGCGCAGGGCCTCGAGCGAAGACAGGGACTCGCTGCCCAGCACCGCCACCAGCTGCTGGGGCGAGGGTGCGAAGCAAGCCAGCAGGGCGTCCAGCTCATCCGGGCGCCGGATGCCGGCATCGACCCACAGGCAGATGTCGGGCAGGGCGGTTCTCAGGCGCGCCAGCACGGCGGTTTGCAGTCCCTTGCCCTGCAGTGCATCGAGGTCGGCCAGGTACAGCTGGCGGGCGCCGGTGTACCGGAGCAGCGCCTGTGCCACCTCGATCGGGTCATCGCCGGGGCACAGGTCGGAACGCACGGACTGGTACTGGTCGCGTGCGCCGCGGCGGGCGTGGACCACGCGCCCCTCTTTCACATCCATCACCGGGATCACGTTCATACCATGAGGCCTTTGTCAGTGTTGGTGTACGAACACCTCAGCGCGGGAGCGGAAGGCGATCAAGCCGAGCTGTTGTCCGTGGGGCGGGACATGCGCACGGCCATGGTGTCGTCCCTGGCGGCGCTTCCGGGCGTCACAGTGTCGCACGTGACGGCGCCGTGGGAGGACGGTGGCGTGCGCGCCCGGCCCGGGGAGTCGGCGCCCGCGCTGCTCTCGCGGCTGGCTGCGGGCCATGACCTGATCTGGGCGGTGGCGCCCGAGGCAGAGGGCCTGCTGGCGGCGTGCTGTGCGAGCGTGCCGGCTGCGCACTGGATGGGCTGTGACCCGGATGCCATCCGGGTGGCCACGAGCAAGAGCCTGACGCTGGCCGCCCTGGAGGCGGTGGGCGTGCTGACGCCGCTGGACCCGGCGGTGCGCCAGGCGGCCCGGGCGTGGGTCGTGAAGCCCGATGACGGCGCCGGGGCGCTGGCCACACAACGGTTCCAACGTGAAGAAGAGGCCCGGATGGCCTGGGCCGACCGCGACGCCCGCGGCCTGTCCAGCACCCTCGAACCCTGGGTGGACGGCCTGCCCATGAGCCTGTCTCTGGTGGTGGGCGCATTGGGCACGACGCTGGTCAGCGTCAACCAGCTGCACATGCACGTGGTCTCCGACGGCCACGTGAGCATGGCGGGCCTCACACGCAATGTGATGGGGGAGGGGGATCCGGCACGGGCCCGGCTTGCGCGGCTGGCACGACAGGTGGTGGCGGCCATACCGGGTCTGAAGGGCTTTGTCGGCATCGACTACGTGGACCACCCGGTGTTCGGGCCCGTGGTGATCGAGGTGAACCCGCGTGTGACCTGGGCGTTTGCCGGCCTGTCGGAGGCGACCGGCCTCAGCCTGGGCGCCAGGCTGCTCGATGTCTTTGCGCCAGGGGGACGAGCTGTGCCGGAGAAGGCGCATGCGTGAGCGCGACGGAACCAGCGAGGGCACCCCGTATGTCGGCTGGGACATCGGCGGGGCGCACGTCAAGGCCTGTCGCGTGGCGCAAGGCCGCGTGCAGGCGGTGCGGCAGTGGGCCTGTCCGCTGTGGCAGGGTCTGGACCAGCTCGATGCGGTGCTGCAGGCCGCGCAGCAGCACTGGCCCGACATGGCCCGTGTGCACCATGCGGTCACCATGAGCGGGGAAATGGTCGATGCCTTCGCCCACCGAGAAGAAGGCGTGATGGCCATTGCACAGCGCATGGCTGCGCTGCCAGGCCAGAGTCTTCGGTTCTATGCCGGCGAGGCGGGCTGGCCTGCGCTCGAGACGCTGCACCCTGCGTGGCAGGCCGTGGCCTCGGCCAACTGGCTGGCGACCGCGGCCGTGGCAGCGCGTGCCGCGGGCAGCGGGCTGCTGGTCGACATCGGCAGCACGACGACCGACATCATCGCCCTGCGGGGTGGCGATGTGCGAGCCCTGGGACGGACGGATGCCAGCCGGCTGGCCACGGGTGAGCTGGTTTACCTGGGCGTGGCGCGCACGCCGGTGTGTGTGCTGGCCCGCCAGGTGCCCTTCGATGGGCTGCTGCGCAATGTGACGAACGAGTTCTTCGCGACCACGGCTGATGTGTACCGCCTGACTGGCGAACTGCAGGCTGTGCATGACCAGTACCCGGCGGCCGATGGGGGCGCCAAGGACCTGGATGGCAGCTGCCAGCGGCTGGCGCGCCTGATCGGGCTGGACGGGCGAGACGCCGATCTGCCCGCCTGGCGGGCGCTGGCCCGCACATGGCGGCAGGCCCAGCTGGACTGGACGGCCGAACAGGTGAACCGCGTGTCCCGACAGGCCGGGTTGCCGGCCGATGCGCCGCTGGTGGCGGCAGGGTGCGGACAGTTTCTGGTGGAAGCGCTGGGCCAGATGATGAACCGCCCTGTGCATCGCCTGAACACCGTGGCGTTCTCGATGGCCTCGGATGCCACGCCGGACACGGCCACCTGGGCCGATGTGTGTGCGCCGAGCGTGGCGGTGGCCTGTCTGTGCGCGCAGGAGGATGCCGCATGTGGGTCGTGAAGCTGGGCGGCAGCCTGGCCGAGGGCGAACGCCTGCCCGAGTGGCTGGCCTTGCTCGCGACCGTGGGTCGGGGGCGCGTGGTCGTCGTGCCCGGCGGCGGGCGCTTTGCAGACGAGGTGCGCACGGCCCAGCGGCATTGGCAGTTCGATGACGTGGCCGCGCACAACATGGCCGTGCTGGCCATGGCCCAGACCGCGATGATGATGCGCAGCCTCGTGGGCACGCTCGAGCCGGTGCTCTCGACAGCCGATGTGCGGCGGGTGCTGCGCCGCGGGGGCACGGCCTTGTGGATGCCGATGCAGGCCTTGCGTGACCAGCCCGACGAACTCACCAGCTGGGACGTGACCTCCGACAGCCTGGCGCTGTGGCTGGCACGCCAGCTCAATGCCGAGCGTCTGACGCTGGTGAAATCGTGCGCCGTCGAGCCCCGATGGGATGTCGCGGAATGGGCTGCACGGGGCATCGTGGATGCCGCCTTCGAGCCCATGGCCCGCCACGCAGGCCTGGCGATCGATGTCTTGTCCAGCGATCAGGTCGAGACGCTGCGCAGCTGGCTCACCGGGACGCCCATCGGCACGTCGATGGCGTGAGGCCGCCGCTTGCGCGACAGGCCCCATGTGGCCGCCTGGGCCATCAGCGCCCGTGCCAGGTCTGTCTGCAGGCCCTGCGCCCGGTCTCCGATGCACACGGCGCTGCGGAAGCCGACATAGTTTGGAGACAGCGCGGCCAGATCTGCAAGGTGCCGGAAGCGCAGCGCCCCGGCCAGGCCCGCGCCCTGACCATGGCGATGACAGGCCGAGACGAAGTCCCGCAGCTCGGCCTGCGCCAGCACATCGAACAGGCTGCCCCGGTCCTTGCGGGCCGTGTCCAGCATCAGGGCGGGAAAGCGTGCGCGGTGGGCGCGGTCCAGCAGCAGCGGGTCCAGGCCATCGTCGGCCAGAAACACCGGAATGATGGCGCAGGGCAGGGGCGCGAGGGCATCGATCACGGCAGCGGCTTCCGGGCCGGACGTGATCCCGACCTTGACGATGTCCACCCCGGTTGCTGCCACGGCCTGCACGCGGGCCAGAATAGTGTCGAGCTCGGTCATGGGCACGTCGCCGATGGTGGCGCTGAGCGGACCATGGTGGCCGCGACCGCGCAGGCCGGTGACCACCTCACGGATGAGGGCACAGGGCAGGCCGCCCAGCGCCCCGTCGGCGGGCTCCTTCAGGTCGATCAGGTCCACGCCTGCGGCCTGCGCCCGGCATGCTTCGTCCAGATTGCGCACACTCACCAGCACGCCGTGGAGGGGGGAATTCATGCGGTCGCTCCATTCAGGTTGGACGGGGAGTCCGGTTGCAGGGCGTGGCGGGCCACGGCCTCGCACAGCCATTGCCATGCTTCGCGCTCCTGCGGGCCGGCGGTCTTGTCGATGGCCACCTGCAGTGGACGCATCTCGTTCTGAATCTGGTGCAGGGGCAGCAGGTGCAGGCGGCTTACCAGCACCGCACCTTCGATGACCGCGGCCTGCGCCCGGTTGAATCCGAGGAAAGGGGCATGGTCCTGTGCCTGCACCACCGACAGGGTCAGCACGGGGCGTTGCGCATCCGGCTGCACGTCGGTCAGTTGCAGGGCGAGGTGCCGCAGCGCGCAGGCCAGGCGCACCCCCGCCACGCCGTTCAACGGCACGGTGGGCCAGGTGCGGCGGCCGGTCACACAGCCGGCAAACACCCGGGTGTCCGTCAGCACATTGAGCACGGCAGCCCCCCGGCTCAGGATGTGATCCAGTGTGCGGGACGGCTTGAAGGGCAGCAGGCGCACGGACGGCGCATCGCCTGCCAGATAGCGCACGCCCATGGGGGCCAGGTGTGGTGTGCCCTGTGGGTCCAGTGTGCTCACCACGGCTTCGAAGATCTGGTCGTTCATGCGCGCTCCCGGTCCGGTGGGGCGCAACGGTGTGCGCCATCCTGAGCCGCGTCGACCGCGCAGCCCCAGCTCAGTGGTTGATCCTGCACGTGCCGCTTGCCCAGCTGAAAGGCCACCTGCGCCCGTGCCAGTTCCACGCCCATGTAGAAGGCATGAGAGGCGTCACGCTCCAGGCCCAGCGTGGGCCACAGTGCGAAGGGGTCTTGTCCCAGGCGGTGCCCGTCGCGGTTGTACACGTGGATGCCCTGCTCGGAGACCTGGACGCGGAAGTTCGGGTCGCGCACGGCCGCGGCGGTCTGCTCGATCTCGGCGGGGCTGTCGGGGAAGGGATGCTTGGCGTGCACGGTCATCAGGGCGTCGCTCAGCCCTTTGGGCAGCATGTGCATCTGGTGGGCAGCGTGGTGGATGCGCCGGGCCCAGTCGGCCTCGCGGATGGCACGGCGCGCATGGCCGCTGACCTGCGTCGTGAGAATGGCGGCGATGTCGAGTTCGGCCGCGATGCCCAGCAGCACCGCATTGATGCCGCTCGTGTCCGCCTCCAGCAGCTCCGTGAGGTTGCCCACGCCCATCAGGATGTCGATGTCCGGATGGCGTGCCCGCAGCCCGTGGTAGCGCACCACGGACTCGGTGAAGCCGAAGGGCAGGGGGTCGAGGATGGGGTCGGCCAGGAAGGGCCGGCCTCGGGCCTGCATGCCGGCAATCGCCTCGTCCAGCGAGGCCGTGTCCGTCGGGGTGCGCGGAATCAGCACCGGCACCGAGGCCACCTCGTCGGCCACCCACAGCGTGTCGATGTTGAGGCTCAGCAGGTAGTCGGCGCCGGCCCGGCCGCCCCGCAGCAGCTCCTGGGGGTCAGGGGTGTCCACGCTCACCGTGTGGCCCTCGCGCTTCAGCGCCCGCACGGCGTCTTCCAGGTGAGGGAAGGGCGTGGCCGGCAGACAGCCGAGGTCGATCACATCCGCCCCTTCGGACCGGTGTTGCCGCGCGCGGGCGAGGATGCCTGCGACATCGAGGCGGGGGGCGTCCACGATCTCGGCAAAGATGCGCGTGCGGTACTGCGTGAGGTCGACCGGCTGCTGCGCACGCTTGAAAAAGCGGGGCAGGTCCTTGAGCTCTTCCGGGCCCCGCTCCACCGGGATGCCGTAGTGGGCGCTCAAGGCGGCGACGTCGCCCATGCAGCGCCCGGGCACGATCATCCGGTCGGCCTGGACGGGCGCCGGCACACGGCGGCGGATCATGTCCGCCGTCATCAGGGCGGCCACCTGCAGGCCGATGTCGCGGATCTCCCAGGTGAAGGGCGTCGGGGCCAGGCCGTGCAGCACGCGTTCCAGCGCAGGGTGCGCCAGGTGCCCCGTCAGAAAGACGATGTGTTCCATGTATCGGACACCTTGTTGCGCCGGGCGGCCAGGGCCGCTTCGAGTTCGGGGATGTTGCACACGACCTGGCAGTGATCCAGCTCCCGCAGGCGCGCAACATGATCGAGTTCGATGCGCCGGGGCCGCAGGGTCACCCAGTCATGCGGTGCGCGGGTGACCACGACGGGCTCGGTGTCACAGGCGAAGACGATGCTCAGGATGCCCAGCTTGCCTGCCTGGGCCAGCATGTTGGTGGGCAGCGTGTCGGAGATCCCGAGCGCGCATTTCGCCACGGTGTTGCTGGTGGCCGGGGCGATGACGACGGTGTGGTAGACGCCGGCATACAGCTGGCCCACCGGGATGGCGCTGGCGCTCTTGTCGCGGAAGACCTTGAAGTCGGCGCGCAGGGCATCGAGCGTGTGGCCGTACTGGGGCAGGACCTCTTCTGCCGCGGCGGACAGAAAGAGGTCCACATCGGGCAGGCTTCTGGCCAGCGCCAGGGACTCGACCAGGCCATGGCCCGAGCCGGTGATGGCCCAGGCGATGCGGCTGCCAGCGAGGGGGGAAGGGCAGGGGGCATTCATGGCGTGGTCAGGGGCATGCAACTTGCAGAACGGGGTGTGTTCTCGCCTGCAGGTGCACAAGCCGTGCCAGCCGGGCAAACCCCTCAGTTGGATCGGTGGCCACCAGGCGACCACAAGGAGCACCCCATGACCAGCCTCGAGCTGCTGCACGTCGGACAACTGCCCCGGCATGCGAACCCCGTCCCCGGCGAAGCGCTGGACATCATCTTCATCGAGGGCCTCGTGGCCGACACCGTGATCGGCATCCACGATGACGAGCTGGAAGTCACGCAGCCGGTCCGCATCGACCTGCAGGCGGGCCTGCCCCGCTCGCATGCCTGCGCGACGGACCGCATCCACGACACGATCGACTACAGCGTGGTGCGGGGCCGTGTGCTGCGCCTGCTGGCGGAGCACGGCGTGCAGCTGCTCGAGGCCCTGGCCGAAGACGTGGCCCGGATCCTGGTGATGGAGTTCGGCGCGGTGTGGACGCGGGTGGCGGTGGCCAAGCCCCGCAAGTTCGATGATGTGGTGGCGGTGGGCGTCGTCATCGAACGCCGCGCGGGTGACTTCGCGCCGCCCCGGGGCCGCATCAAGAGCCCGGACGTTCGCCCGGTCTCAGCCTGATCAGTCCGGCATGGCCCCGACCAGGGCCATGGCCGCCTCGGCCCAATCGGGCTCGGTCAGGGCCGCCACCAGCAGGGTCGCCACCGTGAGGTCAGCGCTGGTGCCGGGGTTCAGTCCCCGGGCCTTGAGTGCGCTGTCCCAGTCCTGCCATGCGAGCAGGCCGTCGATCTCCGCGCCGCTGTGGCCCCTGGCCAGCCAGGGGCGGGCCTCGGTCATGATCTGCTGCGCGGTGGCCTCGCCGTGCTTGCGCGCCACATGCGAATCGGGCCAGTGGCTCAGTGCATGCAGAAAGGTCATCTGCACGCTGTGAACGAGTGCGGCTCGGGCCCCATCCCGCCCTGGCGGGCTGCTTTCCATGCGCTGTCGCCAGGCGGAGCGCAAGGTGTTCAGCAGCGGGTGGAACACATCGTCATGCGCCTGCATGTACTGCATGGCAACGCGGTCCCGCGGGGCGGCGAGCGCCATGGCGTCGCGCAGGGTGACGGTGGGGGGCGCGTGCACATCCTGATCGGGCACCTTGCCCAGGCCGCCCGGTGCAGCCAGGGCAATGGCGCGGAAGGCCGCTGCCGCGTCGTCGCGGGTCAGGGCGTGCAGCACGCCTTCGGTGGCCTGCTGCCAGAGCCCGGTCGCCACCGGCTCATCGGGGGCCGCCTCCAGCGCAGCGGCCAGCGGGGCGGTCAGCAACACGATGCCCAGGTTGGTGTTGCAGCCTGCCACGGCGCGCGTGGCCGACACGGCTTGCTCGATGCGGGCACCGACCGTCGCGCCGGGTTGGAGCAAGGCCGGCCCGGCCACCCGGGCGCTGTCCAGAAAGTGTCGGGCCGCCATGCCGTGACCGGGGCTCGCCAGGCTGACGTTGCCCGGCTTGCGCACCGCCACGTCCAGACAGCAGGCCAGCCGGAAGGCCACTTCGGCGCGGGCCTTCATGGGCGGTGCCGCGCGATGCGGATGGCCGGACCGTGCTGCGCCATCTTGCGGTCGATCAGGTCGTTGACGATCAGCGGCGCCAGAGGCTGGTCCATCACCTGTTGCAGCCCTTGCCAGGCTGCCACCCCATTGACCTCCAGCACCTGCAGGTCCGTCGGGCCTTGCGGACCGAGGCGCGCGGCCATGAGGTCGACGCCGGCATAGTCCAGCCCCAGGGCGGCCGTGGCACGCTCGGCCAGCTCCGCCAGTTCGGGCGTCAGCGGCTGGCGTTCGGCCCGTGCCCCCTGGGCGATGTTGTGCACCCAGTGCCGGCTGACGCGCCGCATGGCGCCGACCGCCTGTCCGCCGATGACGAGCACGCGCCAGTCGAAACCGGGCTCGCTGACCGGTGGCAGGTAGCGTTGCAGATAGGCCATGCCGCCATACAGCGACGTGGCCAGCGGTGGCAGGGCCTGATAGGCGCCGTTGACCCACCCGGCCAGTGCCAGGCCCTTGCCCTGCGAGCCGAACAGCGGCTTGACCACCACGGCCCGGCCGGCAGCGGCTTCACGCACCACGATGCGCTCGGCCTCGGCGGGCGACTCGGTGGCCCAGGTGGGCGGGGTTGGAATGCCTGCGGCATGCAGGCGGACGCTGGTGGCGGACTTGTCGACGCTGTGCTCGATGGCGCGGGGGCTGTTGTAGACGGGCACACCCAGGTCGTTCAAGGCGTGCAGCACGCCGAGTCGCTTGGTGACCTGCTCGAAGGTGCCACCGGCCACGGCACGCACGATGACGGCCTGAGGCAGGGCGTCGTCGAAGCCGGGCAACTGCAGCCCATGCCAGGAGACGGTGGTGTCGATGCGGCAGGCCGACAGGTCCACGCAGTGACCCACCATGCCGCGGGCCTGCAGCGCGTCCTGCAGGCGTCGGCAATGCCAGCCCACTGTGTCGGTCATGATGGCGATGCGGTTTGTCACGCTCACTCCTTGAGCCACTGCTGTCTCAGCAGGCCCATGTCGCACTGGCCGGCATGGAAGGTGTGGCCACTCTGCTGGTTGCTGACCCAGACTTCCGCTGGGGCGAACAGGGCCGGGTCGATCTGATAGAAGTCGAAGCCGGCCGCCTCGAACACGTCGGCGAAGGAGCGCCCGTATGCCGGCGAGTTGGATGAAGGCAGGGCCATGGCGAGTTGCCGTGCTTCGTCGTCGTCACAGCGCACCGTGAGGTGAACCTGCCCACCGTACAGGATGGCGTCGTTGGTGCGCCCCATGGCCTGAAGGCCGTCGGGGCTGGGCACAGGCAGCGGGGCCAGGGCGCGGCCGTGCACGATGTTCTCCAGCGGGAAGTGCAGTTCGTGGGCCTTGTGCAAGGCCACTTCCAGGGCCCGCGCCACCACCTGGGTGGTTCCGGCCGGGCTGGTGGTGGGGGTGACGATCAGCGTCAGCCCATCGGCCGGCAGGTGGCAGTCGGCCAGAATCTTGTCGATCACCACCGTGGGCGGAACCCGGTCCACCTCCAGCACGAGCACGCCCCGGTCGGCGCGGTCCTGGTAGCGCAGTTCGTCGAACAGCGCCTCTTTGCCAGCCAGAGCCCGTGCCGGACCCGACCCCAGGGCGAAGAAGCGCTTGCCCCCGGTTTCTTCCTTCGAAGCCGACAGGCTCCAGCCCGCGTACTGGCTGCCCAGGCACGCCAGCACGGGATGGGCGCTGTCGATCTCGACCCAGGTGGGCCAGCCGGCCTGAGGCAAATGCCGGAGCTGGATCTGGCCCAGGTTCGCCATGCAGATCCGGGCCACCAGCAGCCCCGCGTCGAGGCTGCCCGGCACGGCGAGCCCCGCGTCCACCAGGCGGGTGCCGCGGTCATTGACGTGGACCGACAGGCCCAGGGTGTCGGCCTCGTCCAGCAACTGGTCGACCAGCGGCTCGGCGAGGCGGTTGAGGCTGAGGTGTTCAGGCGTGAGGGGCAGGGCTGACATGGAAGGGTCCTGTGGAGGGCAGTGTGGCCAGATGTCTCTGGAGCGTGTCGCGGCGGGCGGACAGCCGGGCGCGCACCTCGGCCGGGTGGCTTCCCTGCGCACTCAGCGTGCACAGCGGCATGTGGGCCGTCAGGCGGGTGCCGGGCTCCGGGATGTCGTGCACCCAGGGCCGCTGCAGCAGGGCGTCGTGCACCGCCGTTGTGATCTGAAGCGGGCGCGACGTGAACAGCGTGGTGAGGCCCGAAGGGGTGGGCGGCGTCTGCAGCGCGGGCAGCGGCTGAGCCAGGCTGGCCGCGACATGGGCGCTCATCAGCGGGCCTGCCTCGGCGTAGAGGGGCCAGGTGGCCGTGGGGCGGGCGTTGACTTCAAGCAGGCGGATCGATTCGCCATCAAGGAGAAAGTCCAGGCTGCACAGGCCTCTGAGGCCGAAGTGGTGGGTGAGGGCCTGGATGGCGTGGCGCAGCGCGTGATCCACCGACGTGGGCAGGCTGACCGGACCGATGGCGCCCTGGTACAGCCAGGGGCAGGGTGCCTCGCCCAGTTGTCCCGGTCGGCTGTCCTGAAGGTTGTGGCCCAGGCACACGGTGCCCGCGGCATGCGCCACAAACAGGGTGGACATGGCCTGACCCGGGTGCCAGCGCTGCCAGTACCGGCCCGGTGCCGGTGTGTCTTGCTCTGAAGCAGGTCGCACATGGCTGCCCCCGCATGCGTGCAGGCTCTTGCACAGCCAGCCGCGTGGCTGCGCGGGCGGCTGCATCCGGCTGTCCGGGCAAGGCAGGGCCAGGTCCTGCAGCGCGGTGAACCAGCACAGCGGGTCACGCAGGCGCTGCAGCGCGGCAGGGGGCGTGCCGATCAGGGGCAGCGGTGTGTCCGCCAACCAGCGAGACAGTCCTTCGAAGCCGCTGCCCGCCACCCACCCGATGACCTCCGCATCGGCGGCGAACTGCGCCAGGGCTCGGCGGGTGCGCTCCGGTGACACGCCCATGCCGTCGGGCTGGCCGATCGCATGCCACGCAGCGGCGCATCGGCGGGTGTCGGTGTCGCCAAAGGCATCGAGGGCAACCACGTCCCAGCCGTCCTGGCTGGCCGCTTCGGCCATGATGCGGGCGCTCAGCCCGGCGACGATCAGCGTGGCCACCGTGCGGTCTTCAGGCTGCCACCAGCCCGAGGTGCTGGGAGGCCACCCGGTGCGCGTCCTCGAAGCTCAGGCACTGCGGCGTGCTGGCCTCGCGCATCCGGCGGAGCAACTGCTGCTGCACCTGGTACTTCACGTTGCCGATGGCCAGTGCGCCGATGCCCGCCGCCTGCCCGCCGCCCAGGGCCACCCCGTCGTCCAGCGGGCCGAGGCCTTCGATGCCGGAGGGGGGCACGGCGTTGAGGTCCGCCGCAATCAGAACGCTGGGGGCCTGCTGCAGTTGCGTGAGCGACAGCACCCGCACGCCCGCAGCGGCCGTGGCCAGGACCACGTCGCACTGCTGCAGTGCCGAGAGCACGTCCTCCGGATGCTGGCCCGAGCAGGCCTGCAGCGACACATTGAAGCGCGAGCCGGTGGCCCGTGCGGCCTGGCTGGCATGGGCCTGCCCCGTGTGGCTCGACAGGGTGACCGTCGCGCCTTCGCGTGCGGCCAGCACCGCGGCGATCCGACCGACCGCGCCTGTGCCGCCCAGAACCAGCACCCGCAGCCCGGCGAGCGAGCGCTCATGCCGACGACGCAGGTGGTGCTGCACGCTGGCCACCATGGCCGCCGCCGTGGTGTAGGCCCCGCTGGGGTCGGCGCACACCGAAACCACGAACGGCGGCACCATGGCCTTCTGCGCGGCCTCCAGCATGTCGGCGGCCAGGAGCACATCCCGTCCCCCAATGAAAAGACCGGTGCGGCTGACGCCCTTGGGCCCCCGCGAGAAGATGGCGTCGTGGGTCAGGCCGACGACCATCGGCAGCTCGACGCCGGTGTAGGGCATCAGCACCTGGTAGCCGGCGTCGACCGCCATGTTGACGTCGAACGGGCTGACGCGGGCCTCGGGCGTGAAGAGGTGGAGGATGAAGGGCTTTTCCATGGGGGGCGCCAGGTGGTTCAGTCAGAGTGAGGAAGCCAGTGCACATCGGCGCCGCGGTTGCGGGCCGACACCCACTGGAGTGCGATTGCGTCGGAGATGAGACCTTGCTGCGCGGCCCACGCCACGGCTTCCTGGCCGCGGGCCAGCGAGGGGAAGATGGCAAAGCCGGTGGGTCCCCACGAGCTCTGGCCGATGGCCGCGCCGTGCTGGCGTTCCAGCGCGTCCAACAGGGGGGCGACGTGCGGGCTGGCCCAGACGCGGCCCTCCTGTGCCGGGGCGAAATGCCCGCCCAGCAGGCGCTGGATGGCGCTGACCCCCTGCGCAAAGGCGGCAAAGTCGGACTCGCTCACCGCAGGCAGCACCTGCATGAGCGCACGGTGGCAGATGGCCGCGGCGTGTGCACGCGGCAAAGGGGGCAGGCTGGCGATGGCCTGTCGCTCGGCCTCGCCGGACAGTCCCCGCGAGGCGGGCTCCTTGATCAGCAGCACGGGCCAGTCCTCGGGGAACGCAAGGCGGCACAGCAGGGGCGCCGCGTGGCGTCCCGGGCCGCCATCCAGCAGCAGCCCGCCCTGTTCGAACGAGGCAATCCCGATGCCGGACCGCAGACCGCGGCCCGTGGCGCGCGCCAGTTCCGCGGCACTGCGCGCGTGTCCTTCCAGGCAGGCCACCGCATGGGCAATGGCCAGGGCCATCTGCGTGCCGGAGCCGAAGCCCTGGTGCTCGGGCAGCAGGTGCTGCAGCCGAAGCGCCACGGGTCGGCTGTCCCGCAGGGCCTGGCGTGTGCGCAGGAGGAAGCTCAGGGCGCGAGCGCCTTCTGCCTCGGGCACGCCCGGGGCCAGCGACACGCTGTCGCGGTCGGCATGGCGTGCCTCGATCACGGTGGCCAGCCCGTTGATGGTCAGCCCCAGGCTGCCGAAGCGCCGTCCCAGCGACGCACCCGGGTCGAGAAAGCCCAGATGGAGACGGGCCGGTGCCTGCACCTGCACGACCTGCGCTGACGCCACAGGCCGATCGGACAGGGCGGCGAGCGAGGGGAGGGCAGGCAGGGCGGTGAGCGCGTTCACGTCGTGAGCCGGTCGGTGGAGAGATGACGCTCACATAGCAAAGCCCGGGCCGCGCGGTGTGCCCGCAGGGGATTCCGCCGTTCGGGGATGCACCCCGGGCCCGCCGCCGCGCCCCGGGGCGACACAGTGTCGCGACCCCAGGACACAGTGTGTGGCGCGGCCCCGGGGCACTGTGCCGGACAGGCCACTACCACCAAAGCGGTACCCCCTCCCGACAATTTCCTCCGGCAAGGCGGATCTCCACAATGAATCCATCTGATCTGGATACCAACGAGGACACGCA